>JAXJVW010000073.1:0-24762 GCA_036308365.1 Muribaculaceae bacterium
ACTTATTTTGATATTTCTCCGGCGTAATTTTTAAATCTTTTCCTCTCATCATCGGTCACTTAGCTCGCTAAGCTCCCTCTTCTTCGAGGGAAAATCTTCTAAAAATTCACCTCGGATAAATATCAAAATAATTTCCACCAGTTACTTAAATAGATAAAGGAATATTCCATTAGGAAACGTTTGCCGACCATCGGCAGCGGAACTACCTGACAATCAATTTGCTTACGGCGTTTCCTTCGCGGCGGATGTAAAGTCCGGGCGACAATGGTGCCTCAACTTTTGTGCCGTTGATGTTGTAATACTCAATCCGGTTGTCACCGTCCTGTTCAATCAGCTCAACACCGTCGGTCAGGTTGAAATGCTTGTAGTTCAGAGGAAGCCAATCAGAGTGAGAGTCGATGTAGTCGAAGAAGTCATTGTTCATATCTTCATAACTCACAGGGAAATGTTTCCATCCGTGGACATCGCCATCATGAAGTTCCACAGAACTCATACCCATTCCGGAGTAAGTCATTGCTGACAGGTCGGCGTCACCGAGCCAGAAACTCCAGTAACTTTCATACCAGCCGGAATTCCAATACTGGTTTCTGGCGTCTGACGACAGTTTCCACCAATCATAGTCATAGGCCGGATAGCCATACTCGCGCTGATTGAGGGGATGGTCAATGATGTGGGTTGTCTTCGCGGCTTCCAATGCGTCGAAAATCATTGACGGTGTTTCATCGCCCGGGGCCTTGGTCTGCCCCATGGCTTTGTTTGGAGTGATGAATCCGAACGATATGCGTGAATCATCCTTGGCATGATCAAAGTCATAGCTGATGTTGTCGATTAGTGCCGTCACATCAGAGGCGTAACCCAAGCCGTTAAGCGTGGAGCCCATGCTGCCGGTGAATTGTACCAGTATCAGCAAATCGGATGCATCAGAAGCTATGGCTCTTAACATATCCTCCGATGTGAGCGATTCACCATCGTTCCACCGGAATCCCCACACGATTGTTCCGGGATTATCATTCGCACCTGTGTCGAACTGCACCACGAGAGCAGCCTTGTTTGGTCCATCGCCGCTCCAATGCTCGATTTTATCCCACTGAAGGATTTCTCCACTTGCCGATGCTCCGATGAGCATCAACGAAATGGAAATCAATAATGATCTCTTTTTCATTGTTGTTATGGTTATATTTTGAGACTGTTTATTCCAAAGGTGTTATGTGCAGGTCCTGCGCCCGGCAAATCTCCGTTGAGGTTTCCCCGATCCATCCGCAATACTGGTTCACTCCGGTCACCACTCTGATGAAATCGACTCCGGGCAGGTCAACTTTTTTTCCATGACGGTCAACGGCCCACGAAATGTCGAAGCTGTTGAGCTCGGCGTAGTCGTTGGGATGGTTGTCGACATATCCCCACGGATAGCAATATAGGATGAAATATGACCCGTCACCACTTGTATCCACGGCATTTCGCGGAAGAGAAGTGCCAGTGAAAGTAACTGATGGTTCATGAACCCATTTAGGGTAATAATCCTGCTGATGGAATCTGTTTTGAGGCATATAACCGGTGTCGCCGTCGGAACCGGTCCATGAAATATAGAACAGATCGGTCAGCATGCCCGATTCATCCTCCACTATTTCCCTGTCAGGGTCAGGACGCTTATAGGTGATTGTGTAGTTGCGGCGTGTCAGCGGGTTGCCATACTCGCTACCGGCCAGTTCAAACCACTCGTCATCAGGGATTCCGTTGCAGTTGGTGTCATAACTGACCCACACCACCCCCGGCTCGGCCGAGCCTCCCGGGCGCTCCGAATCGGTCAGTTCATAGAAGCTGTTGCCCCAGATTCGGAAATCGGCTTCGCCCGGTTTGTTTATCACCGTGTGGTCAAAGGAGAAGGTTACGTAACCGCCAAATCCGCCTAATGAAATCATCACATCGTTTTTTCCCACGATTGACTCCTGCGCCTTTCGGACCATGTCGGCCTCTGTGTCGCCATCCTCATACTTTGGCATTTCATTGATGAACTGCCCAGGAGCCGGTGAGTATTCCAGCACTGTGGCAATGTAGGGGCTGTATTCAACCTCCTCATGCATCACATGAATGACGAAATCATGGGAATAAGGTGTTTCGGGATCGATGATTTCGAACCTCAGGTTGTAGTCGCCCTCATCACCGGCCATGAAAATGTACTCACGTGTGTCAGCCACCACGCTGCCATTGACGCTCCATCTGTATTCCGATCCGGTGTATGCCGGTGTCAGCCGGAGTTTTTTCATGCGCTCAATGTAATACACATCGTCGATGCCGAGCGACACCGAAGGGAGGTCAGCCTTGCATGCCGCAAGCATAACCATCAGCAGAACTATGCCGGTAGGATTTATTTTCATCGTGGAAGAAATGTTATATGTGCCGGAATGTCGCCGGTGCGGACACTCCATTTCCTCTTTCCATGGCGTGTGAAACAGTGGAGCGTGCCCGACGACACGTAGTTTTTAGCATCGGTGACAAAAATGTCGCCTGTTTCAGGATGGACGGCTATGCCGTAAGGGATGGTTATATCCTTTTCCGATCCGTCGGTTATGAAATTTTCAGAAACACGCCGTTTTGTGCGTACGTCAATTATCCCATAGGAGATGGTGTTTGACGAGGTGTAGTCGTTCCATTCCGTGGCATAGTAAAAGAGCGAGTCGCCTGCTATGACCATGTTTGAACACGCAATATCAAGTGTGTCAGTCACTTCCACACGGTTTGATGTGCGGCGTTTCTCCAATACGCATAAGCATGAACGGCGTTTCTGATAGTCGCCGCGTGAACTGACCCAGAGTTTTCCATAACGATCCTTTTTCATCCTATGCAGATTTATGGCCACGGGAATCTGCCGCACTTGCTTGAAGTCAATCATTTGTATGACCGACACCGTGTTGTCATAAACCGGGGCGCGGTAGCCTCCGGAGTTGGCCACATACATGTAGTCATCAACGATTTCCATCTCCTCCGGCTGATAGCCAACCGTCACTTTTCGGGTTACCTGAAGCGTCAGTGTGTCAGCCTCATACACGGCCCCCTTTGGAGCTGAGGGGTCAATCTGCACCGGGCCCACATATGAGCTGATGTAGGCTTTGCCACGGTGGAACCTGACATATCGGCAGTTGGGAATATCGATCTGCCCCAGCCGTACACCGGTGCGGGCGTCCATAACCTCCACTTTATGTGAGCAGTTAACCACCACATAGAGTTTGGAGCCGTAGACACCGATGTCATTACCCACGTCGCCCAACTCCTTGATTACATTTGGGTTGCGTTCGGCATAGAAATTGCGCGCATAGAGTCCGGTGAAGTAGTCGTAATAATCGAGAGTGCATTTGTTCGATCCCATGTTTCCCTCATTGACCAGATAGAATCCACGGATGGATGTGGTCGCCGAGGGAACTTCAGGGATTACATCATACTCCGTTGGCACCACGAGTTCGTCATCCCGACAACTCGTGACACCCAACAGGAGCGGCAGAAAAAATAATATGTTATAGAAAGATTGTTTCATAGTTCAACGGTCAGCGATATTCTGAAATTTCGTTTCGGCATGGGATAGTTTATAATCACGTCATAGTCCTGGCTGAAGAGATTGTTAACCTCCGCAAGAATACGGGTGTTGACCGCAGCCATGCGCAGGTCATAGCTGACTGACAAATCCGATGTGTACCATGGCTGAGTGTAGTTATACCTGATGTTTTCCTGCTGGTTGTAGCGTTCGCCGACATAGATGAAGCTGTAGTTCAACCCCAAACGTCGCCATGTAGCGTTAACCACAGCAGAGCCTGAGTGGTGGGGGATATACGGGATTTGATGTCGGTAGTAGTTATCGGCAGGATTGGTTATATCGATTGCTTTCTGGTAGGTGTACTGGCCACGAAAGGTGAGATAAAGGTCAGCGCGTGGGTTAACCGTGAGCAGTGCAGTCAGGTCGATCCCGCGGATGTCGACCACTCCGAGGTTGAGCATTGTCCACCGGAACTGCTGACCCTTGGGATAGGCCACGATTTTGTCGCGGACATTATTATAGTAGGCGTCGCAGCTGAAGCGCATCGCCGAAAGGAAGCCATCATGGTGTGTGTCAAACAGCAAACCGGCGTTGAACTGCTCAACCCGTTCGGGATTGAGTTTGGAGTTGCCCATATCGGCATAATACAGGTCGTTGAAAGTCGGCATACGGAATGACTTTTTATAGAAAGCCCTGACAGAGAATTCTCTGTCGCGCAGCGGATAAAACGAGGTGTAGACGGCGGGGGTGAACACATGTTTATCGGCCGGCGATTCCTGTCCGCGCAGGTGGTCGTGGACAAAAGTCATCAGTCCGCTGGCCGTGACCTTCAACCGCGGGAGGTTTATGGCTGTCGCCACCGAAAGCAGATTTGAAACCCTTGAGGGACGGGCGAACCCGTGCATGTCGGCATTGAGCGTGTTCCAAAGAAAGTCATAGCTTGCCGATGCGCTCCAGTTGTTCATTATCTCAAACCGGTTGGCAGTTGAGAAATAGAATTCACGCTGGCGATAGAGGTTGTCGACCTTTATCTGTTTTTCGTCGTTGTTGACATAGTGCGTGCGGTAAAAGGCATATTTTATGTTCTCCATGGTTGTCCAGCGTCCGTGGCTCAGGGTGGTTGAACCTTGAACAAAAGAGTTAGTGTCCCAGATCCGCTCGCCACGGCGCCATACATTGTTGACTATCGCACCCGGCACTCCCCTTTCGGAGTTATAGTTGTAGGCTTTGAAATGCCAGACGCCGTTTGTCAGATTACCATTGAGATTCATCTCGATGCGTGTTGCGTTTATGTCACCGTTCTGCCTCACCGCCGTGGTGTCATAGGCCAGTTCACCGGCCGGATTGACCCGTCGGTAGCGGAATTTGTACTTTCCCGATGAGTTGAGCCATTCGGCGCTGAGCGATGCGTTCACCTTCTCGGAGAGTTTCAATTCAACAAGCGCCGAGGGGTTAATGAGGTCGAATGAACCGAAGCGAAGGGTGGCGCGGGCATGATAGGTTGCACCGTCATCAAACACGGGAGTTTTGGTTCGGAGATAAACCGTTCCGGCGTTGCCGAAATCACGTGCCGGCTGCAGAAGTGCGCTTTTCTGACCGTTGTGAAGCGATATGGCCTCGATGTTGTCCAACGAGAATTGTCCGAGGTCGATCTGTCCGTTCTGGGCGTTGCCTAATTGCACTCCGTCATAGACCACTCCGGTGTGGTTTGTTCCCATCGACCGGATGTTGACTGTCTTTATGCCCCCTACTCCACCGTAGTCTTTGACCTGCACACCGGCGAAATAGCGCAGTGCGTCGGCCACGCTGTTGCTATTGAGACGTTTGAGGTCATCGCCCGTGAGGGTTTGCACCGGAATGGTTTCAGATTTGGTACGGGTTGCACGTACAACCACCTCGTCCAACTTGCGCTCTGCGATGGTGTCAGAACTTGCGTGCGCAAGGGTGCAAGGGATTGCCGAAACAGCACACAGTGCCGATATGATAATTCTCAAGTGGTTCATTTCCAGATTTAGTCAAACAAAAAAAACTCCCGTTTCTACTGTGGGTCAGTAGCTTACGGGAGTTGTATGTTTGTGTCCGGAATAATTATGATGAATTATCACAGCGCACAGAGTCACGTGGCAAATGATTGAAATTTGTCAGATGGAGCCCATAGTCCCGCAGGCGTTGATCCTTATGCGAAATATGGCAGGTCTTCTGACTCATCCCCGGATTTCCGTGCCTTCTCAAAGCTTTGAGCTTCAATGACTTATTACGGAACCGTTTGATCGGGACTTACAGCAGCGGGTACTGTTCCGGATTCTCACCGGATTCCCATTTAATGCTTCAACGCCGCATCTCCATGTGGCTGAGCAACCATTTTCGGTGCAAAGTTAGTGATTTTTTATATCACGGCAAGGGAAAAATCTACTTTTTCATAAACTTTTTTCTAAATCGTTTTTCCACTTCATCAAGGATGTGTCACAAATCTATCATCAATCAGATTTTAGTTTGTGCATAGTTAAGAATAAACGTGTATCCATCGACAGTCCTGCCATACATAACCGTGGCCATTTCGCATTCCCTTCCCTTTTTTTGTTCATCGTGAATAATATCAATCACTTCCTGTGGCTTGTTATTATGCAGCAGATACATCAAATAGACCAATGTCACACCGCCTGCTCCATAATTTTTCCATGGAATATATGTATCAGCTGATGGATTCCGGGCGATAAAATCGGTTATTGTGGTTTCAATGAAATTGAAAACAGCGGTCCAGATGGTTTCAACGTCTTGCTCCGTAAGATTTTTCCAATCTGGTCCGAATGTGTCATATTCTCCAATTTGTTCCGCCGGCACTACGAAAGCTCCGAGTCCACGCAGACTCATAGGTTTTTTGTTTCCGGGAACCAGAAATACATCACACCACAAATCATCGGAATATACAGGCTTAACCTCCAGTGTGACGCTATGATTATCTAAATGATAAAGGCAAAAGAAATAGCCTTCAACTATTCTGTAACTGATGTAGTCGCAACTTTTGAAGCCGAACTGTTTTCCGACTGATCTTCGATAACCAATGACACATTTATCAAATTCTTTACTTTTCATAGCTCAAAAAGCGGGAAAAACCATGCCTGATCCAGATCACTAAATTACATCGATGACAGAAGAGTGTGGACTCATCGGATGAACAACGACGCAATCCGCCATGTTCCACGGGGAATAAATTTTTTCAAGTTATAGATGACTTTGACCATGAACGGATTCCTGGCATTCAGAGTCGCCTGGGCCATAAGTCGCGATGCCAGATCCTTGCGTTTCTCCAGATAGTAGGTCGCGGCAAGATCGGCCCTGCGGTAGTCGATCCATTGTGAGCATGGCGATTCATGGGCATCGAGCAGGGTTTGCACCTCATCGAGAGTCCGCTCCCATTTCCCCTCACCGGATGCGTAGGTGGTCCCGGTGATGGATTGTTCGGTGAAATATACGTCGACAAGGGCGTTGCCTGTTCGCCTTACTACTTTAGGATTGTTCAAAAGCAACCGCACCCCCAACTCCAGGTCATCCCATTTAAGAATGTCAGCGTTCCAACCACCCGCCTCCATTATAAAGTCGGTCCGGACCATATAGCGGAGTGTTGACAGCACTCCATGCACCAGGTGATTGGCCAGCAAATCAGAATCAGGGAAACGCATTATCCGCTGTTTCCCGTCGGGAAGATTCAGTCTGACATCCCATCCGATTATCTGAGCTTCGGGATTGGCGAGAGCCATTTCGACAGCCGTCTGAACATGACCGGGCAGCATCACATCGTCAGAGTCGAAAAACATCACCCATGGTGTTCGCGCCACCGACAATCCTTTGTTACGGGCCGCGGCTGCCGACTGATGCGATTCCTTCAGTAGCGTTGTTGAAAACCGGGGATTACGCTCCACCCACTGCTGCACCACCTTCATGGAGTTATCCGTTGAATTGTTGTCAACGATCACCAGATTGAATAAATCAGGATTTTGCGAAGCCACATGACTGAGCGTGCCGGGCAATTCCTTTTCACGGTTGAAAACAGGAATCACCACTGTCAGCGGTTTTTGAGCAATTGTTGTCGACATCTGTTATTGGCGCAATGTTTTATCAGTCAGCGGGTGTCACACCGAATGGGGAATAGATACAAAAGCAAAAAGCAGTCAGCCGTAGAATCTACGGGAGACTGCTTAGAGCAAATTGCTAAAAACTTTATAAATGCGGATTAATTCCGATTCAGTTATTCAGCAGCTGGAGTTTCTGCTTCTGTTTCAGCAGCGGCAGCGGCAGCCTCAGCTTCAGCTTTAGCGGCAGCGAGTTCAGCCTTTTTCTTAGCTACGGCTTCTGCCTTAGCTTTGTTTTTAGCCTGTTCAGCTTCGAGAACTTCTTTCACAGCGAGTTCTTTTTTAGAAGCCATAGATGCTTTGAGAGCGTCGATCTGAGCTTGTTTTTTCTGTTTCCAAGCGGCGAAACGGCGTTCAGCTTCAGCTTCGTCGAAAGCACCTTTTTTCACGCCACCCTGGAGGTGTTTCATGAGAAGTACGCCTTCATTAGAAAGGATTGTGCGAACAGTGTCGGTGGGCTGGGCACCAACGTTAACCCAATACAAAGCGCGTTCGAAATTCAATGTTATTGTAGCAGGATTAGTGTTAGGATTATAAGAACCTATCCTTTCAATAAATTTACCATCTCGTGGTGCTCTGCTATCGGCGATCACAATAGGATAAAACGCATAGTTTTTGCGACCATGACGTTGCAATCTGATTTTTGTAGCCATTGATTAATTGTTTAATGTTGTTTTGTATTGTTTAGCGGGTGCAAAGTTAGATATAATTTCTTAATAAATCAAACTTTACATGACATTTTTGGGAAAATCACGGTTTTATGACCACCGGAGTGCCCACTTTAACAAGTTTTACGAATTTTCGGAGGTTGTCGTCATGCATTCTGACGCATCCTTCCGACGAGGGTGTGCCTAACAGTTCGGGGAAGCATGTTCCGTGGATGCCTATTCCGGAGAATCCCGGAGTCTTAAGGCGGCAGAAGTATGGGCCATAGGCCCCTTTCCGCTCCCCTTTGCCATCCTTGAAATCATGCGTCCAGGCTGAGGCGTCCTGAATCTGCTGTATGGTGAAATTGCCTTCAGGGGTTCGGTTGTCGCCACGGCGCTGTTTGTGGCCCGGATTTTTTCCTGTCGACACCTTCACGTTGAGCAATGTGTCGTTGCTCTGTGAGATTACCCAGAGCCGCTGTTGTTTTTTGCTTACCTCCACCCTGTTGCGGGCCGGAGCCATGAAAGTGACGCCGGCCAGCAATATGAGTAGAATAGATGGATTCTTATCATCTGTAGTCTGTTCGATATCCGCGTGATCAATAAGCGAACATGGGATAATCGTTCATTGTCCGGTTCACTTTTTCGCGAACGGCGGCGATGACAGATTCGCTTTCGGGATTTGAGAGAACGGTGTCGATCATTTCCACAATCTCGCCCATGAGTTCTTCCTTGGCGCCGCGGGTTGTGATGGCCGGAGTGCCCAGTCGTATGCCTGAAGTCTGGAATGGAGAGCGGCTATCGAAGGGCACCATGTTTTTGTTAGCGGTGATGTCGGCTTCCACAAGCACTTTTTCAGCCACTTTGCCGGTGAGTTCGGGGAATTTTGAACGGAGGTCAAGAAGGATGCAGTGGTTGTCGGTTCCACCTGAAACGATGGTGTAGCCTTTGTCGGCGAGTGCCTGCGCCATAGCTTTGGCGTTTTTCTGCACCTGAGTCTGATATTCCTTGAACGAGGGCTGGAGAGCCTCGCCGAATGCCACCGCCTTGGCTGCTATCACATGTTCCAGCGGACCACCCTGAACACCTGGGAACACGGCTGAGTCGATCAACGATGACATTGGACGTATCTCACCTTTTTTGGTCACTTTGCCGAAGGGGTTTTCAAAGTCTTTGCCCATGAGGATTACGCCACCGCGGGGGCCACGGAGGGTTTTATGGGTGGTTGAAGTGACAATATGGGCATATTTGACAGGGTTGTCGAGCAGACCGGCGGCGATCAGGCCGGCGGGGTGTGCCATGTCGATCATGAGGATAGCGCCGATTTCGTCGGCCAGACGACGCATACGAGCGTAGTCCCATTCACGGCTGTAGGCGCTTGCGCCACCCACAATCAGGCGAGGACGTTCGCGACGTGCCACTTCCTCCATCTGGTCATAGTCGATGAGTCCGGTGTTGGCGTCAACATTATATTCCAGAGCCTGGAACATGAGCCCTGAGAAGTTCACGGGGCTACCGTGTGAGAGGTGACCGCCGTGCGATAGGTTCAGGCCCAGGAATTTGTCGCCGGGTTTGAGCACCGACATGAAAACGGCCATGTTGGCCTGCGCTCCCGAGTGGGGCTGCACATTGGCGTATTCCGCTCCGAAAAGTTCCTTGATGCGGTTGATGGCAACGTTTTCAGCTTCGTCAACCACCTGGCATCCACCGTAATAACGATGTCCGGGGTAACCCTCGGCATATTTGTTTGTGAGGCATGAGCCCATTGCTTTCATAACATCGTCGCTGACGAAATTCTCGGATGCTATGAGTTCGATACCTTTTTTCTGGCGTTCGTGTTCACGCTGGATGATGTCAAAAATTACTTTGTCGTGTTGCATTTTGAAATTTATTGGTTAACGATTAGTTTTTTTCTTTTTCACACTCCACCCGAAATGGCCTATTTCCTGACCTTGCTTGAAATAGTGGCCATGGGAGTAGTTTATCAGGCCTGCCTTTTCCAGTTCGAGTGCTCCGGTTTGGGGGTTGACGAATTTGTCATCGACAATCACATTGAGCACCTTTGCCAGAAACATGTGATGACTGCCGAGCGGCAATATTTCAGTCACAGCGCATTCTATAGCCATGGGCGATTCCTCTATGTGTGGCGACGACACTTTCACTCCGGCCACGGGTGTGAGACCTGTTTCTTTCCATTTGTTGAAATCGCGTCCCGATCTCACTCCCGCCCAGTCCGTCGCTTTGGCCATGCTCTCAGTGGTGAGGTTTATGGTAAACTGCATGTTGCGTTTGATGAGATCGTAGCTGTGGCGCTCGGGGCGGACCGATATATAGCACATGGCCGGGTTGGTACAAACCGTACCGACCCAGGCCACCGTGATGAGATTACTGTTTTCAATTGAATCGCCACAACTCACCATTACCGCCGGCAGGGGGTATATCATGGTTCCGGAGGGCCAGTTCAACTTCATAATATTGTTGCGTTTTCAGTTGTTACGGAATGGCTGCAGTAGTGACAGCGGAGAACCCCGGCGTTGCGGTCGATGACCGTGAATCTTGTTTTCATCGGTTCGTTGTTGGTGATGCACCTCGGGTTGTCACATTTGACCAGCCCTGTTATCACTTCGGGGAGCACCACCGGGCGTTTTTCCACCACTTCATAGTCACGGATCACGTTTATCACGGCCGTCGGCGCAATGAGTGCTATTCGGTTAATCACCGAGTCGGTGAAGAAAATGTCGGCCACCTTGATTATTCCTTTCGCTCCGAGGCGTTTGCTTTCGAGGTTGTTACCGATTGTCAGCTGTGTCGAGACATTTTCGAGATCCAGAAGTTTAACAGCTTTGAACAGCATGTTGGAGGGGATGTGGTCAATGACAGTGCCGTTACGAAGAGCGGCCACGGCGAGTTCTTTTTTGTGGGCCATTTTATTTCTGTGGATTAAGGATGTCAATACCGAGTGCGTTGCATATCAGAGCCTGACGGGCGAACAATCCGTTTTTGGCCTGAGTGAAATAGTAGGCTTTGGGGTTGTCGTCGACGTCGTAAGAAATTTCATTCACACGAGGGAGCGGATGTAGAATCCTTAGGTTGTCGCGGGAGTCCTTGAGCATGCTGTTGCAGAGGTTGTAGAGGTCCTTGACTTTTTCATATTCCAAAACATCGGTGAAACGTTCGCGCTGGACCCTTGTCATGTAAATGATGTCGGAGTTATTGATCACATCGGCCGAGAAGTCAGTGTGCTCGGTGTAGCTGATGTTGTTATTCTTGCAAAATTCGATGTATTCGCGCGGCATGCGCAGTTCGTCGCAGGCCACGAAATTGAAGGTGGGGTTGAAATGGCGCATTGCCATCAGGAGTGAGTGGACTGTTCGGCCATATTTTAGGTCGCCCACCATTGTGATAGTCAGGTTTTCCAGCGTGCCTTGCGTCTTGAAGATCGAGTAGAGGTCGAGAATTGTTTGAGAGGGGTGCTGGTTCGAGCCGTCGCCCGCATTGATGATCGGGGTTTCCGTCACCTCGGTTGCGTAGCGTGCCGCTCCTTCCAGATAATGCCGCATGACAATCAGGTCAACGTAGTTGCTCACCATCTTGATTGTGTCTTTTAGCGTCTCCCCTTTGGAAGAGCTGGTTGTTCCGGCATCGGAAAACCCGATTACCCTTGCACCCAGACGGTTAGCGGCGGTTTCGAAACTCAGGCGTGTACGTGTGGAAGGCTCAAAGAAAAGAGTGGCGACCACTTTGCCTTCGAGAATCCTGTGGTTGGGATGCTCCTCGAAAAACTGTGCCTGTTTAAGAATGTGCAGAATCTGTTCTTTAGTCAGGTCTGCGATAGTGACAAGGCTGTTTTTATTCATTGCACTTGCTGGTTTTGTGTTTCTTTGACAAAGGTAATACAAATTTTTCAATCGTAGAACATGAGTGTGTAAAAATGTGGGAATTGTGATTGATTTTTTGTAATTTTGCAATGATGAACAGTTTAGTACAAGCCATATTCAACAGGGTTCGCCGCCTGGTGGGCGACGATGCCGCGGTGAGAATCGGGAATGCCCGTGTGATTGTTTTCGGTGTGGGAGGAGTTGGTTCATGGTGCGCTGAGAGCTTGATCCGCTCCGGGGTGCGTGACCTGACCATTGTTGACAGCGACTGTGTGTGTGTCACCAACATCAACCGCCAGCTGATGGCCAACACGTTGACCGTTGGGCGGCCCAAAGTCGATGCGCTGAAAGATTATCTGCTGAAAATCAACCCTTCGGCGCGGATAGTGACCATGCAACAGTTGTTCAACGAGGAAACTGCCGGGAGTTTCGATTTGGACGGGTATGACTATATCATTGATGCCATCGACTCGCTCAAGGACAAGATGCTCCTGATAGAGATGGCCACCGCAACCAAACGCAAGTTCTTTTCCTCGATGGGGGCCGCACTGAAAATCGACCCTACGAAGGTGAAGGTGGCGGAGTTCTGGAGTGTCACCGGATGCCCGCTGGCCCGCGCCTTGCGACAGAGGTTCAAGCGGCTGAAACGCTACCCGAAGCGGAAGTTCATGTGTGTCTACAGCGATGAGCTTCTGGAAAACAAGGGGGAAAGCACGGTTTGCGGAGTTGACAGTAAGGTTTGTCCGAGGTCTGCCGGAGCGGCTGATGGTGATTATTCCGTTTGTTCATCAAAGGCCCAGGTCAACGGATCGCTTCATCACATCACCGCCATGTTCGGACTCATGCTGGCCGGACTGGTAATCAAGGATCTCGGCCGTCAGTAGGGCTTGAGTGCAGCCGGACAATGTTGTGGCGGCTGTGGCGGATACTGTCACACCGGATCCACGTCGTAATATATCATGGCGCTTTTCACCGTCCGGTTGTTCCCGGCAAGATCATGATGGATCTGCGTGAGTAACTTCTTTACTTTCGACATTGAAGCGGCAGTTTCAATTTTAATCATAATCCGCTGGATGTAAAGCGACTGCACCCTACCCACCGGAGGTTCGTCGGGGCCGAGCACACGGTCGCCGAACACCTTGCGCAAACTTGAAGCGAGATTCGACGCGGCCACCAGTGCGTCGGTTTTGTCGCGGTGTTTTACGTAGAGGTTCACTATGCGCGTAAATGGCGGATAGCCGAACTTCTGCCGTTCCTCAATCTCATGGGAGTAGAATCCGTCGTAGTCAGCGGCGGTGACAAATTTTATTACCGGATGTTCTGGCTGGGTGGTCTGGATTATCACTGACCCGTGACTTCCGGCCCGCCGCCCTGCCCTTCCGGCCACCTGCTGCAGCATGTTGAAGGCCCGTTCGGCCGATCTGAAATCGGGTATGTTAATCAGATTGTCGGCATTCAGTACGGCTACCACCGACACATTTCCGAAGTCGAGCCCTTTGGTCACCATCTGCGTTCCGACGAGAATGTCGGCTTTCCCGGCCGAGAATTGCGATATAATATTCTGATAGCCATCTTTGTTGCGAGTGGTGTCGAGGTCCATCCGGAGCACCTTGGCTTCGGGGATTCTCTCAGCCACAGCATCCTCAACCCTCTCGGTTCCGTAGCCATAAATCTCAACCTGCGGTTCCTTGCACTGCGGGCACACGGTTGGCAAGGCCTTAATCGCCCCGCAATAGTGACACACGAGCTGATGGGTTGTTTTGTGATATGTCATGCTGACATCACAGAAATCACATTTAGGCACCCATGCGCAAGCCTTGCACTGGGCTACGGGGGCGAACCCCCTGCGGTTCTGGAAGAGTATGACCTGCTCATCGGTGGCTACGGCGTTGCCTACGGCCTCGATGGTTTCAGTTGTGAAGGGTGAGAGATAGCGTCCGGTTTGACGGGCCCTGAGCATGTCGGAAACATGCATTTCCGGTAGCGAGGCATCGCCATAGCGAGTCAACAGTCTGACCAAACCATATTTTCCGTTCAAGGCTTTATAGAATGTCTCAACCGACGGGGTGGCGCTTCCCAGAAGCGTCCGCGCGCCATGCATTGAAGCCAGAACGATGGCCACGTCGCGGGCATTGTAACGCGGCGACGGGTCGACCTGTTTGTAGGAAGGCTCATGCTCCTCGTCGACGATTACCAGGCCGAGGTTGCGAAATGGCAGAAATACGGCCGAACGGGCTCCGATCACCACGCATGGATCATTGTCGGTCAGTAATTTTTTCCACACGTCGGCCCTTTCGCTGTCAGTGAATTTGGAGTGATAGATAAGCACCCGCTCCCCGAACACTTTCTGCATTCGTGATGTCAGCTGGGTGGTAAGCGCTATTTCCGGGACCAGCAGGAACGCACGTTTTCCGGCTTGCAACACACCGTCGATGAGGTGGATGTAGATTTCCGTCTTTCCACTTGATGTCACCCCGTTGAGCAGCGTGACCTGGTTTGTGGCCCATGAGTCTTCAATGGCATAGAGGGCTTCGCGCTGAGGCTGACTCAATTCAGGCAGTTGTTTGTTAAGCACACCGCTGAATTTGAATCGGTTGACCTCCTTGACCATCACTTCCAACACACCTTTTTTCTTCATCTCTCCGATGATTGCGGTTGACGGCAGGTTGCACTTCTTGACCAGATCGTCGAGCAGTATGTCGGCCTGCGGGTTTCCCCGTTTCAATGTCAGATAGGCCATAAGGACGGTTTGCTGACGTGGCGAGCGTGCGACCTTTGCGAAAGCCTCAGCCTCGGATACAGGCATATTGACAAACTTGACCTTTCGGGAATGGTAGCGCTCAACGAGTTTTTCCGACACTGTCACCACACCCTTGTCCATAAGTGAGTTAACCACACCGGTGGGATTGCCCTGCTTGATTTCCTGCTTCACGGCCGAGAGTTTCATCTCTCCCTTCTCGCTCAACATGAATGCCACCTGCAACTCAGTTTCACTCAGATTTGAGCCCAAATCGTCAAAGCTGAAACCGGGCGACAACGACAGAGTTGTTTCGCTGTCAATACGCAGACCTGCCGGAAGCGCCGCCTTGTAGACATCGCCCAAAGGACACAGATAATAGTCGGCTATCCAATTCCATAGCTTCAACTGCGGATGACACACTATAGGGTGTGGGTCAAGCACCATCATGATTTCCTTCAGTTCAACCCCCTCCGGTGGTTTCATGGGGAAGTCAACCACAATGGCGGTGCAGAATTTATCCTTGCGCCCGAAGGGAATGAGCACTCTCGAACCGACGGTTATGGATCCGCGCATCGTCTCCGGGACGATGTAGGTGAACACGGAATCCGCCAGGGGGAACGGCACTATCAAACTGACCAATGACGACATAACAATGCTGCTGATGATGATGACGTTATTTCATTTGACTCCAGCGGGTGAAGTTATGGTTGCTTTCCACGTGATTCTCAATGGAGTCAGGCAGAATGCTGAAAAAATCGTGGCCGGTGATCTGTTCCACTTCGTCAACGGGGAGAGCCGCCGCCTGCATTCCCCCTTCCACTTTTCCATTGACCATTACAAATCCTATGGCCACCGGATCAGGACGGAACGGCGAGAGCACTACCTTGAAAAAACGCTGGGGCACAGCGACTTTAGTGTCGCCGAGATATTCCTTGATTTCATCTGTGAGCACCGGACCGGCGATGATTATCACCGCACTGTCGGCGATTGCCCGCTGCCTGCATTTATCTTCCAGTTTCTGCCATGTGCCGCGGTTGAGTTTCGGCGATTGCGGACACATGTTGGTCATGAGGAAAGATTCATTCATCGCAACCGGGTCCCATTTGAGGTCGCCTGCCGGACAGATGTGCCCTCGGTCATAGCCGGTGTATTTGTAGTCCCACGGGTCGGCGCATCCAGGCACAGACTCGTCGGCCGCGAAGTTATCCGAACGGGGTTCCTCACCCTTAGCCTCCTCGGCTGTCAGTTCCCATGCCACCCAGTTTGGGATGTGCAAACGGGGATTGAACGACACTGTCATCCCCTTGTAATGAATGATATGTTCTTCCAGAGCCGGGTTTGTCACCACCTCTTGAAGTTTCTCCCCGTCGGCGATTGCTCCGGTTGACTCCATTTGGCGATAGATTGACTGCGACTGACCGTTGACGCAGCCACACATGGCTATGAGTACTATAAAATATAATAATGTGTTGTAAAGTTTTTTCATATCAATGATTCGTTTGAATTATCGTCGACAGTCAGGATGAGATTCTCGAGGGGATACCAAAGATAGCCTCGCACGTTGGAGTATCTGGCCTGTCGCATCCGTTTGACATAACCTCGGACCTGGCTGAGATATTTTTCGCTGTTTGCGCTGTCGCCGAATTTGAAATCGACCACGTCGACATGTCCGTCGGCGGTCCACACCACCCTATCGGGACGCGTGTGACGGCCGCTCATCTTGTCAATGATCGTGCGTTCGGCGACCACTCTGCGGCAACCTTCGAACCATCGGACAGCGTCAGGGTGTGCCATGGCCTTCTTCAGTTGGGTGTAACGTTCGTGAATGACATTTTCAGTCAGGCCGACCTTTTGTCCACGCTGCCGGCAGGCGTAGAGCAGATCATCATACGACCGCACCTTGCTCAGCACGGCATGCATGAACACACCTTTCTGGCGGGCGTTATCAGGGTCGAAGTCGTCATCGTCGGCCAGACGCATGAACTTCAAGATTCTTTCGTTGTCGTGAGATTTATACGATGGCATAGTCTCACTGAGCGTCGCATAATTTCTGAGCGTATAGTCCGACATATGACTAATGGGGGCTTCAGTCCGTGGGGCTTCCTCGCTTTCGGTTTTCTTGTTCTTTTCCATCAGTTTGTCATGTCGGTCCGTTATGCCATATTCAAGAACACCGTTTTCTTGATCAAACATAGGGGCGAGATCAACAACCGAATCGCGCAACAAGGCGAGAGTTTCGGCATCATCGCCCGACATTGCTTCGATACGCTCAATCATGTCGTTATACGGACTGAGGAAGGCCTGCATGAGAAACGAATAGAGTGAGTGATCACCACCTCTCGCAGGCTCCTGAGTGAATATAACCAACTCACGCTTGGCCCTTGTGAAGGCTACGTAGGTCAGATTGAGCGCGTCGACATTCTGCTGATGATTAACGACTTCATATTGCGGCTTGAACGCAGTGTCGGCCAATCTGGCCTCCTTTTTCAGCGGAAGCATTGGGGGAGCGAAATCCAGCGCACGTCCGGCCACGGAGTCAGGGAGCATGTACCAGTTGAAGATGTTCTTCCCTTTTGAGGAATCCTCCTGAAACACCCAATTGCCGAAAGGAATCAACACACAGGGATACTCCAGCCCCTTAGATTTATGTATGGTCGACACGGTCAGGGCGTTCTTGTTCTCAGGAGAATTGATTTTGGCCCTGACACCTATTTTGTTCCACCAGGTGAGGAATCCCCTTATGTCGCCATTTCCGCGCTCGGAGTAGTTTATCACCAAATCTTGAAACGCAGTGATGAAGATTGTTTCCTCCTCACGCAGTTTCGCGGGGAGGAAAGCCACCAGACGTTCCACCAACGAAACCAGGTCGTTGCACTGGTGACCGGCGATGACATCGGTGAGGATATTCTCATTGGCGACACCGTCGTACAATGCGTTTTTCAATGCTATGCCGGCCAAGGTGTCACGTGCTTCAGGTGATTCCGAGCAGTATTTCTCGAACTTATGCTCGAGCATGGCGAAGTCTGATGAAGTTCGTCGGACCCACTGTTTATTTTCATTGTCGTTTGAGTCCTCGTCGGTCTCCTCCTCAGGTTCACCGGCCAGGCGCAGCTGGTTTACGAGCATTTTGACCGAAGCCGACGACGACACACACAAGGCGTCGTTCGAAACGATTTCGAACCGTGGCAACAGAGCAGGTTCACTATCCTTGTCATCCATCGCCTTGAGCAGTTCGGCAATGACAGCCTCACCCTGTTTCCTTTTTTCCACCAAAATGGCAATCTCCCCGGGCGAATAGTGCTGTAGCAGCCGGCGGAGTTCGGCCACCGTTTCCCCGAGCACCTTTTCATTTTGAATGGCGGAGGGTGATTGTTTCTTTTTCCGAGATTTAGCAGGTTCATCCTCCTGCATTGGCTCGGTCACCTTTTCAAAGAACTTTACTTTGACATGTCCGTGATCACGGATGTTCTTCGGGGAAATACCCTGCATGACATGCGAGTAGGCCGACCGCGGGTCAATCATGTGGCCCAGGGCGTTGAACACGGTGTTATTGAAACGGATCACCTCCGGGGTGCTCCTCCAGTTTGTGTTCTCCTCAATTTTGTTTCCACGCTCATCAATGTCGCAGATGTCGACCATCTGCTCTCTGACCTGGTAGCTGAGCAGCTCCGGGCTGGAGTTGCGGAAACGGTAGATGCACTGTTTCTCGTCGCCGATGATAAGGTTATCGAACTTATATGAGAGACTTTCCTCGAGCAGCGGTTTCATGTTGAGCCATTGCAGGGCCGACGTGTCCTGAAACTCATCCATAAGGAAGTTGTGGAGCCTCGCTCCCACCCTTTCATAAATGAATGGAGAAATCGAGGGGTCACGTCCGATGATTTTGTTTATCAGCTCATTGGTGTTCGAAATGAGGATGATGTTGTTTTCGCGGCATATTCTGTCGGCGATAGTTGTCACCTTTCCTAACAATCCGAACAGGAACAGCTGCGAGCGTACGAGCTTCAGTATGTTCAGATGGTAATATGATTCGACGTAGAGACTCATCAAATCAGCCATTGTCTGTTTCACCTCAAACGGTATGGAAGCCTTGACCTTGGCGCTTCCGGTGAATGCCTTGTCGGGGTCGCCATTGGCCACAGCCTCGGCTGTTTTGAGAATCGTGGGATGCATTCCCTTTTCGCGAAGCGAGTTGATAAGGTTTTTGATATGGTGGTTGACCTGGTAGGGCTCAAAGATGGATGCCGCACGGTTAGCTTCATTCTTAATGGTCTGGAGCATATAGTGTTCCAGACTTTGAAGTGATTTGTAGAACTGTGTGAGTTTACCTTGCGACTGCAGATAGCCGTCGATCACGTCGCGGTTGAGCCTGTAGTCCTCGGTCATGAAGCTCGACAGGGTATCCACGAGTTCACTGTGCAATCCTGAGTCTTTGTTAAAGAGATTGACGGTTTCATTCTGCTCAAGTCGGCCGAGCATGAACAATCGCACCCACTCCCTGACCTCGGTGTCGGTGTCGAGGGTGTCGAAGAGTTCATCGACGGCCATGTTCATTATCAGCGATTCATCCATCTCCACGGTGAAGTTTCCGGGACGGTCAATCTCGATGGCAAACGAGCGTAGAATCTGTTGGAAGAACGAGTCGATTGTGGATATGTTGAACATCGAGAAGCTGAACAACAGCGAAGCCAGCGCTTCGCGTGCCACCTGCGCTATGGCAGCGGTGTCAGAGGTGTTGAGATCACGCTTCAGCCAGTCGATATAGTCGCTTTTTTCGGGCGTGGCCGCCAGTTTTGACAATTGGGCAATTATACGCTCCTTCATCTCCTGCGTAGCCTTGTTGGTGAAGGTCACAGCCAGGATTGGGGCATGCGAACGCGGCCGGCCTTTGGCCAAGGTGTAGTGGCGTGTTTCCGGGTCAATTTCACCCAGAAGAAGTTTTATGTACCAATAAGCCAGATTGAATGTTTTTCCTGAACCGGCCGATGCTTTATAAATGTTGAGCATTAGAGGGTGTTTAATGTTCGATGAGAGGGTTAAAGTAGTGTGCTATCAGTCGGTCGCGACTACGTTTTGCGGAGCGGAATGACGTGGCATGCCCACCCGTTGCAACGGGTAAAATGGCCATGATTCACCTTTACGGGTAGGGTGGCTCAGTGTCATTTTGTTTTGAATCCCATGCCTTGCAATAAGGCGGGAAGTTCCTTGCGCCGGTCGCCCTGGATAAGAATCTCACCACCACGGGCCGATCCCCCTGTTCCGAGTTTCTGTTTGATTGTGGCAGCGATAGTTTTCAGTTCATCATCGCCACACTGAAACCCGGTTATGATGGTGGCCTGCTTGCCGCCCCGTCCTTTCTTTTCAAAAAAGATGTTCAGAGTGGCGGATTTACCCTTGATCTCCTCCGCAGGGGATTCCTCGGACGATTCACCCTGCGGCAGGGAATCCTGCAACCCCATCAGCTTCGCTTTCCAATCTTCATTCATTGTCAAAGGAATTAGTGTCCATCAGTTCCTCCAGTTCCTCCTCATTCACCTCGAAATCACGCAGACGGCTTTCCTGTGAGGGATCGAGCGACACGCTCAGCGCCGATAAGATGGTGATGTAAGGGGCGTCGTCAACCGGCAGCGATGAGAAATAGGCGGTCGCTGAGTCGGAATCGACCTCAAATGATTTATAGTAACAATGGACTGCCGAGGCAATATCCTCTTCATAGCCCTGCTCGCTGAGTTTCATGAGCAGGATTGACAGCCGGCACAGTTCGTCGCATGAGAATCCTTTCAAAGAATCTTCATCGATCATCTCCTTGACCTGCTGTTGCGCCAGTTCCACGTTCTTGTCATCGTAGGCGGCGTAGGCATCCGCTATCCTGTCGTTATTCGAGGCTCCGCCACACGAAGCGAGCGATAAAACTGCCGTGATAAATAAAGCTGATAAGGTTAACTGTTTCATATATGATAATAGGCATTTTTCCATTTGCGGTCACCACAAATTTACGAACTTTTTGCTTTCTCCGCAAAAAAATCCCACCCTTTTTTATTTTATTTTTTTTGCCATATCATGGAAGTGTCGTAACTTTGTAACTGATATGTTTGGCAAAGTGCGACATCATTTAGGCTTGGAACAGTCACAGCAATTGCGATTGCTCCCAATGCAGGTGCAGGTGGGACGGCTGCTCGAAATGAACTCCCTGGAAATAGAGGAGGAGGTCAAGCGTGCGCTCGATGAGCTGCCTGCGCTCGAGTCGGCCGACGATGCGAAAAAAGATTCCCGCGATGACACTCCGGACCATGATGATTCATTCAATGAAACCGCCGAGGAGATTCAGCTCGCCGACTATGCCAATGAGGATGACATTCCCGTTTTCAAACGTAATCAGGCCACCTATGACCCCGATTCGTTTTATGAGCCGGTGGCGGTGAACCCCGAAAGTACACTTTGGGAAACGCTGACACAACAGCTACGGGAACAAAATCTGAGCGACGGCGACGAGCGCATCGCACAATATATCATCGGGTGTATCGACGATAACGGCTACCTCACCCGCAACATACGCCAGATTGCCGATGACATAACCATCAGCACCGGGACAGAGGTGTCGCCGGAGCATGTCAAGGAGCTATGGCAGGTGATCCGCGGTTTCGACCCGGCGGGAGTTGGCGCCGTTGACCTGCGCGACTGTCTTCTGCTACAACTGAAAAGAAAAAAGGGTGACACCGCCGCCCTGGCAACGGAAATAATTTCGGATTACTTCGATTTTTTCTCAAAAAAACATTACTCCAGAATAGTGTCGGCCTTAGGTATAGGCGAGCCACGGCTACGCGACGCCCTCGCACTGATTCAACAGCTGAACCCCAAACCGGGAGGTCAGCTTAACGATTCCCTGATGGAGGAGCGAAGCCGCCACATTATCCCCGACTTCTCTGTTGAGACCGATGGTGAACAACTCACGCTGACCCTTCTCAACAACATACCTGAACTACGAATCGAAGCCACATTCGCCGAAGATAGCCCGGTGATGAAATCGAATGAGAAATCAAACCGCGACGCCCGCACGTTTCTGCGACGCCACCGCGACGAGGCGCGTCAGTTCATCAAACTTCTGTCACTGAGGCAGGAAACGCTCTTCAATGTGATGTCGGCCATTGTCAACCTGCAGCGTCCGTTTTTCCTCACCGATGACACCGAGCGCATCAAGCCGATGATATTGAAGGATATTGCCCGTTTGACCGGCTATGATCTGTCGGTGATTTCACGTGCCACCGCCGGAAAATATGTGGCCACGGCCCATGGGGTTTATCCCCTGAAAATGTTTTTCAACGAACGGCCCAACAATGACGAGTCGAGCTCGAGCCACGAAATCATGGCCGCCATTCGCCGTATTATTGAAGAAGAGGACAAATCACGCCCGCTCCCTGACGACGCCATCACGGAAGCGCTGACGGCACAGGGCTATCATCTGGCCCGCCGCACCGTAGCCAAATATCGTGAGAAGCTGGGGTTGCCGGTAGCCCGATTAAGAAAAGAATTCTAACACAACAAAAGTAACAACATGACTGCGACAGTTACTGATAAAATAACCAACTGGGCCGCATGGCTCATCTCAACACTGCTGAGCCCCCTGCTCGTTCCATCCTATGCCATAGCCATAGCCCTGTGGAACTCCATTCTGGCCATTGTGCCCCTATCCACCAAGATTCATGTTCTGATCACGGTGTTACTCATCACCGGCGTGCTCCCGGCCGCCTTCATTTTTCTGCTCCTGCGGCTGAAAAAGGTAAGCGACATGAGCCTGAGCAATCCGCGTGAACGGCTCATTCCGTTCATCATCAACCTGCTGTGCTATGCGGGATTGGTCTATGCACTCTATCTCTATCACTCACCCTCATGGCTGATAATGTTCGGTGTGGGCGGAATCGTGGCTCTTATAGTGACCATGATTGTCAACCTGCGTTGGAAGATTTCAGCTCACGGGGCGGCCATGGGCGGACTCGTGGCATTCATCTACATACTCATACTCAAGCAGTTGACATTTCTAAACCTAACGTCGACACTCTATTTGGCCGTGTTTCTGACAGGTTTGGTAGGGATGTCGAGGATAATCCGCGAGCGCCACACACTGATGCAGGTTCTGGCCGGAATAGCCAACGGAGCCATCGCGGTTGGCGTTTGCGTCTGGCTATCATTCATTTGACAACCACAACAGATTCTGATAAGTAAAAATATAACACTGAATATATGAAACCGTTAGTAAGCATCATAATGGGAAGCACCAGCGACCTTCCCATTCTCGGCAAAGCCGCAGAATTCCTTGATTCCATGGAGATACCTTTTGAGATGAACGCCCTGAGCGCCCACCGCACTCCCGCACAGGTTGAAGAGTTCGCGCGCAATGCCGAAGGGCGTGGAATCAAAGTGATCATAGCGGCGGCAGGAATGGCGGCAGCCCTGCCTGGAGTCATAGCGGCCATGACGAATCTCCCTGTCATCGGTGTGCCCATATCCTCAACACTCCAGGGTGCCGACGCCATGCTCTCAATCATCCAGATGCCTCCCGGCATCGCCGTAGCCACCGTGGGAATCGACGGTGCTAAGAACGCCGCAGTGCTGGCGGCTCAGATTCTGGCGCTCTCCGACCCGGATCTGGCACAGCGATTCGCATCCTATCGCAACACCCTCTCCGACAAAATTGTCAAAGCCAATGCTGAACTTGCCAAAGTAAGTTATAAGTATAAAACAAATTGATGAATCCACAGATTTACTCCCGACGCCGGTCAACTGTCGTGACCATCGGCGACTTGAAACTGGGTGGTGACAACCCTATCCGAATACAGTCCATGACCTCGACATCAACCATGGACACCCAGGCCTCAACGGAACAGGCGAAACGCATCGCCGACGCCGGAGGCGAACTCGTCAGACTCACGGCCCAAGGTGTGCGCGAGGCTGAAAATTTAGGTGAGATAAGCACCCGCCTGCGCAACATGGGGTGTGACGTACCGTTGGTGGCCGACATTCATTTCAATCCACGGGCAGCCTTCGCCGCCGCGACCAAGGTTGAAAAGGTCAGAATCAATCCCGGAAATTTCGCCGACCCAGGTCGCACGTTCAAAAAACTGGAATACACCGACAGCGAATATGCCGACGAGCTTGAGCGAATCGACAATGCCGTCACACCGTTTCTTGAGCTATGCAAGGAGAATGGCACAGCCATCCGCATAGGTGTGAACCACGGTTCGCTGTCCGACCGCATCATGAGCCGTTTCGGCGACACCCCGTCGGGCATGGTTGAAAGCGCCATGGAGTTTCTGAGGATATGCCGCAAGCGTGATTTCGCCGACGTGGTCATTTCAATCAAAGCTTCAAACACGGTGGTGATGGTTGAGACAGTGCGCAGGCTCGTAGAGGCGATGGATAAGGAGGATATGCATTTCCCTCTGCACCTGGGTGTGACCGAAGCCGGCGACGGCGAGGATGGGCGTGTGAAAAGTGCCGTGGGCATAGGCGCACTTCTGATGGAGGGTATCGGCGACACCATCAGAGTTTCGCTCAGCGAGGATCCCGAGCTGGAGATTCCCGTGGCCCGCGAACTGGTTGATTATGTGACACGCAGAGCCTCACTTCCCAAAATCGAGCCCTATCTGTCAGCCGACCATAACCACATCATCCCCACCCTCCCGGCGACTGTGGCCGTGGACGGAATGGGAGGAGACAATCCCACAGCGGTGGTTGGTGTGGATTTCATTCCCGGTCAGGGCACTCTGCGGATCGACGCCGCGGAGGCTATTGATGAAAAAGCCGTAATTGACCAGGCCGTGACATCTATATTGGTCCACAGCAC
>JAXJVW010000074.1:0-3850 GCA_036308365.1 Muribaculaceae bacterium
GGATTACATATTGGAGTTATGGCTCAAAGAAGTTCCGGAGTATACCAACTGGTTTTGTGTCCTGTCGCTATTGACACTGTTACCTAACACCATAGGTGGACCTATTTGGACAGTGATGCAGGCCACGGGAAAAATCAAGTATTACCAATGGAGCATGAGTGCACTGATTCTGTTGAATCTGCCGGTAGATTATCTATTGCTTTACCTTGGTTACCCTCCGTACTCCACGCTTTATGTCAACTTGGTGTCCAATATCTTGGTTGTGGTGATGGGCGCATATTTTGTCAGGCGATATGCCGAAATCAACCTAACGCTGACTTTTGGCAAAATCATGATGCCATGTGTTTTCATAACGGCAATCTGCTTTATTTGCGGATGGGGAGTTCAGACGTTTCTAAGTGGTTATGCCACAGATATTTTAATGCTGTTTGTCAGATTAATATCGATATGTCTACCCGTAGTGGCGATAATATTCTTTTTGGGGATGACAGGCAGTGAACGGCATGCCGTTAAAATAATGGTTTTATCAATACTACATCATGAAAAAAAGTGAAATGCCCTTGGTTTCGTTTGTGATCCCCGCTTACAACACAGGTGAGGAGATCAGTGCATGTATTGACAGCATCAACAGTCAAAACTATCAGAATATAGAGATAGTTGTGGTAGATGATGGCTCATCTGATGACACCTTTGACGTCATAAGCCGCATGGCCGGGGAGAATCCTCGCATACGCCCTTTTCGCAAAGAAAACGGGGGCGCTTTTGAAGCGCGATTGTATGGGGTGAGCAAAGCTGAGGGTGATTGGATAATGTTTTCCGATGCTGATGACACGGTGACAGCTGATGCCGTCACCGGACTGATTAAGCATGCCACCGACGGAGTGGATATAGTTGAAGGACGCACCAACATGAACAACCGCTGCTTGTCGCGATGCGAGGTTAGCGGACACTTGGAGAAACAGGAGTATGTGCGTGCGCTTTTCGATTCGGTGGCCTCAATCTCGCTATGCGCAAAACTTATCCGTCGCTCTCTTTTTGATAAAGGCATAATTCATCCTTCCAAAAAGATAATCAATTTTGAGGATATGCTAATGCTGTTCTCTCTGGTTAGGAATTCAATAGGTGCTTATGTGGCTGAAGATGTGATATGTTACAATTACATCTTCCGAGACAACTCCATGCGTTTCAAAAGTATGGAAATTGATGGTTGGACCTATCTTTATAATCAATTTAACGAGATAGCATCGGAATACAACAACCCCCGAATCAATGAGGCATTGTGGCACTGGCAGATGCGTGAGGCATACTCGGCAATTATTATGCGTGGTCGATTTGTAAAAAAGGATACCGAACTGTATCACATGCTTGTTGATAAAGCCACTTTGTTTCCATGGCGTCCTATCGACGCAAAACTGATGAAGATTATTGATTCCGAGGAGAAACAAAAGCGGACTCGTCGCATAAATCGCACCATGCAATGGATTAAGCAACGAATAAAAAAGGTCCTCACAATCCTGGGAATTAGAAAATAGGCTAACCAATGGCTAAAGTTTCAGTTATCATACCTGTCTACAAGGTTGAAAAGTACATTGAGCGATGTGCCACATCACTATTTTCTCAAACACTTGACGACATTGAGTTCATTTTTGTCGATGACTGTGGCGGTGACAAAAGTTTTGACATACTTCACAAAACTTTGGAAAAATTCCCACACCGCAAATCACAGGTGAAGATTCTCCAAAACGCCCATAACATGGGCGTTGGTCAATCTCGTCAACGAGGAGTGGATTTCGCCACTGGCGACTACATAATCCACTGCGATCCTGATGATTGGGTTGACGTAGATATGTATGAATTGATGTATGACAGAGCTATTGAAACTGGTGCGGGAATTGTGATATGTGGCTTTGTCAATGAGTTTTCTGACCGATCTGTAACTGAATTGCAAACCGTTCAAGAAAGCAAAGAAAAACTGTTCTACGATTTAGTGGAAGGTGAGCTACATTGCGCCTTATGGAACAAATTGGTCAAGGGGAATCTCGCGAAGAAATATCGGATTGAAAAGGGTGTGAATCTATGGGAGGACAAATCCATTGTCATTCCAATGATGTGCGATGCTGAAAAAATAGAATCAATTGATAAATGTCTTTATCATTACCGAATCGCATCCGACATTTCAATAGTTCATAATTTCTCAAAAGAAAATGTCCGTTCCAAAATAGCAGCTATTGAGGTCATGCGTAAGCACATGCAAAATGCGGGTCATTCGAAGCTCCTGCATTCGCATGTGATGCGATTGCAGGAACTAAAAGCGAAACGTGGGCTGTTGTCACTCTCACCCCCTGAAATCAGCCAATGGCGAACTACATTTCCCGAGTCAAACTCGCATTACAATGATAAAGCCCACATCAATCTGGGCTATCGGGTTTATGCTACTCTGCTGAAATATAGGTTGGACTTCATGGTTCACGTCATTTCAAAATTAGTTTATTTGAAAAACAAATAATCAAATTATGTCAGAAGGTAAATTAGGAGCCATCGAAACATTGTATGGCCAACGTAAAAATTTCATAGTTGTCGGGCTGACAGGCTACACGTCAACCGGATGTTCCCGCCTTGCAGAAATCATGTGCGACAAGCAATTTCATACCCTGACCCGTAATCCGGAAATATTCCGTCTTGCCGAGCCAGCCACTGTTTTAAATACAGACATGACAGGCGAACGGTTGATTGAAAACCACCTACACATCAGCCGGCATATTTTCAAGCGGAAATATACAATCTGTCATAATTTTATCAAAGAGAACTATGAGCCATTCGTGAAAATTAGCTATTCGAGGGCGGCATGGCTCTATACACTCCTTTTCTTGGCAGAAAAAACGGATTTAACAGAAGATTCATTAAAAAAAGCCATAGCTGAAATTCTTAAAGATAAATATCAAGCCAGCACCACTGATAGGGATAAGGATTACAAACAATTGTTGGCTCAGGAGGAGATT
Source organism: Muribaculaceae bacterium (assembly GCA_036308365.1). Classification (GTDB taxonomy): domain Bacteria; phylum Bacteroidota; class Bacteroidia; order Bacteroidales; family Muribaculaceae; genus CAJUPY01. The sequence goes on from JAXJVW010000074.1 coordinate 3,000, forward strand.
AACGATAGGGTGTCTATAATACTCTCAAATTATCATGATTGGAAGGTTCTATCTCAGACATTCAACCAACTTAATCAGTTAAAGAAAAACGAAAAAAAAGATGAATTCAGGGAGGAACTCGCAAATCAACTCATCCGCACAAAGGAACTTGACAGAAATAACGTCAGCGCTTTCAATCGGTTTCTTGACAATCTGGTTGTAAGCCTGGCCAATCTCGATTATTACCGCCTTAGCTTCTTCTACCACAGGCTGAGCTACCAGATCAGGAAATCCGGTGATCCAACGTTGCCTTACAATGAAGTTTTCAAACAGAAAGCCGAGCACACGGAAAACGTCTACAATATAATCCAGTTGATTAACCGTGCGATAAAAGGCTGGAGAAGCATCAACAAAGACGGAGGATGCCGGGTAGTCATCGACCGCCTGCGAAATTCCATGGAGGCGCACTACATGAAAGAACGTTACTCGGCTTTCTATCTCGTTGCCGTGCACGATGAGTCACATGCCCGACAACGTTTGCGCGGCAAAGTTGAGAGACTCTATTCAAGCTATGCTGACATTCTCAAAAACCGACAGTTGATTGATCTTCAGGTTGAAAAAATCTACCGTCTGGGCGAAGTGGAAGCCATAAATAAAGACGTGGAAAAAGGGACATTCGCTTCTCCCAATGTCGGTCAATGCGTATCCGACGCCGAAATTCACATCGCAAATGTCGATGAAAGCGAGCTGACTCCCGATGTGCTCTCATTCGCCTCCATAGCCGAGCAGTGGATGAAATTCGCATCGCTGATACTCCATCCCGGACTCATAACACCCAGTAGCGAAGAACGATGCATGGTTGTGGCCTACAC
>JAXJVW010000075.1:0-8003 GCA_036308365.1 Muribaculaceae bacterium
ATAAGTAACTCTCCGAGCTACGATTATTTTTGGTCTTTTTGGCCGCTTTTTGATTTGTTCATCAGTCGCTTAGCTCGCTAAGCTCCTTCTTCGCAAATCAAAAATCAATCCCAAAAATCCGCAAAAATAATGCGTAGTTAATTTTTGAGAGATACTTAAGAAGGTGTTGAAATAGAACGCCGGTCAACGGCCACCGCCGAGCGACTGGTAGAGGTTGATGACAGCCTGAGCCTGGGCGAGTTCGCAGTTGATGCGGTTAGTTCGGGCTGAGAGCAGCGAGGTCTGAGCGGTGAGCACTTCGAGGTAGGTTGCCTCACCTGCGGCGAAAAGATCGGCGGTGTATTCCTGCGCTTTGACCAGGTCGGCCACCTGACTGTCGAGATATGTGGCTTTCTGCGAGTTGTTCTCGAAGAGGGTGAGCGCGCCTGACACTTCGCTTGCGGCTGAGAGCACGGTTTTCTCGAAGTTGTTGAGGGCCTGTTTCTGCTGTGCTTTTGAGGCCTGCAGACGGGCTATGTTCTGACCGCGTGAGAAGAGGGGCGCCACGAGCGATCCGGCCAGTGAAGCGAACCAGTCACCGGGGTTTGTGATCATTCCACCCAGTGAGTTGGTGAAGCCGTAGTTGGCGGTGATGGTTAGTCCGGGATAGAAGGCCGCGCGGGCATAGTTGGTCTGGTAATAAGCCGCGGCGAGGGTTTGCTCGGCGGCGCGCACGTCGGGACGTGAAGCGAGCTGGGCCATCTGCACACCGTCGATGGCGATGACCGGAGCGGCGAACGATTCGAGTGCGGGGATTTCAAAATTCTGAGGCTGACGACGGAGCAACAGTGCCAGAGCGTTGTTGGTTTCATGGAGCTGGGTGCGAATGTCGGTGATGTTAGCCAGAATGCTGTAGTAGTTTGCTTCGGCTTGCATCACGGCGGCTTCGTTAGTGCGACCGATGGTTTTGTAGTCGCGCATTGTCGCCACGTTTTCTTTCCACAGGGCTGCTGTTTCCTCCATCATTGTGAGAGTTGAGCGGAGTGCGCCGATGGCATAGTAGCAGTTGGCCACTCCACCGATGATTTGCGAGCGGACAGCCTGGGCGTAGTTCTGTGATTGACGGAACGATGCTTCGGCCGCACGTTTGTTGTTGAGTGTTTTGCCGAAGATGTCGACTTCCCAGCTTGCGGTGAGCGGAATGGTGTAGTTCCAGTTGGTCAGTTTGCCGTTGGATACCGACGACGCGCCACCCTGGGGAGCGAGGGCCACCGAGGGGAGATAGGCCAGGCGCGCGCCTCGCATGTTGGCGCGGGCCACCTCGATGTTGAGGCGGGCGTTGTCGAGGTCGACATTCGAGGCGAGAGCTTCCCTTATCAGGTCGGCGAGCAAGGGGTCGGTGAACACCTGTTCCCACCGGAGGTTTCCGAAAGCGGCGCTGTCAATGGCGGCGTCGCGCACCTGGGCATATTCCTTAGCCAGGGAGCTCGACTCGTTTTCGATATTGAATTTTTTCATGTGACAGCCGGTGAGGGCGGAAGCCCCCATCAGCGCCACAGCGATGTATGCGATTTTAATAGATTTCATAAGAACGAGAAATTAACGTGAGAGTTGCTCCAATTCTGATTCGATGCCGCTGTTATCGGTGTCTTTCCATTTCATGGGAGAGAATTTCTCCTGGATGGTCTGGAAGGTGATGAACAAAGCGGGCACGAGCAGCACCTGGAAAATCATACCGATGAGCATGCCGCCGATAGCTCCCGTTCCGAGAGCCTGGTTACCGTTGGCACCCGCACCGTAGGCGAACATCATGGGCAACAGACCGATGATGAGGGCGAGCGAGGTCATGAGGATTGGTCGCAGACGCGCGGTTGCACCTGACAGGGCGGCGTTGAGAATCGACATGCCGGTGCGGCGGCGGTCAAGGGCGAATTCCACGATGAGGATGGCGTTTTTCGCCAACAGACCGATCAACATGATGAGCGCGATCTGGAGATATACGTTGTTGGTGATGTCGCGTAGGTCGGCGAAGATGAATGTACCCATCAAACCGAAAGGCACGGAGAAGAGCACGGCGAACGGAATGATGTAGCTTTCATACTGGGCTGACAGGAGCAGGTAGACGAAGAGCAGACACAGACCGAAGATGATTGCTGTTGAGTTGCCCGATGTCTGCGCTTCCTCACGTGTCATACCTGAGTATTCGTAGCCGTAGCCTGCGGGGAGTGTTTCCGATGCCACGCGGGCAATGGCCTCGAGCGCCTGACCTGAGGAGAATCCCGGAGCGGGGTTACCGGTCACGGAGATTGACTGGAACATGTTGAAACGGTTGAGAAGGTCAGGGCCGTAGACACGTTTGAGGGTCACGAAGTTTTCGAGCGAAGCCATTTCGGCACCGTTGCGGATTTTAATCGCCGAGAGTGTTTCGGGCGACACGCGCGCATCGGGTGTGGCCTGCATCATCACACGGTAGATTTTACCGAATCGGTTGAAGTTCGACACATACATACCTCCGTAGTATCCCTGGAGAGTCTGAAGGATGGTCTGGGGTGAAATGCCAGCGGCTTTAGCCTTGGCGGCATCGATGTCGACCATGTATTGCGGGAAGTTGGGGTTGAATGTGGTGTAGGCCACCTGAATTTCCGGCTGTTGGTTGAGCTTGGCGAGGAAGCCCTGCACGATTGCGAAGAAATCGTTGACGTCGCCACCGGTGCGGTCCTGCATCTTGAGCTCGAAACCGTTTGTCATTGAGTAACCTGAGATCATAGGTGGCTGGAACGCGATGACACGTCCGTCCTTGATAGCCTGTCCGGCCATTCCGTAGATCTGGCCGAGGACGGCCTGTGAGTTTTCGGTTTTGGGGTCGCGCTCCTCCCAGGGTTTGAGCTTGACGATGAACGTACCGTAGGTTGCACCTTCACCTGCGATGAAGCTGTAACCGCCGATTTTGAGCGAGTATTTCACAGCGGGGATTGAGCGGATGATCTCATCGGTTTTATCCATCACCTCAAGGGTGCGTTCCTGCGAGGTGCCCGGGGGCATGTCGACCATGACGAAGAGCTGGCCGGTGTCCTCATCTGGAACGAGAGCCTGCGGGGTGTGCCTCATCAACGCCACCAGGACGAGCACGGAAATCACAACCAGTGCGAACGATGTCACTTTGTGGCGCGCGAAGAACGACATTGCCACGTTGTAGACCTTGAGCAGACGGTTGAAGCCGATGTTGAATCCTTCGTGGAAACGGGGTGAGAATATGCCGAGGATGGTTATCACGGCGCAAAGCACGGCCACGATTGTTTTCCAGTTGAATTCAAGCGAGTACCATCCGAGCACCATGAATGTGATTGTCGCCACCAGAGCCACACCGGTGAGCAACGGCGGGAGGTTGAGCGAGAAAGAGTAGCGTTTTTTCATTGTCTCCTTGGCGGTTTCCATCGCGGTGCCCATGCGCTCTTTGAGCGATTCGTCGCTGTCGTGGGCCTTGAGGAACACGGCGCAGAGTGCCGGAGAAAGGGTCAACGCGTTCAGTGCGGAAAGTGCGATGGCGATGGCCATTGTCAAACCGAACTGGCGGTAGAACACACCTGAAGTACCTGACATGAATGACACGGGGATGAACACGAGCATCATGACCAGGGTGATTGAAATGATGGCGCCACCGATTTCGCTCATGGCGTCGATAGAAGCCTTACGCGGGTTCTTGTAGCCCACGTCGAGTTTGGCGTGGACAGCCTCGACAACCACAATGGCGTCATCGACCACAATGGCGATGGCCAACACCAGAGCCGAGAGGGTGATGAGGTTGATTGAGAACCCGATGAGGTTCATTATGAAGAATGTACCTACCAGGGCCACGGGGATGGCGATGGCGGGGATAAGGGTTGAGCGGAAGTCCTGGAGGAAGACGTAAACCACGAAGAACACGAGGATGAACGCCTCGATGAGGGTTTTGATAACCTCATGGATTGAGGCATCGAGGAAGTCGTTGTTGTTCATCACGATAGCTGACTTGAGGCCATTGGGGAGATCTTTGTCGATTTCCTTGACTGTGGCCAGACAGTCGTTGATGATCTGTGTGGCGTTAGATCCGGCGGTCTGGAACACGATTGCTGTTGTTGCCGGATTGCCGTTGAGTGAGTTCTCGAAACCGTAGGTCACGCGTCCGAGTTCAATGTCGGCTACATCCTTGAGGTAGAGCACTTCGCCTCCGGGGGTGGCGCGTACAACGATGTCGCCGAATTCCTCGGGGGTGGTGAGTCGTCCTTTGTAGGTGATTGTGTACTGGAACGACTGTTTACCCTGTTCGCCGAACTGACCGGGCGCGGCTTCCACGTTTTGCTCGGCCAGAGCTGCAGAGATGTCGGCAGGCATGAGGTTATACTGGGCCATCACGTCGGGCTTGAGCCAGATACGCATTGAGTAGTCGGCACCGAACGACATCACGTCGCCGACACCGTTGACACGCTGCAGCTGCGGGATGACGTTGATTTTCATGTAGTTGTCGATGAACACGGCGTCATACTGACCGTTGTCGCAATACAGACCCACGCCCAGCAACATTGATGACTGGCGTTTCTGGGTCAGCACACCCACCTGGGTTACCTCGGCGGGAAGGAGGTTCTGGGCTTTTGCCACACGGTTCTGAACATCGACCGCAGCCATGTCGGGGTCGAAACCCTGTTTGAAGTAAACGGAAATACGCGCCGAGCCTGTGTTTGTTGCGGTAGATTCCATGTGGGTCATACCTTCGGCACCGTTAATTGCCTCTTCCAGGGGCTGGATGACGGAGTTGAGCACGGCCTGTGCGTTCGCACCAGTGTAGGTTGTCGACACCTGGATTGTCGGTGGTGCGATGTCGGGGAACTGGGTGACAGGCAGTGAAACCAAACCGATGATACCGAGGAGCACTATGAAGATGGAGATCACAGTGGAGAGCACCGGTCGGTTAATAAAAGTATCTAATTTCATTTTCTTAGGTGTAAATTAGTTATAACGGAGAGAGACGGTGATGGATGTGATTATTGCTGGGGAGCGTTCTGTGAGCCTGCTTTGGCGGCTGCGTCGACGGGAGTGATCACCGAACCGTCGCGCACCACTGTGCCCACACCTTCGACGGCGATGCGCTGACCTGCTTCGAGGCCGGAGATGACGATGTAGTTCTGACCGTCGTTGACGGGTGAGATTTCAACTGGAACGGCCACCACTTTGTTGCTGTCGTTGACAACGTAGGCGAATTTCTTACCCTGGAGTTCCGAAGTGGCTTTCTGGGGTATGCTGATCACGTTTTCCAGATGGTTGGGGATGAGGATCTGGCCAGTTGAACCGCTGCGGAGCATTCCGTTGGAGTTTTTAAAGAGCGCTCTGACGGCTGATGAGCCGGTGGTGTTGTCGATTGTTCCTGACACGGTTGCTACTTTGCCGGGGTAGGGATAGATTGTTCCGTCGGCGAGTCGGAGCTGCACTTCGGGCATTGATTTGATGCGTGCCTCGAGTGTGGTAGCACCGTTGTCGGTCATGCTCAGAAGGTCCTTTTCAGTGAGAGAGAAGTAGGCGTAGACGTCGCCGGTGTCGCTGACTGTTGTCAGTGGCTGGGTCATTGTGGGAGATGCCAGTGAACCTTCACGGCTGGGGATTTTGCCAACCACGCCGTCGCTGGGGGCGGTCACCACGGTGTAGGCGAGATTTTTCTGCGCTGTCACCAGAGCCGCATTGGCCTGAGCGAGCTGAGCCTGGGCCTGTGCCAGGGAGTTCTGGGCAAGCTGGTTCTCATATTCGCTGATGATGTTTTTGTCGAAGAGCTGCTGTTTTGTCTTGGCGGTGAGCGCTGCGGTGTTCACCCCGGTCTGAGCGAGAGCCACAGCGGCTTTAGCCTGGTCGACGGCGGCCTGGAACTGCACCTGGTCGATTGTGAACAGAGGTTGTCCTTTGCGCACTTTCTGACCTTCGTCAACATGAACTTTAGTGATGAAACCTGACACTTGGGGGCGGATGTCGATATCAGTTTTACCTTTAATTGTAGCGGGATAGGATGACATCAGGTCGGAGTTGCCCTGCTGCACTGTGATTGTGGCGATTGTGGGCGGCTGCTGCTGAGCCTGTGCATTGCTGTCGTCGCGTTTACATGAAGTGACAGCCATCAATGAGGCTGAGGCGACGATTATCGCCACAGATTTCAAAGTTGTTCTCATTTTCTTTTACTATGTTGTTGATTATTATGTAATTGCATTGGAAATTCCACACTATTGGAACGTGGTTTTCGACATCGCCCTCAGGGTGATGTCGAAAATCTGTGCAAAGTTACGAACATTTCACCAATGTTTCGAGAGAAATATTGGAGTTTTTGACCAAATAATTGGATGTTTCCACCGATTGTTTGTTAAATTTTATTATCTTAGCATATATAATAATGTGAGAATCAGCGTTTACGCTCGCCGGGGCAAAGTGGCTGAGAATCATGCAGCAGGGGCATGTTGACGGACTTGAATGTTGGCTGATTTGATGCATTCGCCTGCCCAAAAACCTATCTGCACGAGGCCACTGACCGTCACTCAGGATTTTTGCGGTAATATTCCTCGAGCAGATTCTTGATGTTGAAAAAATAGCCCTGTGGCGATTTCGAACCTTTGGGTGAGGAAATGGAGATATAGTCGAAATAGGGTTCGACATATTGCTGCCCGGTAGCCACGTTGCCCAGGAAGTTGATGATGTTGTATTCGTGGCGGGGGTTGATGACATACCACGCGTTGTCGGTGTCGGCTCCGGTGCCGGTGCTGACAATCGCCTCGAGCAGATGGTTGAGACGATATTGCCATATGGCCGCTTTGTTAACCTTGCCACGTTTGTTCAGCGCATAGATCAGATAGCTCATCTGATTGAGGTCGAAGGGATCATCGGAAAGCGCTTTTTCTGCATGGGTGATGATGGTGTCGAGCTGTGCGCGGGTGTGGGATTTCTGCTGATACAGGTCCTGCATGGCGGCGTCGGACTCCACGTGGCGGTAGGGGTTGTAATCTTCCTGGAAAACTGTCCCGAGATAGAGGTGCCTGAACTGGGCGAGGGTCATGACGGTGTCGTTTTTCTGATACATCTGCATCAACCGCGGGTAGTAGAACTTCGACGACGGATCGTTGACCTCTCGCTTTATCTGCTCCATGTCGGGGTGTTCTATGGAGCTTTTTTTCTCACCTTTGCGGGTCTGTGCTGTCAGAGACACCATTGTGAGCATCATCACTGAAAGAAATATGGCAATTGTTTTCATTACTTACTTATCAATCCAATTAAAGTTATCCCCACCAGGGAGTATGTGACGACCATAGGCCATAATATCGGAGAAAGTTTCTGCAAGAAACTGAATGTCAGCCCTTTGCCATGGGTACGGCAGTAGAAGAGAGTGCCGAGGAGCACACCGACAACCGGTCCGAGAGCCACGGTCACCATGTCGGCCCCGACTGACACGGCCACCACGGCCGACGCCATCGCGGCTATGGAGATGTAGCCGCGCAACCGACGGTCAACGCCGCCGCGGTCAACGCCGAAACGTTCCGTAATCAGGAGTATGGCCGTCACTATCATCCAGAACATCATCTGGTTTGGGCTGACATGGATGTAGCCGCTATGGTCCATGGCCCACACGCCTATCAAAGCGAGAACCATGGATGGCATCAATGGGATGAAGGTCAGCACTATAGCCGCCGACAACGCCAGTACTCCTATTATCAAAAACGCTGTCATTGTGATTAAGGGTGTTCAATTTCAACCCGGAAAGTCTTTCGGATTTATCCAAAGTTTACATCAAACATATTCTAAGACCTGATTTCGGGACGAAGGTTTACGCAACCTCTACAAAGTTAACAAAAAATCACATAACGTGGATTTCAATTTTGCCTTTTTTAAGATTGGTTGTGGTTAGTTAAGAGTGTGTTTAAATTTAACTTTGGTTAAGATTGAGAGGGCTTTTGGAGGGATTTTTGCAAGTTGAGGAAGGAACATAGCGAGCTATGTGACTGACGAAACTTGGCAAAAAG
>JAXJVW010000076.1:0-8084 GCA_036308365.1 Muribaculaceae bacterium
ATGCGTTCCTCGTCGTGGCTTTCAGCGTAGCTTACGGTTGAGAAAGCGGTGCGTGACCAGTAGGGAGAATAGAATCCTGACATCTGGTTGTCGACGTTGCCGGTAGCCTTGGCATAGTTTCCGCAGGCGTTGTTGACGTTGCTCCAGTTGAGCTGACCGTCGGCCGCCATTTCATTTTCCTCACGGTCGCCGGCGAGGTTCTCGTTGATGTGGATGCCGTTGGGTTTGACAGCTTTGATGGCGGCATGGAGCTTTTTCATGTTAGCCACACGTGAAGAGTTGTAGGCTTCCGTGCCTGAACCGTAGCTGCTGTTTGAACCGAGACCTTTCACGAGGTCGAAGCGGAAGCCGTCGACATTGTATTTTGTCATCCAGTAGGTGATGGCGTCGGTCCACTGCTGCTGCACCAGGGCGTTATCCTGGTTCCAGTCGTTGAGCACGCTGTAGTCGTGGGGAGCGGTTGCGTTGTAGAAGGGGTTGTTTTTGATGTCATACATCTGATACCAGGGGTGGAGACCATCGCTCTGGTTGAACACGATGTCGAGCACCACGGCGATGCCGTAGCTGTGGCAGCGCTCAACGAACTGTTTCAGTTCAGAGGGAGCGCCATAGGCTTTGTCAAGCGCCATGTAGAAGTTGGTGTTGTAGCCCCATGAGTTGTTGCCGTTGAATTCCATCACAGGGAGGAGTTCCACGCAGTTCACACCCAGGTCGGCCAGATAAGGGATCTTGTCCATGGCGGCCTTGATTGTGCCGTCGGCCTCGTTGTCAGTGCCGGTGAAGTCACGGAACAGCATTTCGTAGATCACCAGATTCTTATGATCGGGGATTTCAAATTTTGAAAATTTGAAGTCGTCGATGTTCTCCTGATAAACGGCGAGCATGGCGTCGTCCATCACTTCGTAGGGGTAGCGGGGACGTGAAGTGTAAACATCCTCGGGGAGCCATTTGTCACTGTAGCAGTCGAGGACGAGGTGGGTGTAGGGGTCGGCCACTTTGGTCACGCCATCCACGAGATAGTAGTAGGGATAGGCCGAAGTGGTGTTCAGACCTTTCACGGTAGTGAAGAAGTAGCGGACACCGTTGTAATCCTGATATTTCATCACGTTTTTGTCAAGGGTCTGGTAGTTGTCCCATGAGGGGATCAGGATGACAGAGGCTTTGCCGGGGGCGGCGAGGCAGAAAGTTACTGTGCCGTCGGCGTTACGCACGGCGCCCTGTTTGGGTTTACCGCCGGGGTATGTTCCGGCCTGTGATGATTCAGGCCATGCCACTGTGAGCGATTTGGTGATGGTCTTGCCTGAAGCCGAAGTGGCTGTCGCTTTCACTTCATAGAATCCTTTTGATGAGAAATTCTGCTGACGAGTGAGCACGGTGCCGTTAGTTGAAGCCACAGAAGTTCCGTTCACCGAGAGGTCGATTTTGGCTGTTTCGGTGGTGTTCACGGTGAAAGTGATGGTGGTGGCTTTGTTTATGACATAGTTTTCAACGTTTGAGCTCAAGCCCATCTGGAAACCTTCGGGGAGCACATCGATGAAAATGTCCTTGGTTTGAGCAGTTCCGGCAGCGGTGCGCGCGATGAAAGCAATCTTGGTGATAGTTTCTGACGCATCGGTCAGTTTGAAGAATGAGCGGAGGTCACCGATGGTGAAAGTATAAGTGTTTTTGCTCACATACTTCAACTGGTTGGCTGCGTTGTTGGTGTTCCAGTCGGTCACCACATGTGCCCAGCCGCCGTTGCTTTTGTTAGTGACCACACCGATATGGGTGTAGAGGGGAGTGGAAGCTGAAAGGTTCTGAAGTGCTGTCACGCCACACTGGTCGGCATGGAATGTCAGAACCACATTTGAGCTTTTTTCTTGCAGCAATGCCGGTGAGGAGGTGACAACCTGTGCTGACAGGTTCATCATCGCCACACAGAATATTGCAACAAGCAATGAAAGGATTTTTTTCATGTTGCTGAATGTAAAAAATGTTGATATGATTAATATTCTTCAAGGATTTGGAATGGCTCATGCATGCTGTTAAGCAGGGTGTTGCGTCATGAGCCGTGTCACAATTATGGTATTTCATGCAAATTTACTCATTAGGCTCGACATTTGCAAGAAAATTGCTATGATTCAACAATTTTTATGAATTTATATAGATTTTGGCCTATGGAACATCCACTCCAATGATAGTCACGCCTGTCAACGTCTGACTCGCTACTGATCACCGCCTTGCATTCAGGGTGTTCCTCAGTGAATAAAATGTGCCCAAGCATGAAGCCCGGGCACATTTCATATGATGATCAAATTCAGTTATTATTCCTGAGTGAGTTCGGCAGTGTAGGTTTTACCTTTGTAGTTTGTCATTGAGCCAATGAGAACCATGGGGCTCATGACAGGGTTGTAATTGAATTCAAATGTACCGGTCACCATGCCGTCAGCGTTCTTTTCGGTGAGGACAATCACACCGTTCTCTTCTGAACCTTCAACTTCGAGCCACTGCTGGGTGTTGACGTTGGTGTAGCAGTATTTTCCTGTCACAGAGCCCTGCATGAAAGTAAGAACCATCTTCACGGGCTGACCGGCAACAGTACCGACCAAGGTGTATTCGTTGTTATCAGCCTGCTCTTCGCCTTCATCTTCAACTCGGTTGAGAGTTGTTTCTGTCCCGAATAAGTCCAGGACAATCTTACTTGTTGAGGATGACACGATGGCTATTGACGAAAGATTGATGGAACCGTCGGCAATACCCTCTTCCACCTGCCGCGCGAAGTCACGGAGTGATGTTCCTCCGAAGCTGGAGGAGAGGCCTTCCATTGCCTTGTCGAAGGTAACTTCCGTTTTATCGAAATCAAAGTTGATTTTCTTGTCGTCAGCTGACCACTTGCCTTCAGCGTTGATGAAGACAACGCCGTTGATACTTACTGAAAGTGTCGCCTTTGAGTTGTTCAGAGAGAGTGACTTGACGGTTTCAAGGTCGAGGTCACCACGTTCCAACTCTAATTCTACTCCGTAGAGCACTCTTTTGTTGAAGAGTTTACCCTCCTCACTTGCTCCGGCCCACCGGCCAACGAATGCTGTGTCCTGCTCTGATTTACAAGCTGTAAGCAGAGTTGTTACCAGCAAGAATGACAACAGGAACTTGATTGATTTTTTCATTTTTTTATTTTTTAATGTTTTTAATCCAGTTCAGAGCATTGACAAATGCTTGAAGCCAAGGAGTCGCTTGATTGTTGCGGCGGGTACGGGGATAGAAACCACACTGCCAGGGGAAGATGGCGCGTTCCAAGTGAGGCATCATGGCCAGGTGACGGCCATCGGATGAAGTCAATGCCGCCACGGCTCCACGTGAACCATTGGGGTTAGCGGGATAACCGTTATAGCTGTAGCGGGCGGCAATATTGTAGCTTGAAAGAGCCTCGGGAAGATAGAACTGTCCTTCACCATGAGCCACCCAGATGCCGAGTTTCGTTCCGGCAAGTGAGCCGAGCATAACTGAATTGTTCTGAGGTATTGTCAACCCAAGGAAACCTGATTCGAACTTGTGAGAGTTGTTATGGAGCATCTTCACACGTTTTTCTTTTTCAGGGGCAATGAGGTTAAGCTCTATCATAAGCTGACAGCCGTTGCAGATGCCCAATGAGAGGGTGTCGGAGCGTTTGTAGAAGTTCTCAAGCGCCTTGCGGGCGTTATCGTTCCAACGGAATCCCGATGCCCAACCTTTGGCAGAGCCTAAAACGTCACTGTTTGAGAAACCGCCGCAGAACACAATCATGTTGACATCTTCGAGAGTCTCACGTCCGGTCATAAGGTCGGTCATGTGGACATCCTTCACATCGAATCCGGCAAGATAGAGTGAGTAGGCCATTTCGCGATCGCCGTTGACTCCTTTTTCTCGGATTATAGCTGCTTTCACACCTGAGGGTGTACGACGTTTGGGATCGATGCCGAGCGATTCAAAAGAGCCTTTCCATCCTGCGGGGAAACGATAGCGGATGGGCTGCTCTTTGTAGTTGTTGAAGCGCTGGGTGGCACATGTTTCACCGCTTTGAAGTGTATCGAGGATGAATGAAGGTTTGTACCATACGTCGCGGAGGGCGTTAACATCCAGTTCCACAACCCTTTGGCCTTCGTTTTCGATGGTTACAGTGCGTTCGGCCACTGGGGTTGCGATGGCCCAGTAGCGTACTTCGGCTGCGTTGAGAGCCTGTTCAACCATGTTTTTGCAGCTGTCAGAAACCTGGATTACCAAGCCGGGATTCTCAGCGAAGAGGGTCTTCACATTATCTTTTTCGCCAAATCCGTCGAGTGCTACTTTCAAGCCACCTTTTTCGTTGGCAAAGAGCATTTCAAGGAGTGTTGTCACTAAACCGCCGGCCGAAACGTCGTGCATTGCGGCGATGGCTTTGCGGCTGACCAGCTTGTTGACAGCATTGAAAGTGGCGACAAAGTTGGCAGGATTGGTGACTGTGGGAACATCGTCGCCCACTTTGCCAAGTACCTGCGCAAAGGCCGATCCACCCAGTCGGAGGGTGTCGCCCGAAAAGTCTATATAATATAATGTAGAGGGGATGTTCTGAACCACGGGAGACACCACTTTCTTCACATCGGTCACCTCGCCGGCAGCTGAGATAATCACTGTGCCGGGAGCCATAACTTTCTGTCCGTCAGAGTATTTCTGAGTCATGGACAGACTGTCCTTACCGGTTGGGATGTTAACACCCAATGCCACAGCGAAGTCAGAGCAACCCTCGACAGCACGGTAGAGAGCCGCATCCTCGCCGGGGTTCTTACAAGGCCACATCCAGTTGGCACTCAGTGAAATAGCGTTGATTCCTTTTTTCAAGGGAGCACCGACGATGTTTGTCAGTGATTCGGCAACGGCGAGCACCGAACCTTTGGCGGCATCGCCCAGGGCAGCCTGGGGAGCATGTCCGATCGATGTCGCTATACCGGCGTTACCGGTGTAGTCAAGTGCCATGACACCGCAGTCGCTCAAGGGGAGCTGAATCTCGCCCTGGCACTGCTGACGGGCCACCTTACCTGTCACCGAGCGGTCAACTTTGTTGGTGAGCCAATCCTTACAAGCCACGGCTTCGAGTGAGAGCACTTCGGCCACGGTGGCGGCAATGTCGACATTCTCTGTCGAGGGGTTCTCCGACTTGCGGATTATGGTTTCATCGCGCATGATGGTGCGGGGTGAGTTTCCGAACATATCCTCCATTTCGAGGTTGATGGGGTCCTCACCTTCGGATGATTTGAACACGAATTTGCCGTCGCCGGTGGTCTGGCCCACCTCATAGAAGGGGGCGCGTTCACGCTCGGCAATGGCCCTTACGCGGTCAACATCCTTGGCGTCCATCACCATTCCCATGCGTTCCTGGCTTTCGTTGCCAATTATTTCTTTGGCGCTGAGGGTTTTATCACCCACAGGGAGTTTGTCGATTTCGATTACGCCTCCCGTGGCCTCAACAAGTTCGGAGAGGGCGTTCAGGTGGCCTCCGGCGCCATGGTCGTGGATCGACACAATGGGGTTGTTTCCTGATTCGGCCAGAGCGCGGATCACGTTGGCCACGCGTTTCTGCATTTCAGGGTTGGCACGCTGCACGGCGTTGAGTTCGATGGAGTTGCCATATTCACCGGTGGCCACCGATGACACAGCACCGCCACCCATGCCGATGCGGTAGTTGTCGCCACCCATCACAATCACTTCCTGACCCGGTTCGGGAATACCCTTGATGGCATCCTTGGCGGCGGCGAAGCCCACACCTCCGGCAAGCATTATCACTTTGTCGTAGGCATAAAGCTGACCGTTCTCGTCGTGCTCGAATGTGAGCAGCGAGCCGCAGATAAGCGGCTGACCGAACTTGTTGCCGAAGTCGCTCGCTCCGTTCGATGCCTTGATCAGGATTTCGGCGGGAGTCTGATAGAGCCACACGCGCGGATTGCTGATCAGCTCCCAGCGGCGCATGGGGTCGAGACGGGGATATGAAGTCATGTAAACGGCTGTTCCGGCCAACGGCAGACTCGCTTTGCCACCACCGAGACGGTCGCGGATTTCACCACCGGTTCCGGTGGCGGCGCCGTTGAACGGTTCGACTGTTGTGGGGAAGTTATGTGTTTCGGCCTTCAGCGACAACACAGTGCGAAGGTCGGTCACTTCGAAGAAATCGGGACCTTCAGGGTTGCGGGGAGCGAACTGCTCGACAACCGGGCCCTTGACGAAAGCCACGTTATCTTTATAGGCCGACACCAGTCCGCCGGGATTCTCCTGTGAGGTGCGTTTGATCAGTTTGAACAGCGACGAGGGTTTCTCCTGCCCGTCGATAATGAACTGGCCGTTGAAAATTTTGTGTCGGCAGTGCTCGGAGTTCACCTGAGAGAAACCGAACACCTCGCTATCGGTCAGCGGACGGCCCAACTTGGCGCTCAGGTTCATCAGATACTCCTCCTCATCGGGGCTAAGCGCCAGACCGGCCTCGATGTTATAAGCTTTAATATCGGAAATATGCTCGATTTCGCCTGCCACAATGTCGGTGGCGAACACACGGCTGTTGATTCCATCATACAGACGGCTGAGCATCTTATCGTAATGTGGAACGTCTGCGGTTACACGGTTAAACTCCTCTATGCGTGATATGCAGTCAATTCCCATGTTTCGGGTTATCTCCACCGCATTCGTGCTCCATGGAGTGATCATCTCCTTTCGCGGTCCGATAAACTGACCCTTCAGCGAAGTTGAGGACAATGGTTTAGCACCGGCAAACAGCCAGGTTAATTTCTCCTTTTCCTCCTCAGAAAGTTTCCGGGAAGATTCAACAGCATAGACAGTGTTCTGTCCGGCCTTAAAAAATGTAACCATACGTATAAATAATGTTGAAAAATTTTTCGTTTTGCAAATTTACAAAAAGTTCCTATCATTTCACACTTTTTTGTCGCCGTAGATAGATTTTATTTTGTTTTTCATTGAAAAAAAATTACCTTTGCGATTAATTCACATAGGAGATGCTTTCCATTGGCCCGGACTGACGGCCTCGGCATTTTCTGAAATCACAACACACTGTTAAATTCAACCATTATGTATCAACGAGAGCTCTCTTTCATGGAAGCCTGCAAGAAGGTTTACCTGAAGAACTATTTCAATTTCGAGGGACGCGCATCGCGTTCGGAATTCTGGTGGGCCTATCTGGGGCAATATGCCGTTACGATGGTGTTCTACATGATTTCCATGATTCTATGCTTCACTTTCGGATTCATCTTCGCACTAAACGGAGGTGATGAAAGCGGCGTGGCTATAGTCACATTTTTGTCAATGATTCCGATGCTTATTGTCGCTTTGGCTCTCACCATCCCCTTTTTAGGTGTCAGCGCCCGACGTCTGCACGACATCGGCAAGAGCGGCTGGTGGTATCTGATTGCATTGATTCCTTTCGGATTCATATTGCTTATCTACTGGTGGGCCCAGCCGAGCGAAATGTGCCCTAATCAGTATGGAGAGGTGCCCAACCTGGAAGAAAATCCCTACGACATAGCTAATTCCTACAACAACCCTCAATGGTAAGATAGCCTGCACGGACCAATGACCTGACTGTCCGCGCGGACTGACGGCCTCGGCGTTTTCCTAAATCATAACTTCAATTTCAACCATTATGTATCAACGAGAACTCTCCTTCATGGAGGCCTGCAAGAAAGTTTATCTGAAGAACTACTTCAATTTCGAGGGACGCGCATCACGTTCGGAATTCTGGTGGGCCTATCTTGGACAATATGCCGTGTCCATGGTGGTCTATATGATTTCCATGTTTTTTTGCGGCTTTTTAATTCCCATTTTAGCTATAAACATTGATAGCGACATGGATGAAGCCACCTTTTTTGGAATCCTCTTTTTGTCAATGATTCCGATGATAATTTTCGGTTTAGCCATCGCAATCCCCATGCTGGGAGTCAGCGCCCGACGTCTGCACGACATCGGCAAGAGTGGCTGGTGGTATCTGATTTCACTCATTCCTTTCGGCGGATTATTGCTCATCTACTGGTGGGCCCAGCCGAGCGAAATGCGCCCTAACCAGTATGGAGAGGTGCCCAACCTGGAAGAAA
>JAXJVW010000077.1:0-2942 GCA_036308365.1 Muribaculaceae bacterium
AAGGGTTGTCATCCCTTACGCGAATTCCCCTTGACTCTGCAAATGTAGATATAATTTCCGGATTAACAAAATCTGTACTAAAATTTTACGTCTCTCAGGATATCGTAAACGGCGTTTACGAATTTCCGCAACACCGCTGCGGAAATCTTATCCCCTGAAATCGGTCAACATGTTGACCAAATTCAAAAAAATGCCACCAGCATTGCTCCAATTGCGATTGTTGAAAAGTTGACAAATTTTTCTTCAAAATCCTTTCTGCAGTCCAACATTAATTCCTATATTTGACCTGGATCGTGAATCCAAAACTTCGAATGAGAAAATCCATCAACATCACTAAAAATGTCGTACGTGAACGAATACATACAAACGTTCGCGGGGGAGGCTGCCCTCTCCCTGCTCCGGTGTATGGCAGTCGCTAACGGCAATAACTCATTGGATTCCATCACATTAACCCAATCTGAGGCCACGAGGTACATCGTTACATACCAAGAGAACCCGGCCATCGAAACATATCACAGCTGGAAGGAACTCAGAGAGGAAATCTACACTACCATCCACAACTACAGAACGGACACTATCAGTCTGAGAAGATACATCTGTCGTATGCTCATGGATGTCCGCCTACCAGCTGCATATTACCATTGCTCTGAAAGGACTGACCAGAACTCCCAGGAAATAAATGCCTTCTTCGCCTGCATCATGAACTGCCTACAGAAAGCACACTCCATGCTCGAAGCAGTAGGCTATATGAAAATCCCTCTGGGAGACTACAACAGGAAATGGGACAAAAAGAGCTTCCATGACATACGCACCATCGGCCTTGCACTTGAACGCCTCGGCAACATCATCCAAGGCTGCCTCTATGAAAATGACATAAGAACCCCCGTATTCGACTACCAAAGTCAATGCGGGGTTAAACTTGTCGAGACAATTACGATAGACTCACTGGTAGAAGCGATGGATTGGACTCAGACCATGGCTCATAATTTCATGGACGTAGCAGACTCAAAGAAGATCATCGCACCATTAAGCACCATTCCAGAACTTGCTCAAGCTAAAAAGGATCTTCAGATTGATGACAAAGGACACCTTCTCGTATCCAACCGTGCATTCGTCATGTACTGCTATGAACATCGTTTCTTCCTCCCACTCAACAAGAAAGATTGGAAGAAGATTGACGGTATGTTGACATCTGATCAAGGCAAGACCCTTTCAGCAGGAGACCTTGCCAAAGTCGCCCAGCAGCTGAACAAAGAGTTCTATTTCGACAAAGCAATCCGCTACGGAAAATAACCCTCCTCAAAATCAATAACTTACACACACGCTTATCAGCACCATTGGAACACCACCAATGGTGCTGATGGTATGAATCCCCATAGACTCTACCTTACTTTGCCAGTACGATACGAACAGGCGAAGTGGTATCACCTGTCCGGAAGTCGCCCGACCAGCAAGAATGCTTACCACCACTCAAGCTGGTCACAATCCTCAAACACAACAAAACCATGATCGGATTCGACGACACAATGCCTATCGGCGCAATGACCATAGGCGACCTCAAACTCCTGATGCACGAAATCCTCGAAACAGCAGCAGGACAAAACGCCACCAAGCGCACCACCTCATCAGCAAAACGCTACGTCTATGGAATCAAAGGCATAGAAGAACTCTTCGGCTGTTCCCACGCAACAGCCCAGCACTACAAAGACCACGTCATCAAAGAAGCAGTCACCCAGAACGGCCGCAAGATCATCGTTGACGTAGATTATGCAATCGAACTATTCGGAAGGAGGAACAACAATGGACAATAAACCCACCATCAACCTCGAGGAACTCCTCGACGGCCAGGACATCATGCAGCTCCTGCACATCAGTCCCCGCACACTCCAGACCCTCCGCAGCAACGGAACCATCCCGCACACAAGACTCGGAAGGAAAATCTACTACCGTCGTCAGGACATCGAAAACATCCTCCGCGACAACTACGTAATGACCAAAATAGAAGAACGATATGTCAGAACAGATACTCAATCCCGTTGAAGCAATCTCCGCAGAAATCGAATCCTCGATCTCCACCCAGACCGTAGGAATGCTCCGACTCAAAAAAGCCAACGCCACCATCGTAGAAGCCGCACGCAGACCCAACCCCCGCGACCTCTACCACGGCCTATGGTACGAAGGAGAAGTCTGTTGCCTCTTCGCCGACTCCAACCTCGGAAAATCCATCTACGCAGTCCAGATGGCAGACGCCATAGCAAGACAGCAGAACGTCCTCTACATGGACTGCGAGCTCTCCGACAAACAGTTCCAGCTAAGATACTACGACGTGGAAAACAACATCAGACACATCTTCCCTGACGGACTCATCAGAGCGGAAATCGACCCCGAAGCAATCAGCATGGACAACTACGAAGACACCATCATCAAAAACATCGAAGATGCCGCCCTCGTAACCAACTCCAGTGTCATCATCATTGACAACCTCACATACCTCTGCAACGCCTCCGACAAAGGCGAAGCAGCAGGTATCTTCATGATGAAACTCATGCAGCTCAAGAAAAAACACAACTTCTCCATCCTCATCATCGCCCACACCCCCAAGAGAAACCTTGCCAACCCCATCACCCAGAACGACCTGGCCGGAAGCAAGAAACTCTACAACTTCTTTGACAGCGTCTTCGCCATCGGCAAAAGCTACAAAGACAACTGCCTCCGCTACGTCAAACAAGTAAAGGTCAGAGCAGGAGAATACAGATACGACTCCGACAACGTACTCATCTACGAAATCGTATCTGACCGAGGATTCCTACACTTTGAACACATAGGATACGCACAAGAAAAAGAACACCTCAAAGAAGACGAAGACAATGCAGCCAACGCCCAACTTGCCATCAACGTCACAGAACTCAGAAAAGAAGGCAAATCCATCCGAGAAATCGCCA
>JAXJVW010000078.1:0-5083 GCA_036308365.1 Muribaculaceae bacterium
ATGATAGGCTTTTTCACCGACGACGCTGCCGTGGCCTCAGCGGCTGTGTTGCTGATAACCCCTATGATAGTGTATCAATATCTCGACGCCACTCAAATCAATTATGCGAACTGTCTGCGCGGCACCGGCAACGTGCGTCCGCTGTTGTGGGTGGCCGTGCTGAGCTATTTTGTGATCGGTGTGCCGGTGCTGCTTCTGCTCAGCGTGGGGTTCGGCATGGGTAGCGTTGGTGTCTACTGCAGTTTCAACGTGGCGTTGCTCGTTGCGGCCATCCTGCAGTATGTGGCCTTCGCGCGGACGGTGCGCGGACAGCAGGCAGGGCGGTTAAATTAATGCGGTAATAATTTGATAATGTAGCCAATAGTGCGTATCTTTGCGACACTAAACATTATCCATACGCTATGAGAAGAATGATCGGAGCGGCGTTGTTGCTGGCCGCTGTGTTTTTTATGGGCGCACTCAGCGCCGATGCCGCATCAGCGACTATCCACAAGGTTTGGCTTGAACATGGAACGAAGTTGAACAACCGCCCCGTGATGAAGGTGCACAGTGACTTCACTGTGAACGGCAAAAAGGGGCAGAAGTGCTACATGAACATCTTCATTCAGCGTCCCGACGGCCAGTGGCTGAAAGTGAACGGCAACCGCACCACCTCCGACGGAGTGTCGTATTTCAGCTGGGAGTTCAAGCCCGATTATGACGGCACACGCTACAGCGACATGTGGTATGCACCGTATCTCGACGACCTGCGTCTGCCGGCCGGAAAACATACCTACAAGGTTTTTGTGACAATCTCCGATTTCAATGGCACCATGTTGGGGCAGAGCGATGGCAGCCACACCTTCGACGGCACCGGCTCAAGTGGCGGCGGTGGCTCTGACAACTACAACAATAAAAACTACAACAACAATAACAGCAATAACAACAACGGTGTGGTGAAAAAGTGGCGCGAGGAACTGGGCTACGGCGGTTTCGTCATATGCACCCAGTTTGTCAACGGCAGCATTATGCGTGTGCGCTACCGTCCGTGTCCCAACTGCAACGGAAGCCAGGTGTGTCCCATGTGCTACGGTCAGGGAGTGTGCTCCATGTGTCACGGCCAGGGTGGAATAGTGTCGGCAGGCTACGGCACATTCATCCCATGCGCACTCTGCAACCGCACCGGACGCTGCGGACATTGCGGAGGCTCGGGCCGTTGCAACTGCACCACAATGAGCGAATATCCGGGCTATGCCATCGGTTCGACATCCACCATCATGCCCGACGGAACAACCAACCGTGAGTCATATGAATATAACAACGGAACAGGCCGAAAAAGCGACTCTTACAGCGGAAACAAGAAGCAGACATGCCCCGACTGCGGCGGCACACGCCTTTGGCGCCGTGGCAAATCGCCCGAATATGCCCAGCCCAACTCACAGCTCGTGGGCTACTATAACTCCGCCGGACAAAAGTGTCCCCACTGCGGCTATGTCGATCGCCACTGGCACTCGAAATGCGCCACCTGCAAGCATTATTATGGCACGGATAACCCCTACAGATAAGCCTCCTGTTCTGAATTTTTAAAATTTTTAAACAAGATTTAAGTATGTGGCAGGTCTGCAACATAGTGATAAAATGATAAAAAAATCGTAACTTTACGGAAAATATAAACTAATCCTTGCTATGCCTAAAAAACTTACATCATTGATGACGATGCTGGCGGCGTTTGGTTTTGCCATTTCGGCACAGAATCCTGCCTGGTTGGAGCCTGATTCAGCATCGGCCATGAAATATAGAATCAATAGGGATTTCCCCTTCACAGTGGCTGAAATAAAAGAAAAACTCCCTGAAATCAGCCCGGAGAAAATCGACGAATATATAGCGAAAGGCTACATTGAAACGCTCAATGTCGACGGAGTGACCAAGGTGCACCGCAAAGCGGCGCGCAATGTGAAACTCCTGGCCCCCGATTTCGTTGGCGAGTGGGGCGGACGCGGTGTGGACTACAACGATGATGAGCGCCGCATGATCGCGCGTAACATCTCGCAGTCGGTTGGCGATGGAACACCCGTTGACACCCAGCGCATCACGTTCAGGTTCACCATCGACGTGCCGACGCGCGACTTTCTGCGCGGCGACACCCTGAGTGTGTGGATGCCCGTTCCCATTGAATCAGTGCGCCAGAGCCGTGTGCGCATCCTGAAGGCCGAGCCCGCCGACTATGTTGTTTCAACCCTCACCCGTTCTGACCACAACACTATCTGCTTCCGCGCTCCCGTCACTGCCGACACCACCCATTTTGAATATGTGTGTGAATATGACGTGGCGGCCCAGTATTATTCACCCGAATATATCCGCGAGAACCTGCGCCCTTACGACAAACAGAGCGAGCTCTACAAAAAGTACACCGCCATGGAAGCCCCCCACATCATCCCCATCAAGGATGAGGAATTCCTCGCGAAAGTGTCGGGCGGAGCAACCGACCCCTATGAAATCTCCGAAAATGTGCTAACCTACATTTCGCAGAACATACCCTGGGCCGGAGCGCGCGAATACAGCACCATAGCCTGTATGCCGGAATATGTCATGAGCTGCGGTCATGGCGACTGTGGCCAGGTGACGATGCTCTACCTCTCGATAATGCGCTCGCTGGGAGTGCCCGCGCGCTGGGAAAGCGGATGGATGATGAACCCCGGACAGGAGAACTTCCACGACTGGGGCGAAGTCTACTTCGAAGGTGTGGGATGGGTTCCGGTCGACCCCTCGTTCGGACGCTATCCCGAGGATTTCGGTCCTGACAACATGCGCAACTACTACTCTACCGGGCTCGACCGCATGCGTCTGGCCGCCAACCGCGGCATATGCGGCGACTTCTTCCCCCCGAAACGGTTCATCAGAAGTGAAACCGTCGACAATCAGGCCGGTGAAGTGGAATGTTCCAAAGGTAACCTGTTCTATCCCGGATGGAATCAGAATTTAGAAATTATCAGCATTGAACAAAAATGAAAAAAATATTCTTGACCATGGCCTCGGCGGCCATCGCAGCCTCATCGCTCTGGGCGGCCACGCCTGAGCAGATTGTAAAGAACATCAAGAACGAGTTGGCCCCCGACGCCCGTCAGATCGTATATGAGATAACCGCCACTCAACTCCCTGACGGAAAGGTGGCCCTGAAAGGTAAAACCTCCGAGCAGGATGTCAAGAATGTGCTGCTTCAGGCTTTCGCCGACGATGGCAAAACGGTGATTGACAGCGTCACAGTGCTCCCCTCTGACCAGTGGGCCCAGGTGCGCATATCCGTCTGCTGCTTCCGCACTGCTCCCGGCCATGCCTCCGAAATGGCCACGCAGGGAATCATGGGTCAGCCCGTGCGCCTGCTGGAGAAAAAAGGTGACTGGTGGCGCGCGCAGTGCCCCGACGGCTACATCGCCTACGTGGTTGACAACTCACTGGCCGAGAAAACCGACGCCGAAATGAAAGCGTGGCGTGTCGCACCCCGTGTGATCGTGACAGCTCCCTATCAAACCCGCATATTCTACAACACCATCGACAAAGGTCCGCGCGATGTGGTGTCAGATGCCGTGACCGGCAACATCCTCGAGGGACAGTATGACCCCTCGGCCGAAATGATGGAGGTGACACTCCCTGACGGCCGAAAGGGATTCATCGCCACCGCCGACGTGGAACCCCTCGACACATGGGCACAACAGTCGTTCGACGCACAGAAGATCCTTGACACCGCCTATGCCATGGAAGGCACACCCTATCTGTGGGGTGGAATGTCGATCAAAACCCTCGACTGCTCCGGACTGGCCAAGGTGAGCTACTTCTCAAACGGAATAATTCTGATGCGCGACGCGTCGCAGCAGGCTACGACAGGCAACCAGATTTCGGCCGACCAGTGGCCAACCTGCGAGGCAGGCGACCTTCTGTTCTTCGGTAACCCCAAAACCGGTAAGGTGACTCATGTCGCCATCTATGACCACGACGGTGACTACATCCACTCATCAGGACGTGTGCGCCGTAACAGCGTCGATCCCGCTTCTGACAAATACCTCACAACCCCCTTCCTGCATGCCACGCGCATCAAGGACAGCATCGGCACAAATGGAATCACAACCGTGGCCGCTCACCCCTGGTACTTTTAATCAACATTGACAAATACACATTATTATATATTATGAACCGCCGAAATTTTCTCCGCAGCGCGGCTTTAGCTACGGCCGCAATCGCTTCACCGATATCTTTCTCCGCTTTCGGAGAGCCTACACGCCAAACAGGCAAGTCGGGCCGCCTCAATCTCACCTTCTTCCCCTATGAACTGGAACTGCGCCACGCATTCAATCTGGCAAAGTACAGCCGTACCACTACCCCCGGGGTGCAGGTGCGCCTGGAATATGACGGCATCGTGGGATACGGTGAGTCATCAATGCCCCCCTATCTGGGCGAAAGCATCGACAGTGTGCAGAAATTCCTCAGCCAGCTCGACCTGACTCAGTTCACCGACCCGTTCCGCATCGAGGAGATTCATGAATACATGGACTCCGTGGCTCCGAACGACCGCGCAGCCAAAGCCGGTGTCGACATCGCCCTCCACGACCTGTTGGGTAAAATCATGGGTCAGCCCTGGTATAAAATCTGGGGACTGAACCCTGAAAAGGCACCGAACACCTCGTTCACAATCGGTATTGACAAGGCCGACGTGGTTCGTCAGAAGGTTGACGAAGCCGAGCCCTACAAAGTGCTGAAAGTCAAGATGGGCCTTGACAACGACAAGGAACTGGTTGACATAATCCGCTCCAAAACCGACCGTCCCATATGCGTTGACGCCAACCAGGGATGGAACGACAAGGAGAAAGCCCTGGAGATGTGCCACTGGCTTGCCGAACGCAACTGTCTGTTCGTTGAACAGCCCATGCCCAAAGAGATGATCGAGGAGACAGCATGGCTGCGCGAACGCTCTCCGCTCCCCCTCATCGCCGACGAATTCCTGCAGCGTCTGCCCGACGTGCGCCGTGCCGCCGAAGCCTACGATGGCATAAACATCAAGCTCATGAAGAGCACCGGTTTGCACGAAGCACACAAAATGGCTGTCCTGGCC
>JAXJVW010000079.1:0-5019 GCA_036308365.1 Muribaculaceae bacterium
ATTCCTGCTCGCCCAACTGGACGAGTGGGAACAGGCCCGCAACAACTTCGCCGCCCTGTCAGGGGTGAAGGTCAAAGAACTCGATGTCGACGGAATGCCCGTGAAAGTGCAGTTCAACCCCGCCCGCATCGTTAGCTCATCGGCTAAGGTCGACGCCAAATCACTGAAAGAGCGCAAATGCTTTCTGTGCGCCGCTAACCGTCCGAGCGTGCAGCGCGGACTGGAATGGGGCGGTCGCTACACCGTGCTGATCAACCCGTTCCCGATTTTCCCCCGTCACCTCACCATCCCCGACAACGGCCACGTTGACCAGCTCATCGACGGACGCATCGCCGACATGGTTTCGCTCGCAGCCGACCTAAAAGGCTACACCGTTTTCTACAACGGCCCTAAATGCGGCGCTTCAGCCCCCGACCACATGCATTTCCAGGCCGGAAACAGCGACTTCCTGACCATCGGTGAAGCACTGGAAAAAGCCGACCTTCAACCCCTGTTGGTTGACGGCGACGGCGAGGCAGTGCTCTCAGTTGTTCAAGGCCTGCCCCTGAACATGTTCGTCATCGACACCACCGACGCCGATGCCGCACAACGTCTGTTCAACAAACTCTACGCCGCAATGCCCGTTCCCGAAGGGGAAAAAGAGCCGATGATGAACCTCCTGTGCTACGTCACCGAAGAAGAGGAAGGCCGTCTGGTGATAATCCCCCGGCGCGCCCACCGTCCGTCGTTCTACGGCACCGAAGGCGACGACTGCATGCTCCTCAGCCCGGCGTCAGTCGACATGGGCGGTGTATTCATCACTCCCCTCGAAAAAGACTTCAACAAACTCGACGCCGATCTCATCCGCAAAGTTTACGACGAACTCTGCCTGACCGACGAGCAAGTTAACGAAATAATCGACAAACTATGAGCACCCCTGTTGTTAGCGTAGGAATAATGGCCGCCGAAAACCTCGGATTCCGTCTGGCCGGAGCATACACCGCCGCCGGAACAGAAGCCACAGGCGAGCAGACAGCCACTGTAAAAGATGGCATGATTCAATGGAACGGCGGAAGCTACACCGAACTGGTGTTCACCCCCGTTGACCAAGACAACCGTTTCACCCTCTGCGGGGTGACCATCGGCGTGAACTTCCACTGGGAACGCACCGAGGACCAGCAGTTCTCCGGAGCACTCAAACTCATTGTGGAAGACGGCAACCTTGTCCGCGCCATCAACGTGGTCGACGTCGAAGACTACCTGCTCAGCGTAATCTCCTCTGAAATGAGCGCAACCGCTTCGCTGGAACTCCTCAAAGCCCACGCCGTGATCTCACGCAGCTGGCTGCTGGCGCAGATAGCGAAAAACAAAGAGATCGTAGCCGCCGGTGAAACCTATAACCCCCTGACTGTCACCGAAACAGAAATCGTCAAATGGTATGACCGAGAGGACCACACAACCTTCGACGTCTGCGCCGACGACCACTGCCAGCGCTATCAGGGAGTAACCCGCCAGTCAACACCAACCGTGCGCGAAGCCATTGCCGCAACCCGCGGAAAAGTGCTGACAACCGACGAAGGCAAACTCTGCGACGCTCGCTTCTCAAAATGCTGCGGTGGTGTCTACGAGGAATTTGAAAACTGTTGGGAACCCGTCCACCACAGCTATCTCGAAGCCCGACGCGACGCCCCCCAGGAAATGGACTTCCCCGACCTGACCGTCGAGCAGAACGCCCGCGAATGGATCTTAGGCCGACCCGAAGCATTCTGCAACACCGCCGACGCAGGCATCCTCAGCCAAGTGCTCAACAACTACGACCAGGAAACCACCGACTTCTACCGATGGAAAGTGGAGTACACCCGCGACGAACTGGCCCGTCTGGTCAAAGAACGCTCCGGAATTGACTTCGGCGACATCATCGACCTCATCCCCGTGGCACGCGGAACCTCCGGCCGACTCTACCGTCTGAAAATCGTGGGTACAAAACGCACGCTCATCATCGGTAAGGAACTGGAAATACGCCGCACACTCTCGCCGAGCCACCTCTACAGCTCAGCTTTCGTGGTCGAACGCCACGACCTGAGTCCCGAAGGAATTCCCGCGCGGATAACCCTCTACGGCGCAGGCTGGGGCCACGGTGCCGGACTCTGTCAAATCGGTGCCGCCGTGATGGGTGCCAAAGGCTACAGCTACGAGCAAATCCTCTCGCACTACTTCCCCGGAGCCAACCTGAGCAAACTTTACTAACAAGGAACAAACACCGGCCGGCAATCCTTCAAACCGGCATAATCATTATCACAAAAAAATGGCAAAAGCAACGAAACGCAACCCCTGGGCATGGATTCCCACGCTTTATTTCGCACAGGGAATTCCGTTCATTTTCATAAACATGGTGACCATGGTTCTGTTCACCCAAATGGGTATGTCAGAAACCGACGCCGCTCTCTACACCGGATGGCTCTATCTCCCCTGGGTAATCAAACCCTTCTGGGGACCCATCGTTGACATCCTCCGCACAAAACGCTGGTGGACCGTCACCATGCAAGTGTGCATCGCCGCAGGTCTCGGTGCAATAGCATTCACACTGCCCAACCCCGACGCCGAGGCTATCGCCGAAGGCATCCCAACCTCAGCATTCTCCATCGCACTGTTCTTCTACGTGTTCACAGCATTCTGTTCAGCCACGCACGACATCGCATCTGACGGCTTCTACATGATCGCCCTCGACACAAACCAACAGAGCATGTTCGTTGGTATACGCTCAACATTCTACCGCTGCGCGTCAGTGTTCGGTCAGGGCGGACTGGTCATGATCGCCGGCACGCTGCAGAACTACTTCCCCACAGCAATGGCATGGAAACTCACCGTGGCCGGCTGCTCAGTGTTCTTCGCACTGGTGTTCATCTACCACCTCTTCATTCTCCCCTACCCCGTGACCGACAAAGCCGTAGGTGGCAAAGAAAACAAAACCGTCGGCGGAATCCTCAAAGAATTCGGAGGCTCATTCCTCACATTCTTCCAGAAAAAACATGTCATCCTGGCCATGCTCTTCATGCTCCTCTACCGTCTGCCTGAAGCACAGGTTGTCAAACTCTGCCAGCCCTTCCTGCTCGCCGCCCGCGACAAAGGTGGTCTGGGCATGACCCCCACACAGGTTGGATTCGCCTACGGAACCCTCGCCATCATCGGTTTGACCATCGGTGGTATCATCGGCGGTATCTGCGCATCGCGAGGAGGTCTGAAAAAATGGATCTGGCCCATGGCGCTCGCGACATCGCTCAACTGCGTAGCCTACATAATCCTGTCGAACCTCCAGCCCGACTACGGCACAATCTCCGGCCAGATAATCGTTTGGAGCGCGCTCGTGCTCGAACAGTTCGCCTACGGTTTCGGGTTCACCGCATTCATGCTCTTCATGATGTACTTCGCCGAAGGACCCTACAAAACATCGCACTACGCCATCTGCACCGCCTTCATGGCACTCGGCATGATGTTGCCCGGTATGGCCGCGGGATGGATCAAGGAAGACCTCCTGGGCAACTCCTACGCCAACTTCTTCTGGTGGGTGCTCGCATGTAACCTCGCAACCTGGCTCGTAACCGGTTTGGTTCGCCGTCACATCAACCCCGAATACGGCGCAAAACGCAAGGAATCGAAATAAAAACCTCAAGCGCCACCACCACTGAATCATGGACTCGCCCGCAATCCCCCCGCGGATTCAACCCAATCGGCGAACCACCCCACAAAGTGACACGCGCTAAAACTTAACAGAACAACAAACAATGAAAAAAATAATCTCACTGATGCTCGGACTGGCCCTCACCCTGGGAGCCACAGCTCAGGTAAAACCCGGCATTGAAGTGCTCCGCGACGGTGGCTTCAAGCAACTTCAGGGCAAACGCGTCGGATTGATCACCAATCCAAGCGGTGTCGACAACAACCTCAAATCAACCATCGACATCCTCCACGAAGCCCCGGGAGTAAAACTAACCGGACTTTACTCACCCGAACATGGAGTCCGCGGCGACGTCCATGCCGGCGACCACGTTGACTTCTACGTCGACCAGGCAACCGGAGTGCCCGTCTACTCAATCTACGGCAAAACACAGAAACCCTCGGCCGAAATGCTCAAAGATGTCGACGTGCTCGTTTATGACATCCAGGACAACGGCTGCCGTTCATTCACATTCATCTCAACAATGGGTCTGGCAATGGACGCCTGCGCCGAATTAGGCAAAGAATTCATGGTGCTCGACCGTCCCAACCCCGTTGGTGGCAACAAAGTTGAAGGATGTCTCGTTGAAGACTCATGCTACAGTTTCGTCAGCCAGTTCGCCATACCCTACCTCTACGGTCTCACCCCCGGTGAGCTCGCACAGTTCCTCAACGAGGAAAACATGCTTTTAGGCGGAAAAAAAGTAAACCTGACAGTTGTGCCCATGGAAGGTTGGACCCGCAACATGGACTTCCGTGAAACAGGCATGCCCTGGGTGCTCCCCTCACCCCACATCCCCAATCCCGAAGCATCGCTCTACTATCCAGCAAGCGGCATCCTCGGCGAGCTCTACTGCATGTCGATCGGCGTAGGCTACACACTCCCCTTCAAACTTTTCTGCGCCGAATGGATCAACGCCGACGAATTCTCAAAAGCGATGAACGACCTCAATCTCCCGGGCATGAAATTCCGCCCCATCCACATTAAACCGTTCTACTCAACCGGAAAAGGTGAAAACCTCCAGGGTGTGGAAATGTATGTCACCGACCGCGCAGCCGCTCCCCTGTCACTGGTCAACTTCTACGCCATGCAGGAACTCGCCCGTCTCTATCCCGAAAAGAAAGCCTTTGAAATCGGCGACAAATCACGCTACAACATGTTCGACAAAGTGGTCGGAAGCAAAACCATTCGCCCCGCATTCACCAAAAACTACCGCGTGGACGACATCAAGGACTACTGGAACAAAGATGTTGAATCATTCAAAGCACGCAAGGCTAAATATCATTTATACAAATAATCTGTGACCACGCCGTGGAACCATCCCC
>JAXJVW010000080.1:0-1274 GCA_036308365.1 Muribaculaceae bacterium
GGCCGCCGTTGAAGGCGAAGGACTGATACTGAACGCTCAGAGGCTTGATCGAAAACGCATCGATCTCACCGAAACTGCCCTCCACCAGCAGCTCGCCATGATGGACGGCCACGAACTACCCCTCGCCATCGGCATCATACGCGACGTCGAAGCACCCACCTACAACGACGAAATCGACCAGCAGGTTGAAACCGTCCGCGCCAAAAAAGGGTTCGACTCACTCCGCGACATGATCCTCGCAGGCGAAACCTGGGAAGTGAAATAACCCCAACGCAAATTAACCTCTTTGACAACCCCCGGGCAATCAGTCTGCAACGACGGTAGCCTTGGGGTTGTCACTTTTTTCGACCCTGCAATCCATCAGGCAGCAGTAATCCCCAATCCCGACAGGCGCAATCGCCGTCATCATCGAAACATTCATCAACGTCAAATGAAAAAAGCAGGACTAATAGGCGGAATGGGGCCACAGTCAACCATGCCCTACTACCTCGGAATAGCCTACGGCGTCCGTCAGAAAACACGCCCCGACTTCTTCCCAAACATAACCATCGAATGCATCAACGTGTTTGAAGTGCTCGACTACTGCGCCCGTGCTGACTACGACGGACTGACCCTCCACATACTCCGGGCAGTCAGAAACCTCGCCGCCGCCGGTGCCGACTTCGCCGTCCTCACCGCCAACACAACCCACATCATCTTCGACCGGCTCAAACCGCTCTCACCAATCCCCCTGATAAGCATCATCGACACCGTCCGCGACGAAGCCCTGGCAAGGGGCTACCGCAAGGTGGCGCTCCTCGGCACGGTGTTCACCATGACCCGCGATTTCTACAAAAAACCGTTCCGTGAAGCCGGAATCGAAGTCGTTGTTCCCAACGACCCCGAAATGCAGCTGATCAACGACCGAATAAACAACGAACTCGAATTAGGAATCGTGACTGACGAAACCCTCACCCTCTTCCGTGAGATAATATCCCGCCTCCGCGACAGCGATGGAGCCGAAGCTGTAATCCTCGGTTGCACCGAACTCCCCCTGCTCCTGAACGACGATAACTCCCCCCTCCCCACACTCGACACCGTCGCCATCCACACCCGCGCAATCATAAACACAATCCTTGACTGACCGCAAAAAAACTGTGCTTACTCCTACCTCGGTTGATTCTTATCCAATTGATATGAAATCTGTTAAAGATAAAGCCACTCTGAGAAACTGTTTAAAATTTATTTTATCTTGTGTTTGAGAGTCTTGTCAATATATTTATAATCTTGATTCA
>JAXJVW010000081.1:0-6800 GCA_036308365.1 Muribaculaceae bacterium
GCCGAGGAAGCCCGCAAACGCCGTGCCGAGCAAAACCCCTCGCAGAAAGCGCAGCCAAAGAACGATCCCAAAATGATCACCCCGATAAAGCACAAACAGAAACTGACTTTCAACCCTCTACCCGCCGATGGCCTTCCTGAATCTCCCGATATACAACATGATGATTGCCTATACTCTAAATTCCGCCAGTTCTACATCTCCTACACCGGCCCGAAAGACTCATGCTCCACGGAATACGCCCGGCTGCGCCACCAATATCCCGACAACACTGAAATTCCGTCCGCTCTCAACAACCATCTGCAACGACGCTACAAATGGATACGCGACATAGCCCGGCTCGGTTTCCACTCACAACAGCTCCCACCAATGGCCCGGTTCATCACGGAGCAATGCTGGAACGACCTGCTCCCCGATCTGGAACACCGGTGAGTAAATTGCAGTGTCCGCATCTAAGAAACTGTTTAAATTTATTTATCGCAGGATTTGAGAAGGATAAAATAAATTTTAAACAGTTTCTAAAGAAAAATTAGTACCAAACTATGGACACTTCTCATAAAAATTGGGTCTAAAAACGTGCCGATGAAAAATTTTTGAATAAATTTTCGCCCGGCACAACTTTTCCGTGAACCTTTTCGAGCCCCATGCGTTATACTTACATAAAAGCAAAATTACTTTTTCCATTGCAAAATGTGATAATGATTGGTTTATAATCGAATTGAGTTGTCGGGAGACAACTCTTTTGTTTTATATGCCCATTCATTTTTGTCAGCATGACACACGTTTCATCATACCTTGTTGACACACTGAAAAGCCATTTCCTCTTATCATTGTCACATGTAAACCATCCACAAACCGAATAAGTGTTTAAATTTTTAATGAAAAAGTTCTTAA
Organism: Muribaculaceae bacterium; assembly: GCA_036308365.1. Lineage (GTDB taxonomy): Bacteria > Bacteroidota > Bacteroidia > Bacteroidales > Muribaculaceae > CAJUPY01. The sequence continues at coordinate 892 of JAXJVW010000081.1, forward strand.
ATATTTAATATTTTAAGCGATTATCCATCTATTAATTGTTTTTCTAAATTTTTAAGCATATATTTGCAATAAAATTTGATTACAATCACATTTAACAGATTTTCATTACATGAAATTTCATCATTTACTCTTTTCTACGCTCGCTGCCTCGCTCCTGGTCTCTCCGGTCGACGCACTGGCCAAGAAAGGCGCTCCGCACACATTCTCTGCCGAGCCCAACTACTCTACAGTGAAATTATCGTGGCTCAAACCAGCTGAAGCCAAGGAACTCAAATGGCACGACAACGTGGACTACGACGGCGACGCCGGAGCACAGACGTCGTCGCAGAGCCCGGCAGTAATCTATGTCGCTTCTGACTTCGATATTGCCGACCTGCAAATGGTGAAAGGTGAAAAAATCACCTCCCTGAACTACTTTGAATATCGCCCTACCGTGAAAGTGACGGCGATTATTTGGGAAGATGGAAAAATTGTCCGGCAGCAGGACGCCGACCTCCACTCCCCGGAATTCAAAGCTAACCAATGGAGAACGGTTTCTTTCGATAATCCTTACGAAATCACTGCCGATAAGAAAATTCGTATCGGCTTCCGAATTGAACACGGATCGAACCTCAACTTCGTGGCTATCATGAACAAGGTGGCCAACAGCAAAGGCGACCTCCGTTCTTATGACGGCGTGAACTGGGTCCACAACGGTCGCGGAACTTACCTCGTGACAGCTAACCTGTTCAATGACACCGACGAGAATCCAACCGGATACTATGTGTGGATCGATGGCGAAAAAGCAACATCTTCACCCCGATTCGTCCCCGGCTACACCGCAACGAATCAGAGCGACGGCACTCACACCTATAAAATCGAGGCTAAATATTCTTCCGGCGAATCATTCTTCTCTCCTGAAGCAACCGTCACCATCAAGGGCGCCGACAGCTTCTTCCCCTCAGTCGCCGGAGCCAAAGCCTCAACCGACGCGATGATCGGCAAAATTTCATGGGAAGCACCGCTGCTCCGAACCGGAAACGAACTGACCTGGTCAAACAAAACGCTCAACCAGTCAATCGGTGGCACGGCAAGCTCAAACACCAAAGTATGGATCAAAAATGAATTCTCAGCCACCGACCTTCTTGAATTCAAAGGCGCCAAAATAACTGCCATTAACGCACACTTCAGCGAAGCGACCGTCAGCGCGGTGACCATCTGGGTGATGAAGGACGGCGAATTCGTATGCCATGAAGCCATGAGCGCCGACGCGGTCGCAAAAATTGCCGAAAAACAATGGACTAAATTCAGCTTCTCAAACCCCGTGGAAATTGAACCGGGCCACAGCTACACCTACGGCTACTATATCCTCCACACTCCGAAAACCCACCCCGTCTCTACCGACTCAACTTCCCCAATGGGCAGCAAATCCAACAGTTTCTCCACTTCTTCACCTAACTCAACTGACTTCGCGAAGTCTAAACCCTCTTGGAAAACTCTCGCTTCAGGTAACCTCTCAGGCGGTTGGATGATGACTGCCGACATTGAAGGTGGTTCGCTGACCGACACCTCCATCGCCGGCTACAACATATATCGCGACGGCGAGAAAGTGGCCGACAAGGTGAATAAAACTGAATTCGACGACGAAGTGCCCGCTCCCGGAACCTACACCTACGCCATCGAAACCGTGGCCGCCAACGGAAAATCATCTTCGCTGTTCAATGTCAAAGCAACCTACCGTCTGCCCGACTCCTACAGAGCACCCATGATCGGTTCTTCCAAAGTCGACAAGGAGGCTAAGACCATCGACTTCAACTGGAGCATGGATGTGGAAATGAAACACTACGGTGCGGCAACCTACAAGGTTGGTTTCGACGAGGATATGATGCTCAGCTACGGCACCCGTTTCTCAGCCGCTGAACTCGCCGACTACGAAGGCTACTCTATAAAAGCCATAAACTTCATCCTCGGTGAAAAAATAGAAGGTGGTTTCAAACTCGAAATCTTCAACAGCGCAGGCAAAGCCATCGCTTCCCAGCAGTTCCCCGCCGACGTGGCCGAACCTCTGATGATGTATTCTTTCCCCCTGGATAATCCCGTGACTATCTCCGGAAAGGAAGACCTCTATCTCGCCTACACAGCTACACTCAAAGGTGGCACATCGCCCATAGTGCTCGACGCCGGTCCCGTGGTCGACGGTGGTGCAATGGTGAAACTCCCCGGAATGAGCTCCTGGCTCAACCTCGGCACAATCAACTCTACCTACAACAACTATAACATCGTGATCGGCGCCGTGGTCTCTGAACCCGAAGGTCAGGCCGCTTCTGCAATCAACATCCCCGTGGCCGCTTACGCCTCTAAGCTCCCTGCCATCTCTTCACGTGAAGCCGGTAAGGGATTCGGCATCGACGGTGGTGCTAAAGCCGTGGCTCCCGCTCCTCGCGCTCTCAAACCCGCACGCTACAAAATCTACCGAAACGGACAGTTCATGGCAACCACATCACACCAGACCTACTCCGACCAGTTCCCAGGCTACGACACCTACAGCTACACCGTTTCGGCCGTATACCCCAACGGTTGGGAATCTCCGGTGTCTGACCCCCTGATTATTGAAAACAACATCAAACAGGCCGGCCCAGCCCCCTACGACCTCTCAGGCGACGGCAAAACCCTCTCGTGGAAAGCTCCTGAAACAGCTCCCGTACTGACCTATGCCATCGACGGTAAAAGCTACGGCGTCGGAATGACCGGAAACGGAACCCGCGAAACCTACGCCGTGCAGAAGTTCGAGCCGGAAAGCCTCAAGGATGTCAACGGAAAACTGATTTCCCACATCAAGTTCGCACTCTACTCAACCGACATCTACACCGCTTCGGTTGTAGTGTTCAAGGACCTCAACATCATCTATGAACAGGAAGTCAGCGTCGACGACCTCTGCGTGCTGGCCGACGGCTACAACAACATCCGCCTCAACAAACCGGTGGCTATCGACGCTTCGTCAACCTATATGATCGGCTACCACATCACCTATGCAAACGGTGTCAAACCGATGATTTTCGACGAAGGTCCCGCTACCGACGGCTTCGGCAACCTAATCTCGGCGTCAGCCTCACACACCTCCTGGAAGAGCCTCAAGAGCCTCAGTTCTTCGCTCAACGGCAACTGGCGTATCTACGCTATTCTCGCGAACCCCGCTTCGTCAACTATCCGCAACAAGGCTACAGGTGTGACCTACAACATCTACCTCGACGGCAAACAATTCAAAACCGGCATCGCCCAGCAATCCTACACCCACTCCGAGAATCTTCCCGAAGGTGACTACACAGTGACCGCCGTGGCCGGTGAATCTGAATCAGCCCACTCTAACGTTTACACCGTGGCCCTCGACGGTATCGATGAAATAACCGGCGACGCCACCAACGTCCGCTACGACGCCGAATCTCAAACCATCGTAGCCCCCGAAGGTCAACAGGCAGCCATCTTCAACGCCAACGGACAGAAAGTGGCCCGGACCGTAGGCTCAGCCTCCGTGGCAAACCTCGCTTCCGGAGTATACTTCTATGTGACTGCCCAAGGCAAAGCCCTCCGATTCATCAAGTAAAAAAACGAAGTCGCCCAGCCGACTTCTTCCACTCTACCTCAAAGGTGCGTCAGGCCTCGCCCGGCGCACCTTTTCCCTTTTCCTCTCACCATCAATATTATCCCGGAAAGTGTCATTGTTCGGAAAAATGGGAAATGAATTTGATTATCAACAACGACTTCACTAACTTTGCACCATGAAACCTTTGCTGATCACATCACTTATAACACTATGCATCTTGACCTCATGCGACCGGTTCGAGTATCATCCCTACTCCGTGAATCTCGACGGACCTCATGACATCAACACCGCAAACATCGAAATCCTCGAGCAGTCACGCCTCACCCTACCCTATAAATTCGCTTTCATAACCGACACCCAAGGCTCACTCGACGAAACCCGCGAAGCCCTCGACATAATCGCGGCGCGCGACGATGTCGACTTCATTATCCACGGTGGCGACATAACCGACTTCGGTCTCCCGAAAGAATACCTCTGGACACGCGACCTGATGGAAAAATGCCGCAAACCCTATCTGACCGTAATCGGCAACCACGACTGTCTGGGCAACGGCGAGGACACGTTCAACTACCTGTTCGGTCCGCAGAACTTCTCGCTAAACGTCGCTCACACCCACATCGTTTGCCTCAACACCGTAGCTCTCGAATATGACTACTCCCACCCCGTCCCCGACCTGCTCTTCATCGAGGACGACGTCAATCGTGTCAACGAGATAAACCGAGAACACCCCGACAGCATCACCAAAACCATCGTCGCGATGCACTCCCGCCCCTACGACGAGCAGTTCAACAACAACGTGGCCAAAGCCTTCAACCTCTACATCTCGAACTATCCGGGAATGAAGGAATCGCCCGACGCAAAACCCACAGGATTCTGTGTCAACGGCCACAACCACAGCCACGAGGTCACCGACATTTTCGGTAACGGCATCCTCTACTACCAATGTCCCGACATGGGGAAACGTCAATTTTTCATCTTTACTGTGACAAAGGAGGGTCACGACTATGAAGTGGTTGAATTTTAATCTGACCGCCGTGGCCGTCATGGCCCTCGCCATGCTGCTACAGCCCCGCGACTGCCATGCCCAGGAATCAGCCGACTCCATTGCCGGAGAGATGCACATGGTCACCGCCACAACCCTGACCGACAATTCCGAATCAGACATAAACCCCGCCTACTACAGGCGATTACAAAAACGTCAGGAACACTGGGACAAACTGATCCCCAATCTGTTCACCCTGCAATACGCCGGCGACATAGGTCTGATATCGGCCGGATTAGGTTGGGACTACGGACGGTCAAACCAATGGGAGACACACCTGCTGGTGGGATTCCTCCCGAAAAGATTCCAATATCACCACTACTGGACCCTGACCCTGCGACAAACCTACGCCCCATGGAACCTGCACTTCACATGCCTCAACCAACGATGGAGCGTCAAACCACTGTTCGTCAACCTCTCGCTCAACTCCATTCTGCACGGCGACTTCTGGACCTCCGAGCCCGACCGCTATCCCCACGGCTACTACGGATTCTCGTCACGTTTGAGATTTCACCTCGGTATCGGTCAGCGCTTTTCATTCCACATTCCGGAACAAAAACGCTTCCTGAGCCGCAAAGTGTCGGTTTACTACGAAATCTCAACCTGCGACCTCTACGTCCGGCAGAAAGCCATCAGCCACTCCATACCTCTGAAAGACATACTGGCCATTGGCGTCGGTGTCATCTACACCATCTGACACACCCTGACAAAATTCAAAACTCAAAATTCAAAATTCGAACTTACTACCTTTTCAGGGTTCTATCTCATTTATAACGCACTATATATCAATCTATTACAAATCAATAAAATCTACAATAGCTTACTTTATCGTTTACCGCTATTGCATTCAGCTCGCAATTTAAGTAACTTTGCGGAGTCAAAACATCCGGCTTCCATGCTGTGAAGAGCAGAAATTCCGGATCATTGACCACTGTAATGAATAAGCGATTAGTTTATAGGTTAGTATTATTAGTTTATAGGTTAGTATTATAGGTTAGTATTATAGGTTAGCATAAATAGGTAAACACTGAGAGTAAAAAGATTGACCGTTTATTTCAGGTTGATATGGAAAGAGACCCCGCCAGTGCGAACTGACGGGGTCTCCTCATCTTCAAGCTTTCAGTCTGTTTATTGTTTCAAGGCACCTCAGCACCCTATTTTGGCTATCAACGCGAGTTCGGGATAAGGAAAGCCTTGAAAAAAGTTGAATCGGCAGCTTGAAAAAGTTGCCGATTCTTTTGGTTATATCAATGATATTTAGTAATTTAGAGGTACCAAACTATAAAA
>JAXJVW010000082.1:0-12694 GCA_036308365.1 Muribaculaceae bacterium
ATTATTAATAGATTGATAAACAGTGGGCTAAAACTTTCCTAAGCCCGTCAAATTCACATCGGCATCTTACACAATCTCTCTTACCCTTGTCTTGATAAATCACAGATAAAACAAAGGTGGCGCATAGGTATTTTGTGTGATGCATGTGCATGCGTGTGGTCAATAACTCTAACTAAGAGATATTGAAATGGAGCTAAACGACTAAAATTAAACAGTTTACCATCTCCCTTAAATCTCCATTTGCAAAACATTCACACTTCTAACGTCACAAAACAGCAGTTGAAATAACTCAAGTTTGTCAACGCAAGTGCTGAAATATCAAAAAAAAATTGTAATTTTGCACTTGATTTCAATATCTCTTAGTTAGAGTATAGCTCACAACATCGGTCACGGCAAATCGTCCCTGTCACCCCTCGCAACCACAATTCCTTGCCACAAATTCCCCCTCTTTGGATTTTTTTTCTTAACTTTGCATCTCGGAGCAAAATCGCCCACTCCTCCTGACATCTATACTCAGAGAATCTATGCAACAACGATATATGACTGCCGACCAGGCAGTGAAACTGGTGAAAAACGGCGACCACGTCTTTGTTCAAGGGAGTTCCTCGATTCCCGAGGCTCTGATTGCCGCGCTTGCCCGCCGTGGAAAAGAACTCCGCGACGTCAAACTCTACAATGCGTTCGCTCTCGGCCGACGTGTCTCGCCATTGTGCCATGTCGACCTGAAGGATTCTTTCCTGATCGACTCGTTTTTCGTCTCAAACGCCGTCAGAGGTTGGGTCAACCAGGGCTACGCAACAACCACGCCTCGATTCTTCGGACAGGTGCCGCAACTGTTCCGCGACGGTACGATTCACCTCGACGTGGCCTTCATAAACTGCTCGCTACCCGATGAAAACGGGTTCGTCTCAACAGGCGTGTCTTCTGACATTACACCCGCCGCTCTGGAATGCGCCAAGATAATCGTGGCACAGATTAACCCCCTCATGCCATTCACTTACGGCGACTCGGTGATCCACATGTCGCGGCTCGATGCCATAGTCAAGGTCAACGACCCGCTGGCCGAAACCGTCGAAGCGCAGCCATCGCCCGACGAACTACGGATAGGTCAGCACATCGCTGAACATATCCCCGACGGTTCGGTCCTCCAGGTAGGCGTCGGAACAATCCCTAACGCCGTGCTCTACTCCCTCGGTCAGCACCGCCACCTCGGACTCCACACCGAAGCGATGACCGACGGTATGGTCGACCTCATCGAAGCCGGAATCATCGACAACTCCCTCAAACAGGTGGAACCCGGAAAATCCATTGCCTCGCTCGCCATCGGAACACGACGCCTCTACGACTTCCTCGACCACAACAACTCCGTCCTTTTCAAGGATATAGCCTGGGTGAACGACCCCTTCATCATAGCCCAGAACAAAAACATGGTCGCAATAAACTCATGCCTCGAAATTGACCTCTCCGGACAAGTCTGCGCCGACTCCATCGGAACACGTATCTACTCCGGCGTAGGTGGACAGCACGACTTCGTCTACGGCTCCTCACGAAGCATCGGCGGCCAATCATTCATAGCCATGCTCTCACGCACCTCTAAAGGGCAGAGCAAAATCAAACCTATCCTGACCCCAGGAGCCGGAGTGGTAACCACCCGCTTCCAGACCAATTGGGTGGTCACAGAGTACGGTGCCGTAAACCTGCGCGGCAAAAACATGATTGAACGCGCGCGGTTGCTCATTTCAGTAGCCGCTCCCGAATTCCGTGAAGAACTCGAGCGGGAAGCATTCAACATGCTCGGCTACGCATTCCTCCGCTGGCGATAACCCCCACCGCAACCCCATCCCTATAAAAAACCAAACACGCCGGACGAGCCCTTAAACCCCGCCCGGCGCATTGCTTGTTCGCCCTACATGGACATAATCTAACGTGTGAAAGTCCCGAACGCACACCGATAGTGTGAAGCGCATAGTCCGAGGCAACGGTGTCGGCCGTGAGGCGAATCATAAGGGTGCCAGGAACAAAAGACTGGGTCCACCTGTGAGCTCAATATTCTACATTATATTGTTTACAAAGATTGATAGACTCTGTATCACCATTCTTAGCCGCTTTCCTATACCACCACCATGCTTTATCTGCATTTTGTTTAACTGCTATACCGTCCATATAGCAAATTCCAATGAATCTCATTCCACATGGATTACCGGCGTCAGCTGATTTTTTATAATGGACGAATGCAAGGCTATCACTTTGTTCTACACATACTCCGAAATGATAGTAAACCCCTATGTTACAAATTGCATAAGTGTTCCCTTGATTTGCCGACTTCCTATATAGTCTGAGCGCCTCATTGTAATTCGGCGATGATACATCGCGGCTTTCATAAAGTTGACCAAGCAGGAATAATCCCTCGTCATCCAATCTGTCTTCAGGAAATGTCGAAAGCATATCAAATGCCTTTTTCAAATCCATTGCCACTCCTTCGCCGGTAGTGTACAAACTGGCCAGCTCTGTTGTGCATTTTGGGTCATTCATAGATGCCCCTTTTTCAAGGTAGCCCACAATGAGAGCTGTGTCAACTGGTAGACCCTCGTTAGATTTTCTTATATTTTCAAGCATTACGAGGTTGAAGTAATTTTCTGCATCACCATTTTTTATTGCTTCATTGAACCAATAATATGCAGAATCTAAATCTTCCTGATCGGGATAACATGCATACAGTTGTCCTAAACCGCTCATTGCGTTTATGTTCCCATTTAATGCTGCGTTGCGATAGTATGCTTTTGATTTTATCAGGTCGCTGTCTACTCCCAAACCGAATTTATATGCTCGTCCAAGGATATAATCTGCAAAATCTTTATCTCCTTGATGTTGATTAGCCCAATCCAAAACACCGTTATAATTCGTAGAATCCGATAAATATGATAATAGACTATCACTGGAAATCTCACCATTCTTATATGATTGCACAACTTCTCCTGTTCGATTGTTTTTCTTGCAGCCATACGTAATAATTAACGTAATTCCGACTATTGCGATATAGAGTAGCTTTTTCATATTCTTATTTTTGTAAAGTTCTTATTTTTAGTGGAATAGCTGCCTTTCCCAACGATAATATATAACGGTAGCTTAGCAGTGAAATTATTATAGCAAGATTCGCGCTCAAATCGTTTTAAACTTCAAGACTTTTTAACTGCACTAACCCATTGCGTGTCATATAAATTACAAAATCTTTTCAATCCCTCCAATGGCGTTAGCCATCGTGCTGCTCAGATTTCATAATTCCATATAGGAATAAAAGGAGGCCGCAAATATTCACATTCACAAATTGAGATACTGAAATCTTCTCCTGTTCCATTTGTGATTATCTCCTTTTCAAAATGGGGAACTGGACCTGAATCCTTAAATATAATTATCGTTGTATTAAATGCCATGATATAGCTTACTGAGACTACTTCCGCACCTTTCCCAAAATGTTCTTGCAACTCTTTATACGGAAAACTCTCCCAATTTCCCTCTCGAAAAACCACAATATTGTTCCATGATTTTATTCTGAAAACAGGAACATCACAATATGACATCTTTTCCGATGAGAAATTCAGTCCGTTGGCCTCCAAATCCAACATATTTAGCCGTTTAAGCATTGTTACTTTATCTTCCATAGACCGCAAAGTTACTAACTTTTAGTGGAATAGCAGCCTTTAGGCAATTAATATATAGATGATAGGAACCAAAAAAACTATTGAACTGCACTAACACACTGTGTGTCATATAAGTTACAGGAACCTCAGCCTCAAATCCGACCTATCCGCTAAAAATTTACGATCCGGGGTCGACGAGTACCCCATTCCCCTGACGCACTTATTAACAAAATAGGTGACTTATCTACAAAATCGTCAAATTCACATATATTAATATTGACACCTCGAAATTATTTCCCACCTTTGCAACGTAAATAACGTAATTAAGTATCTCTCAGAAATTAACTACGCATTATTTTTGAGGATTTTGGATTGATTTTTGATTTGCGAAGAAGGAGCTTGGCGGGCTAAGCGACTGATGAACAAATCAAAAAGCGGCCAAAAAGACCAAAAATAATCGTAGCTCGGAGAGTTACTTATTATATTAATTAATTTTTGAGAGATACTTATGGGTAAAATAATCGCTATAGCAAACCAGAAGGGTGGCGTCGGAAAAACCACCACCACCATCAACCTGGCCGCCTCGCTCGCCATGGAGGGTAAACGCGTACTCATTGTCGACGCCGACCCCCAGGCAAATGCAACGTCGGGCTACGGAATTGACCCCCGTACCATATCATCTTCTATCTATGAATGCCTCGTGGACAACTACCCCGTCAAAGGCTCGGAAGTGCCCACATGCGTCGAAAGCCTCAAACTCGTGGGATCCCGGATCGATCTCGCCGGTGCTGAACTCGAACTGATTTCCAAGCCTGACCGCGAGCGTGTCCTCGACCGTCTCCTCGCTCAGGTCGCCGACGACTACGACTTCATCCTCATCGACTGCTCACCCTCGCTCGGTCTGATCACTGTCAACGCCCTCACAGCCGCAAACTCGGTGATAATCCCGGTCCAGGCCGAATACTTCGCACTCGAGGGGATAAGCAAACTCCTAAACACAATCCGAATCATCAAGTCGAAGCTCAACCCTACGCTCGAAATCGAAGGTTTCCTCCTCACAATGTACGACGCGCGACTACGACTCGCTAACCAAATCTACGAAGAACTCAAAACCCATTTCGGCGACATGGTGTTCAACACCGTGATCCCACGAAACATCAAACTCAGCGAGGCCCCAAGCCACGGGCTCCCGGCCATTCTCTACGACCCGGAAAGCCGTGGCGCGACATCCCACGTGATGCTCGCAAAAGAGATAATCGCAAAAAACAAATAACTTTTTCCGCCTATGACACCAAAACGTTCAGCCCTGGGACGCGGTCTCGACTCCCTGATTTCAATGGACGACACACCGGCCCGTGGAACCTCAGCGATAAACGAAATCGAACTCTCTAAAATAACCCCTAACCCCGACCAGCCTCGTACGTTCTTCAGCGACGACGCACTCCAGGAACTGGCAGCTTCTATCCGTGAGCTGGGTGTGATTCAACCCCTCTCGCTTCGCAAAACCGGAATCGACTCCTACCAGATAATCGCCGGTGAACGTCGCTACAGAGCCGCCAAAATCGCCGGTTTGACTTCTGTCCCCGCCTACATCAGAAACGCCAACGACGCCGAACTGACCGAGATGGCCCTTATCGAAAACATTCAGCGCGAGGACCTCAACGCAATAGAAATAGCCCTGACATTCCGTAAACTCATCGACCAATACAACCTGACCCAGGAACGCCTCAGCGAACGCATAGGCAAAAACAGAGCAACCATAGCCAACTTCCTCCGTCTGCTAAAACTCCCCGCCGACGTCCAGATCGGACTCCGCGACCGACGCCTCTCAATGGGCCACGCACGTGCACTCCTCTCACTTACCGACCCTACTCTGCAGCTCAAACTCTACAACGAAATTGTCCGAAACGACCTCTCCGTACGCCGCGTCGAAGAACTCGCCAAACAGTGGCAGCAGGCCAGTGAATCACCGCGTGAAAACAACAAATCAAACACATCCCAAACCGACCGCGCCAAGGATTTCGACATCCTCAAAAAACACCTCTCCGCAACTTTCCGCACCAACGTCAACTTCACCTGCGACAAGTCCGGAAAAGGAAAAATCACATTTCCTTTTAAAAATGATGAGGAACTTGCGAAATTAATTAGTATCTTTGACACACTAAATCATCCCGAAAACCGAAACTGACCTGCCGAATTACAACCATCCGGCAGGCTAAACTGTTGGAAGGTAATCGTTTACAGATGAAGAATCACGCTAACGTCATTACTTCGCTCCATGGCGCACAACGCCTTTTTCTCATTGCAGGAATCATTCTTTTGATTCTTGCAACACCTTTTAACGTTTTTTCAAACCCTTTGACCCAGGTCCCTGACTCAATCCCCATGGGCGCACCGGTGACAGAGCCGGTCGACGTGGTGGAAAAGGAAATAACCCTCTCGGGCGACTCCACAATCGTGACCCCGGTCGACACCCTCGCCGTTGTTGACGGTCCGGTGGCCATGGCCCAGGAAATACTCCCCGGTTCGCAATGGGACCAGGAATGGGTGGAGCGTCCAATAACATTCAACCCCGACCCTACGAGAGCCGTCTGGCTTTCCGCACTGTTCCCCGGACTGGGACAAGTCTACAACCGCCGCTACTGGAAACTCCCCCTCATTGTCGGTGGATATCTCGGATTGGGCTACGCCACAAGCTGGAACAACTCAATGCTCAAAGACTACACACAGGCGTTTGCCGACATAACCGACAACGACCCGTCGACAAACAGCTACATGAACTTCTTCCCCTCGACAGTCGACGAATCATCGCTCGACAAAACCTGGCTAACCAACACCCTCAGGTCCCGTAAAAACTTCTACCGTCGTAACCGAGACCTCTGCGTCATTGCCATGGTCGGTGTCTACATCCTCGCGATGGTCGACGCCTATGTCGACGCGTCGCTCGCACACTTCGACATCTCGCCCGACCTGTCGATGGACATCGCTCCCGCCGTAATGATTGAAAACCGTAACAACGCCGCCGTTGGACTTCAATGGGCGTTCCGCTTTTGAAACTAATATAACTTTTACGCAAAAATGCTGAAAAAGACCATCATATCCCTCACACTGACGCTCGCCGCAATCTCCGCTAATGCGATCCCGCAGTCCGTGCTGGACCTCGACTGTTCCCTCAACGATAGCAAACTCATCCTCCCCGAAAGCTTCGAAACTGACGTATATCAGATGCGCCACAACTGGTATCTCCAAACCTACGCCCAAACCGACTCACTCGCCGACTTCCGTAGCGACGATGTCGATTTCCCCGACGAAGTCATCATCGACCGACTCCAGAAGCTGCCAACCTCAATCGAACTCCCCTTCAACGACCTGGTGCGTCGCACAATCTACTTCTACACCGGGCGTAAACGCCAGCTCGTCAGCAACATGGTGGCGCTCGGTCACTACTACATGCCAATCTTCGAAGAAGCACTCGAACGCAACGCAATGCCTCTCGAACTCAAATACCTCCCCGTCATCGAGTCGGCACTGAATCCTACGGCCGTATCACGCGCCGGTGCCGCAGGCCTCTGGCAGTTCATGCCCGGAACAGCAACCGGACAAGGACTCGAAGTATCATCACTGGTCGACGAACGTCGCGACCCAATCCGATCATCCGACCAGGCCGCAAAATATCTCAAGGAACTCTACCGAACCTACGGCGACTGGTCTCTCGCCATCGCAGCCTACAACTGCGGACCCGGCAACGTCAACAAAGCCATCCGACGCGCCGGAGGCGGAAAACGCGACTTCTGGGAAATATACCCCTTCCTCCCCACGGAAACACGTGGCTACGTCCCCGCGTTCATCGCGGCGTGCTACGTCATGAACTACTACGGCGACCACAACATCAAACCCGCCCTGATCCGACGACCGATAATCACCGACACCGTCAGCGTAAACAAACGCGTACACTTCCAGCAAATCGCCGACGTGCTCCAGATCCCAATCGAGGAAATACGCCTCCTCAACCCCCAATACCGAATGGATGTGATCCCCGGTAACATCCACCCCTACACACTGATCCTCCCGTCAAAACAAATCTATGCCTACGTCATGAGCGAGGACAGCATTGTCAAACACAACGCCGACCTCTACAACCCCAGAGCCGTAGTAAATCCATCCGACGGAAGCACCGTGGTCACATCGGTCGACGGCGACTACATCATCACAGAAAAAGTAATAGCCCACAAAGTCAAACGTGGCGAAACTCTCAAATCAATCGCAAAACGCTACGGTGTGACAGTATCTTCGCTGCGCAACGCAAACGGTGGAATACGTAAAGTGAAACGCGGACAGGTCATCAGCGTCGTGACCCGACAGAAAACACGCCGCCCCCTGGAGGAACAAAACCTCCCCGAACAGGAGAACATCGTCCCCGCCGACTCAGCCGCAATGATAGTCCAGTCTGACTCCATCGAACCCGAAATCGACAACGTGACCATCGACAAACCGGTCGAGAAACTCCAGGAAGAACCCGCTCCCGAAACAAAAACCAAACAAAAGAAAAAAGATAAGACTGCAAACAAAAAACAACATAAACAAGAGGCAACCCCCGTAACCATCACCGTCAAAAGAGGTGACAACCTCGGTAAAATTGCACGCCGCAACGGAACAACTGTAGCTAAAATCAAACAACTCAACGGCCTGTCAAACGACAACATCAAGGCCGGTCAAAAACTCCGCGTACGATAATGAACAATGTAACAACACGATCCATCTCCGGAACGGCCTACGTCGCACTCATCGTCGCCGCCATCATTTGCGGACCGTGGGCATTCGCCGCTCTGACAATGCTCCTGATTATCCTCGCATCAATCGAGGTGTCAAAACTGTTCTCAAAAGGGGGCAACCACCGTTGGCTCATAATGCTCGTCGACCTGCTCGGAGCATTCTCAATTTTCGCCGGAGGCTACATCGCCATCTCGCAATCCCCCGCAACAGCACTCCCGGCGGCCATCCCCATGATCCCGTTCATCATCTACCTGCTGCTGCGAATCGCCATGGAGCTCTTCCTGAAATATGAAAACCCCGTGGTCAACCTTGCCCAGTCAATCTTCGGAACAATCTACGTCGCACTACCACTGACAATGATGTACACCCTCTACATCGAGGCCGGAAAACCTTTCGTCCTCGCAATGTTCATCCTAATCTGGGTCAACGACACCGGTGCGTTCATCGCCGGATCATCCGTCGGACGTCGCAAACTCTTCCCCCGCGTCTCCCCCAATAAAACCTGGGAAGGGGTGTTGGGCGGACTCGCTTTCGCAATCACCGCAGCCATTTTCATGGGCACCGCTGCCTACAATTACTTCGGTGAGAACGAACTCCGCTACGCAATCCTCGCCGTCACAACAGTAGTAATGGCAACTGTCGGCGACCTCGTTGAATCTCTCTTCAAACGCGCCGAAGGAGTTAAGGACTCCGGCAACATAATCCCCGGACACGGAGGAATCCTCGACCGTATCGACTCGCTGCTGTTCGTAGCCCCCGCATCACTCTGCTTATTCTACATTTTCTAATTCTTCACGCCATAATGAGCTCACAACGTTACGATTTGAGAGGTGTATCAGCCTCTAAAGAAGATGTCCACAACGCCATCAAAGATATTGACAAAGGCCTGTTCCCAAAGGCGTTCTGTAAAATCATCCCCGACATTTTGGGAGGCGACCCGCAGTGGTGCAACATCATGCACGCCGACGGTGCCGGAACAAAATCCTCGTTAGCCTACGCCTACTGGCGCGAAACCGGCGACATGAGCGTTTGGAAAGGCATCGCCCAGGACGCACTGATAATGAACATCGACGACCTCCTCTGTGTCGGTGCCGTCGACAACATCCTCGTCAGCTCTACAATCGGTCGTAACCGAAAACTCATCCCAGGCGAAGTAATCGCCGCAATTATCAACGGCACTGAGGAACTCCTCGAAACCCTCCGTCAGCAAGGGGTAGGAATCTACAGCACCGGTGGCGAGACTGCCGACGTCGGCGACCTGGTCAGAACAATCATCGTCGACTCAACCGTAACTTGCCGCATGCGCCGCGACAAGGTCATCGACAACGCCAACATCAAAGGTGGCGACGTGATCGTCGGACTCGCTTCCTACGGAAAAGCCTCCTACGAAACCGACTACAACGGTGGAATGGGCAGCAACGGACTAACATCGGCCCGCCACGACACATTCAACAAGGAGATAGCACGCAAATATCCCGAGACTTTCGACCCCGCACTCCCCCAGGAACTCGTCTACAGCGGCTCTCGATCGCTGACCGACCCTGTGGAAGGAGCTCCCGTCAACGCCGGCAAACTCGTCCTCTCACCCACGCGTACCTACGCTCCAGTGGTCAAATGCCTCCTCAATGAAATATTCCCCGAAATCCACGGCATGATCCACTGCACCGGAGGCGCTCAGACTAAAGTCATGAACTTTGTGACCAACAAACATGTTATCAAAGATAATATGTTCCCAATTCCACCGCTCTTCAAGATGATAGCCGAGGAATCAGGCACCGACTACGCAGAAATGTACAAGGTGTTCAACATGGGCCACCGACTCGAAATCTACGTCAAACCTGAAATAGCGCAGAAAGTCATCGAAATCGCTGCCCGCTTCAACATCGACGCACGTATAATCGGCCGCGTCGAGGATGCCGAGGCTAACTCCCTCACAATCATCTCTGAAAAGGGTACTTTCAACTATTGACGCCTCCCGCGGCGAAACCCCTGTCCGTGGCGGCTCACTCACGCCAAAGAAACATGAAAAAAGTCACCGTCGGCGCACTCATAATACTCGCTTTGCTGGTCACATGCCTGACCGGTTGCTCGCATAATGATAAAGCCGCCGAAACCAAACACCACCTGCCCGACACGCTCCGGGTGGCCACCCTCTATTCCCCTACATCTTATTTCATGTTTCGCGACGAGGAGATGGGCTACGACTACTCACTAATCAAATCATTCGCCGACGACAAAGGGCTCGTGCTCGACCTCGTGGTAGCTCCGGGCATGGAGAAGATGATCGAGATGCTCGACTCCGGCCTGGTCGACGTGGCGGCCTACGAAATCCCCGTCACTGCCGAATACAAACAGAAAGTCCTCGCCTGCGGCCCGGAAAACTACACCAGCCAGGTGCTCGTCCAGCCCCGCCGCCCCGGTCGTGAGCTGATAACCGACGTAACACAGCTGGTCGGAAAGGATGTCTACGTGGAACGAAACTCTAAATACCAGTTCCGCCTCGAGAACCTCAACGAGGAACTCGGTGGCGGCATTAACATCCACACCGTCGACCGCGACACCCTCATAACCGAGGACCTCATTGAAATGGTCAGCAACGACTCTATACCACTGACCGTAGTCGACTCTGACATCGCACGTATCAACAAAACATACTACAAGGACCTCGACATCAACATGGAACTGAGCTTCCAGCAACGACAGGCATGGGGCGTGGCTCCACACAACAAGTGGCTCGCCGACTCAATCGACTCATGGATGAACACTGAACAGTCACGCGACCGCAACGCGCGCCTGCTCAAACGCTACTTCGAACTGTCGAAAACCGACGACAACCACTACAACTTCTCGTTCGCCGGCGGAAAAATCTCTCCCTACGACGAAATCTTCCGGAAATACGCCGCCAACATCAACTGGGACTGGCGGCTGCTCGCCGCTCAAGGGTTCACCGAGAGCCACTTCAACCCCGAGGCTGTGTCCTGGGCCGGTGCAAGGGGAATAATGCAGATCATGCCTTCCACTGCCAGGGCCAACGGATTGTCCATGGACCGCATCAAACTCCCGGAACCTAACATCGCCACAGCCGTAAAAGTCATCAAAGCTTTCGACAAGGCTTTCGCCGACAAGGTCCCTGATCCCGAGGAAAGAAAAAAATTCGTCATCGCGGCCTACAACTCCGGTCCGGCCCACATCTACGACGCCATAAACATTGCCGCGCGAACAGGCAAAAACCCGCAGGTTTGGGACGGAAACGTGGCCGAGGCGCTCCTGCTGAAATCCAACCCCAAATACTTCAACGACCCTTCGGTCTGCAAATACGGCTATTTCCGTGGTAAGCAAACCCACGCCTACGTCCGCGAGGTGTTCCGCTTCTACGAGAAAGCCCGACAACACGTAAAATCATAACCATCAACAAATTACCGACAACTCAAAAATAATTACCCATTCTAAAAACAACGCATTATGAAGAAATTCTATCTTTCCGTGGCAGTGGCCATCACGCTATGCTCTTCAATGATGTTCTCATCATGTATCGGCAGCTTCTCACTGACCAACAAGCTCCTCGACTGGAACAAAGGCATTGGCAATAAATTCGTCAACGAACTGGTGTTCATCGCTTTCTGGATCGTTCCCGTCTATGAAGTCTCCGCGCTCGCCGACGTGATCGTCATCAACTCAATCGAGTTCTGGAGCGGTTCCAACCCCGTGGCTCAGGGCAAATCAATCATCGAAGGCAACGACGGACGCTATCTGGTGGAATGCGACGGCAAAGGCTACACAATCACCTCTATGAACGACCAGTCGGTAGTTCGCCTCGACTTCGACGTTGACGAACAGACCTGGAGCGTAAACACCGGCGACGAAAAGCTCCCCTTCATGACTTTCGTCGACGACACCCACGTTAAGATGATCGCCCCCGACGGTCAGATGCAGATCGTGGAACTCTCACAGGAAGGCTACCTCGCCTACCAGCAGGTCGCATCTTCTGTGCTCCTCGCTTCTCGTTGATCTGAAGTTCCCAAAACGGCAAAATATGCGTGATGCTCTCCGGGCATCACGCATCATCCTTATTAATCAAGCTATTAAGTATCTCTCAGAAATTAACTACGCATTATTTTTGAGGATTTTTGGATTGATTTTTGATTTGTGAAGAAGGAGCTTAAGCGACTGATGAACAAATCAGAAAGCAGCCAAAAAGACCAAAAAAAATCGTAGCTCGGAGAGCTACTTATAGTATTAATTAATTTTTGAGAGATACTTATAAGTTACTTATGAAGAAACTG
>JAXJVW010000083.1:0-9626 GCA_036308365.1 Muribaculaceae bacterium
AAGATTTAAAAATTACGCCGGAGAAATATCAAAATAAGTTCACCGGTTAATATAAAATAATTTTCAACAGTTACTTAACAACACTCCCATAACCCCGTCTCCATGAAATTCTCCGACATCCCCGGACATGAATCCGTCAAAAACCAGCTGCGGTCGCTGGTCGACACCGACCGCATTCCCCACGCCCTGCTTTTGGAAGGGAAACATGGAGTGGGAAAATTCGCCCTGGCAAGAGCCATGGCTCAATACATCCACTGTGAGAACCGCCACGACGGCGACAGCTGTGGCGTTTGTCCGTCATGCATACAGCACCGCAGCTTCAACCACATCGACACGCTCTTCAGCTTCCCGGTCATCAAGAAAAAAAACGCCTCACGAGCTCCCGTTTCCGATGACTACGCCGAGGAATGGCACCGGTTCATCGCTTCTGACATGTACATGGATTGGAACAACTGGCTCAAGGAACTGGGCAAACCCTCGACCCAGCCAATGTTCTATGTCACTGAAAGCGACGACCTCATCCAGAAACTTTCGTTCACCTCGCACCACTCGAAATATAAAATCGTGCTGATGTGGCTCCCCGAACGGATGAACGAACAGTGTGCCAACAAACTCCTCAAATTAATCGAGGAACCGTTCAACGACTCTCTTTTCATCATCACATCAAACGCCCCGGGCGAGATTCTACCCACCATCTACTCCCGATGCCGACGAATAGGCATCAACCGTCTGTCTGACAGCGACATCAGCAGTTTCCTCTGCGCAAACTACTCGGTCGACCCACAGGATGCCATCGCTCTGGCCCATAATGCCGAAGGATCAGTTTCCGAAGCTATCCGACTGATGTCGGTGGCCGACGAGTCGCGCCTGTTTCTGGCCAAATTCATCGAACTGATGCGTCTGGCCTATCAACGTAAAATCGTGGAACTGAAAAAATGGTCGCTCGATGTGACCGACATGAACCGCGAACAACAACTATCGTTCCTCCGCTACTGCAACCGCCTGATGCGCGAGAATTTCATCTACAACTTAGGTGACAACCGTCTGAACTATCTCACTACGGCGGAAGCCGATTTCTCAAAAAACTTCGCACGGTTCATAAACGAACGAAACGTGCAGCAGCTCGTCAGAACTTTCGACAATGCCATCGTCGACATCGCCGGATACACTAACCCCAAAATGGTGTTTTTCGATGTGGCCATCCGTGTGATTCTACTATTAAAAAACTGACCGCTCATGAAACCATTCCTACGCCAGGTGGCGGAAGCATACATCGAGAACAAACCCGACGAACTGATCGACATCTGCTTCGTTTTCCCGAACAAACGCTGCGCCGCATTCTTCGCCGACTACATGGGCGAAGCGATGACCTCGACAATGTTTCTGCCGGCAATGACGTCGATTGACGAGCTGGTTTGCGACCTCACTAAGTCGGTGGTGGAAACCAAGCTCGAACTGCTGTTCGACCTCTATGAATGCTACCGCGACATCATCAAACGCCGCGCCGACGACACCACTGACGACTCTTTCGACTCTTTCATGCCATGGGGCGAAATGGTGGTGAATGATTTCGATGACATCGACCGCTACTGTGTCGATGCCGGCCAGTTGCTGCGTAACATAATGCACTTCAAGGAGATAGCATCAAACTATCTCACGGATGAGCAGATCGAAATCATCAACCGTTATTGGAACGACCCGATTCTTTATGCCGATCAAGTGCACCTGTGGCGCCACATAAGCCCCGACGACAGTGCGGGAGCAAAAGTTAAAAACTTCTTCAACCTATGGGTCATAATGGATGAGCTCTACCGCTCTTTCCGCAAACGACTGGCAAAAAAAGGTAGGGCCTACTCCGGCATGGCCTACCGGACAGCCGCCGAAATGACCCCGTTGCTCAATGCCGGGCAAATGCCCTTCAAACGATATGTGTTCGTGGGGTTCAACGCTCTTTCTTCGTCGGAGGAGACTATTCTCAAGTGGTTCAGAGATAACAAAATAGGCGACTTCTATTGGGACTGGGATTTCTACTCATCCCCTGAAACCGAAAATGTCAATCCGGCCGGAAATTTTGTCAACCACTACCGAAAACTTTTCCCGCAGGCCGATGACATTGACTACCCGTTTGAACGCTACAAACCCATGGCCACACCTTCGATAACCATCATCGGCGTACCCTCAAAAATCGGTCAGGTGAAGGAAACGGCACGCTTGCTAACCGACATGATCGCCACCGCCCCACTCGATTTCAAAGGTGAGAAAGCCAAGGAGACAGCAGTGGTGCTCCCCGAGGAAAACCTCTGTCTGCCTCTGGTCAGCTCTTTCTCCGAGGGTACATGCAAAATTAACGTGACTATGGGCTACCCCATGCGCTTCACCCCGGTGTCGACTCTGATGAAAAACATCGAGAAGATGGTCAACAACAGCAAGATTCTGCATGGATCACTGACCTATTACTATCAGGATATGATAGCCGTCATGTCACACCCGATGATCAAAGAAAGTTTCCGCTCGGAGAGCGACACAATCATCGCACAAATTCATAAGTCGCACATTTTCAACTACCGACGCGACGACCTCATCGCAGCCTACCCGCAACTGAAACCGCTGTTCCCTCATCGCGGCAGCACCGACGCCGAAGCTCTCAACGCCATTAGCGACATGCTCCAGATGCTCAAACAGCTGACCGGAAACTCTAATCTCGACCACACATTCGTGTTGCAATATATCAAGGTGCTCGACACCCTACGTGAGGTTTGCGAGTCACACGACATCAGCCTCAGCCGTTCAACAATCATCAGCATGCTCTCGCGGCTGGCCGACGGTGAAACGGTCAACTTCGAGGGAAATCCACTTGACGGCATTCAGGTGATGGGTGTGCTCGAAACACGCGCTCTTGACTTCGAAAACCTTTTCCTACTCTCAATGAACGAGGGGATTTTCCCACGCAACACCCACCAGAACAGTTTCATACCTAATGAAATGAGGGCCGCCTACGGCATGTCGACCATTGAACGCCACGAGGCAATCTACGCCTACTACTTCTACCGGCTCCTTTCACGTGCCCGCAACGTGTGGCTGATCTACGACTCACGCAGTGGAAACGGCTCGGGCGAACTGTCGCGCTACATCAGCCAACTGCGCTATCTGGTTCAACCTCAACAAATGAAGTTCATCAACAAGAGCTATCAGATAAAACCATCAAACACCCGCGAAATCATTCTCCACAAAACCTCGACAAATCAGCCTGGAGTGGCGAAAAGCGATGATATAATGCGCAAAATCAATCAGTTCCGCGACCCTGAAAACCCACGCTATCTCTCGCCAAGCTCCATCAACCGTTTCCTGGAATGCCCGCTCGGATTCTTTCTTGAATATGTGGCTGACTTCCGTGAACCCGATGAAATCAAGGACTACATCGATGAAGGAAAGTGGGGAACCATTGTGCATCTCGCAATGGAATATATCTATAACGATCTGTCGAAATCAAATCAGATAATAACCCCTGAACTGCTCCGGGTGGTGCTCCATTCGCAAAAATCAATGATCGAGAAACATGTGGTCAGAGCTTTCATGCGCGAATTCCTCAAACAGGACTACGGCTGCGACACACCCCTGAAACTAAGTTCTCTCTCGGGAGCAAACATGCTGCTCGCCGAAATGATAATGATGTTGGTGCGCAAAATCATGGAACGTGAAGCCGAAAGCAACTACTTCGGGAACTTCGAGTTTCTCCATGGCGAAATGAAATTCCAGGAGCACCTGAAGGTGTCGCCATCCCTGTCGATAAACATCAAGGGGTCGATTGACCGTGTTGACCGAACGTTCTCCCCCGACGGCACTGAAATAATCAAACTCATTGACTACAAAACCGGAAAGGCGGACAACAAGTTCGCAAGCGCATCGGACCTCTTTGAAAACGTCGACGAAAAAAAGGCCATCATTCAGCTGATGCTCTATTGCAACGCCTATGCCCTGAAAAACAATTTCAACGGCATCATTAAACCGCTGGTCTACAAAGTCAAGGAACTGGCCACAAGCCCCATCGAACACATAATGTTCTCTAAGGAAAACCTCGACGACTACCGCCTGATCAACCGGGACTTCCTCGCAGAACTGGAAAAAGCCATAGCACCATTGTTCAATCCCGAGCAACCGTTCACTCAAGCCGACGACAACAAAGCATGCACCTACTGCAAGTTCACCGGCATTTGCGACCGCACCCCGAAACAGTTCTGACACCCCACACCGGGCCACAACCTCCATAACCTGACGCATCCCCCCATGCTTTACATCCACATACCTTTCTGCCACTCCAAATGTGTCTACTGCGACTTCTACTCCACGCCGCTGGGACGTAAACTCTATGATGACTACCTGACAGCCCTGCTCACCGAAACCTCACGCCGCCTCGGTGAACTCCCCGCCCCGCCCTCATCAATATATATAGGTGGCGGAACGCCCTCAATACTTTCCGAGCAGCTCACCCTGCGGTTGCTCGAGGGGTTGCTGTCAATGGTCGACATCAGCCGGGTGAAGGAATGGACAATAGAAATGAACCCCGAGGATGTCAATCCCCGAATCCTGCAACTTTACCGTGAGCATGGTGTCAACCGCATAAGCATGGGGATACAGTCGTTCCACGACAACACTCTGAAAAAAATTGGCCGACGCCACACCGCCCGGCAGGCCTTGACGGCCGTCTCTCTGATTCAAAACGCCGGATTCCGTCATAGCTTCGACCTAATCTACGGGTTGCCCGACGAGGGTATGGAGCAATGGAGCGAATCGCTCTACAAACTGATGGACTTCCATCCCGACCACTTTTCGGCTTATCTGCTATCATATGAACCGGGAACAGCACTCTACCGCATGATGACTGCCGGACGTGTCACGGAGGCATCCGAACAACTGGTGACCGACATGTATTCCCACCTCTGTCAGGTGAGCGCAGACAACGGTTTCGAGCATTATGAAATATCAAATTTCGCAGGCAAAGGCGGTAAATCGTTCCACAACTCACGCTATTGGAACGGCACCCCCTATTTAGGCGTGGGATGCTCCGCCCATAGTTTCACCAACGGTCTGCGCAAATGGAATCCGCCCGATGTCAAAGCATATATCGAAACGATAAATAATCATGACTCGCTACCATTTCAAATTGAAGAGGAAACCACGTCAGAGAAGTTCAACGATCTGATTATCACAACACTACGAACAAACAAAGGGTTTGACCTATCGTTAGTTGACGGCTTTCCGGAGCCGATACGCCGGGAATTTGCAAAAAATATTGAACCGGAATTGAAGTCGGGGTCATTGCTTCTGGCCGACAACCACCTGATAATCCCTGAGGATAAATGGCTGAGAGCCGACAGCGTGATGCGGAATCTTATTGTCGAAACCGACAACTGACGCCCCTTTTCAAGCACACTCCGTCTGTCACTTCAACTGTGTAGCACCTATGGAGCACACGCTGACCCTCACATCATCAGCGGCTTTTGTCAAAGCCTCGGAACAATGCAGTATTGTCGATCCCGTGGTGATGACATCGTCAACAATCATCACATGTTTACCCTCCAACTGCGAGGCCCGGCTTACTGAATAGATCCCTTTGGTGTTCTCCCACCGCATGCGTGCCGACTTATGCGTTTGAGTGTCTCGCTTATGTCCTGCCTTAAGATTGTGTCCAACAGGAATTTTGGTGATGCGGCTCACACCTTTGGCAATCTCCTCGCTCTGATTATAACCTCTGCGCATCTGCTTCAACCAGTGCATAGGCACGGGCAGCAACAGGTCTACCCCATCGAAAAAACCATAAGGCTCACCCTCCTTAGCCAGCAACATGCCGAGTTTGTAACCTATTTCGGGGTGATTCTCATATTTCATACGCTGAATGAGCCGCGCGAAATCATCCTCACGGTGATAAGCGAAAAGCGCAGCCGCACGGTCAACATGCGAGTTAGTGCTGTAAAGCCGATGGTGGATGTCATTGAACGGCTTGTCAAACTTATTCAATCTCGGCATATCAGCGTTGCAATGTGTGCAAACCAAAAGCTCTCCTTTGACAAGTGAGCGTCCGCAGATTTCACACACATCGGGATAAATCACCCCTATCAGTGGTTCAATCCATTCGCTCAAAAATTGCCATGCTCGCCCTGCCATAATCCCACCTGTTCAATCCTCCCCCCAGATCTCGTTTTTGCTGATAAGGGATGCTATCATCTGTGTCTCGTAGCCTCGTGACGCAACTGACCTGAACAGCTTTGTCCTACCCTCGAAACTGTTTCCTTCCTTGATGCAACGGGCCTTTGACCGCATCACTCCGGCCAGAATCTCAACATATTCCCCGGAGTCAATCGCCTCCATGGCTTCATTAATGATTGTCCGGTCAATCCTTTTCTGTGACAATGCAAGTGCGATTTTGCGTCGACCCCATCGCCCGAACCGGTATTTGTCACGCACATAGGCCACGGCAAACCGACTGTCGTCAACAAATTTACGCCTCACCAGGCTATCCATGATCGCTTCAGAATCGGCGGCACTGATTCCCCACCGTTTCAGTTTCACATACAGTTCATAGCTGCACTGTTCCGACGCAGCACAAAGAGTTTCAAGACGATAGAGAGCTTTCTCGGGGGTTACGGTTTTTCGTATGAACGCACACATAGCTGGATCATCATTGATGTGATGCTACCAGAAAACGATACTGTTTCTGCATATCACGCTCCAAAGTCACGTCGGTCCATCCTTCACCTTCCATAAAACCTACCAGATCGTTGGCAAACAGCGGATTGATCTCAAAATAGATCTTTCCGCCCGGCTTGAGTGCCGACTTGGCGTAAACGGCTGCTGCCTTGTAGAATTTCAAGGGGTCGGCATCAGGCACAAAAAGTGCGGTGTGGGGTTCATAGTCAAGCACATTGCGGTCCATCTGGGCCGCCTCTGATTCAGCGATGTAAGGAGGATTGCTCACAATGATGTCATAATGCGGCGACGCCTCGGCCGGCAATGCGAGCATGTCGGCCCGGAGCAATTTAACCTTAGCCCGTAATTTATCAGCATTCTCAGCCGCCACCTTCAAGGCATCCTCCGAAATGTCGACCCCGGTCACAGCGGCGAAAGGAAGGTTACGGGCAAGAGCTATGGCAATGCAGCCCGATCCTGTTCCTAAATCGAGAACCTGAAGATCGGTTGTGCCATCCCAGTCCTTAACAATCATGTCGACCAACTGGGCCGTCTCCTGACGGGGTATGAGGGTGGAACGGTTAACCTTGAAGACCATACCATAAAAATGAGCCGACCCAAAAACATATTGGATAGGCTCATTTTCAAGTACTTTTTCAACCACGTCGTTGGCTTTGCCAACAATGTAGTCGGTCACATCTCGGTCGCCGTTCACCAGAACATCGGTCATGGTCCACCCTTTGAGATTCTCAAAAATGATATTAACCATTTCACGCGCCTCCGTCTTTGGGAACTTCGTCTCCAGACGGGCGCGCAGCCGACTCGCAAGTTCGCTGACCAGCATCGCGATCAGACTATTTTTTCTGGTATGACGGTATGTCAACCAGTTTAATGTTGAACTTCAACGCACTGAACGGAGGTATGGCCGAGCTGCCCGACACGCCGTAAGCAACATTGTAAGGAAGGATAACTTCCACTGAATCACCTACATGCATATATTGCAGAGCAATCTGCCATCCGTCAATGACGGTGGTGAGCTTGGTGGTGTAGAGCGAGTCAACTCTCGTATAGGATGAATCGAAAGGCGTACCTTCGTAAAACACTCCCTTATACTTTACGCTGACTGTGCTCGACATCAAAGGCACGAGATTATCCTTGGTGGCCTCGGGGTCGGTGAAGTTGTGCATCAGGATGTAGACACCGGGATTCCACGGCGGCACGATGCGCTTGTAGTACGCCTTGCCGCTGCCGTCATCACGGGCCGCCTGCTCCTGGAGCCAGTTCTCGTTCAATTCACGCCACTCCTTGTAGTCATCCCAAACGTCACTTGATTCATCATCGTTGCACGATGAAACCACGGCCATCGACATCAACAATGGGAGAGCGAATATTAAGTATACTAATTTTCTCATTTTCTTAGGATTAGAATTCTACCTTCGGAGCTGATTCAGCACCTGCCTCAGCACGGAACTGGGCACGTTTTTCAAATCCGAACATAGTGGCGAACAACGCTCCCGGGAAACGGCGGATTTTGATGTTATAGTCGTTGACAAGCTGATTGTAGCGGGTGCGCTCGGCAGCGATACGGTTTTCCGTACCTTCCAGCTGGGTCATCAGATCAAGGAATGTTTTGTCAGCCTTCAACTCGGGATAAGCCTCATGAACGGCATTGACATAGATTCCGAGAGCCGACTGAAGTTTCTGCTGCGCCTGCTGGAACTGGGCCATCGAAGCCTCATCGGTAATGGCCTGGTCACTGCTGACCGACTGCGCGTTGTCATAGGCCTTCTGCAAGCCTGACCGCGCCTCGGCAAGTCCGACATAGGTTTCCTGTTCGTGCTGGGCGTAGCCTTTCACTGACGCAACCAGGTTGGGAATCAGGTCCAGACGACGCTGATACTGATTCTCAACATTGGCCCAACCGGTGTTTACCTGCTCGTCCATGGTCACCATGCCGTTATATTGGCTGAATCCCACTATGGCGAGAACCGCCACTACGGCGAGAACCACGAGCAGGGTTATTGATACACCTTTCTTTTTCATTATATAATATGGTTTTAAGAGAGTTTGCGAAGCAATGAGTTAAGCGACACGCGGTCGTGGATGAGTTTGTGAAGATCCGCGATGGCAACACGCTCCTGCTCCATGCTGTCGCGGTGACGCAGGGTGACGGTATTATCCTCAAGTGTCTGATGGTCAACGGTGATACAGTAGGGCGTACCGATGGCATCCTGACGACGGTAGCGTTTACCGATGGAGTCTTTCTCATCATAGTGTGTGGCGAAGTCAAACTTCAGGTCATTAACTATCTCACGGGCCTTTTCGGGCAGGCCGTCCTTACGAACAAGCGGCATGACTGCACACTTGACAGGCGCCAATGCTGCAGGCAGATGCAGGACAACACGGCTTTCGCCACCTTCCAGCTGCTGCTCCTCGTAGCTTGAGCAGAGAACCGACAGGAACATGCGGTCAACACCGATTGAGGTCTCGATCACATAAGGCACGTAGCTTTCATTCAGTTCAGGATCGAAATACTGGATTTTCTTACCTGAGAATTTCTCATGCTGTGAAAGGTCGAAGTTGGTTCGTGAATGTATACCCTCAACTTCTTTGAATCCGAAAGGCATCTCAAACTCAATGTCGGTGGCGGCGTTGGCGTAGTGCGCGAGCTTTTCGTGGTCGTGATAACGATACTTCTCATCGCCCAGACCGAGGGCCTTGTGCCAGCGCAGACGGGTCTGTTTCCAGAAGTCGAACCATTTGAGTTCCTCACCCGGACGGACAAAGAACTGCATCTCCATCTGTTCGAACTCACGCATGCGGAAAATGAACTGACGGGCCACAATCTCATTACGGAAAGCCTTACCAATCTGGGCGATACCGAATGGAATGCGCATGCGTCCGGTTTTCTGCACATTGAGGTAGTTCACGAAGATACCCTG
>JAXJVW010000084.1:0-3717 GCA_036308365.1 Muribaculaceae bacterium
AAAGACAAGATAAAATAAATTTTAAACAGTTTCTTAAAATAACGTCATGTAAAGGTACATGGTTTATGTTTGCAATGGCAACTTTCGATGTGGTCATCGACGAAGCCGGTAGCTTGGAGGTGGGCGTAGCAGATGGTGGAGCCGAAAAATTTGAAGCCTCGCTTTTTCATATCTTTCGCTATTGCGTCAGACTCGGGCGATGTTACCGGAATATCTGCCATTGTCACCGGATGGTTGACCACCGGAAATTCTCCATGAAAGAACGACCGAAGATAGTTGAAGAAACTACCGAACTCTTTCTGAATCTCAATAAATAGCCGGGCATTAGTAATTGCCGATTGAATTTTACGGCGGTTCTTGACAATGCCGTCAAATTTCATCAATTGCTCAACGTCCTCTTCGGTCATGGCTGCGACTTTCTCAACATCGAAATTGTGAAACGCCTCGCGATAACCTTCTCGCTTTCTAAGCACGGTTATCCATGCCAATCCAGCCTGTGCGCTCTCCAACGTCAGGAACTCGAAGAGGGTATGGTCGTCCTTGACAAGGCGACCCCATTCCTCATCGTGATACTTAACATACAGAGGGTCATCTCCACACCACGAACAACGTTTCAGATCTTCAGACCGCCAAATACTATCCATATTATGTTGAGAACGATAAACATAAAAATTCAAAATCACACTAAATTATTTGCCCACTATTGTTCGCAGGTGTGATTTCAATACCGACATATCCGGCGATGTAAGAATCGGGATAAGTTTAGTTATTTCTTCGATGGCTTGTTCCACCATTGCAGTTGTTCAAGCAACTCTATGGCCTCATCGTCAAATCTTCTGCGGATCACTTTTGCCGGATTGCCGACAGCTATACAATATGGAGGAATATCGGAAGCTACAGTGGCATTCGCACCAATGATAGCTCCGTTGCCAATATGCACACCCGGCATAATTGTCACGTTTTGCCCAATCCAAACATCATTACCAACAACTGTATCTCCCTTTAACGGCAAATCCGTTAATTCAGGTGTACATATATCGCTCCAACCACCACTCATGATATTGAAAGGATAAGTCGTGGCACAATCCATGCGATGATTGGCACCGTTCATAATGAAATTCACCCCTCTTGCGATGGCGCAGAAATTACCGATTATGAGCCGGTCGCCTATAAAATCATAAAAATGGGTGACATGCTCCTCAAAACGGTCGGCCCCGTCAACATCATCGTAATAGGTGTAGTCTCCTATGATGATACGTGGATTTTCAACTACATTCTTGATGTAGCAAAGGCTTGGGATATTGGGATTCGGGAAAGCCTTATTCTTATCTGGAATTTCGCTCATTTCGCTTTAGTTTGCCACCTTCTTCTTGAACTCGGCGGCGGGTTTGAATGCCGGAATATTGTGAGCCGGGATGATGATAGTGGTGTTCTTGGAGATATTGCGGGCGGTTTTCTCTTTACGTTCCTTCACAATGAATGAGCCGAAGCCACGGAGATATACGTTCTCTCCATGTGCGAGGCTGTCTTTGATTGAAGTCATCAGACCTTCCACAACGGCGAGGACACTCGCCTTTTCGATGCCGGTAGTCTTGGCTATTTCATTTACTATTTCTGCTTTTGTCATGGTGTTTTATTTGCGATTTAAGGTGCAAAATTAGAAAAAAATCACTGAATTGTGGAATAGTTACGCCACTCTCGCCGTCAACATCGGGAAAAACAGTATCCTGAAAAATCTCGGAATACTTGCCCTCCGTATTCCATTCCTTTATTATCCTCTTCCTTTTTTTAACTTACAGGCTTGCCGTACTTTTTCTCAAAGATTTCAAAATGTTCCTCGCCCCATTTGAGCATGGAGTCGATTATCGGCAAAAGGGTTTTGCCAAGATCTGTTATCTGATATTCGGACCGTGGTGGGAGTTCAGGATAGATTGTCTTTGTTACCAGCCCATCCTCCACCATTTCCTTCAGCTGGATGTCAAGTACACGCGGAGCCGCCTCGGGCAAACATTTGTGAATCTCGCTCGGACGCATAGGCTCTCCACTTCGGAGTTCATCAAGTATGCACGATTTCCATTTCGATTCTATCAGACTCATTGTCAGCCGAAGCGGGCAATCAAGGTCAACAGGTATTTTCTTTTCGTATGCCATTTCAACTTTTTTATCTTATTCAGACTACAAAGTTAGTCAATATTCCTGAAAATGAGAATACCGAATAATTTTTCGGTATATGAATAATTTTTCGGTACTTGATTTTAATCCAATACAGTTGTAATTTTGCATTCCGGAAACAATAACAAAACATCAAGTAAATGAGAGACGAAATCAAAGAATACGAGGCAGTGGCAAAAGCCGCCGGGAACTTCGTGAAGAGCGTTGCCGAGGGCAATAGCCAGTATGCAAAACAACTGTTCACCGACGATGCCGTTCTTTTCGGCATGCTCGACGGGGTATTGGAGCATGGTTCAATTGAACAGTTCTACCATAATGTTGACACTGTCGGTGCAGGTGAAGATTTCAAGGCACGCATCGATGTGCTCGCAGTGGAGGAAACCGTAGCTGTGGTGCGTGTGCTTGAAGAAAAATGGGGAGGCCGTATCGACTTCACCGACTTCTTGCTTCTGCTCAAAATCGGCGGCGAGTGGAAGTGTGTCGCCAAAGCCTACAATCAGAATTCAAACACAATAAAGAAGTGAGTCATGAAAAATTACGCAAGTCTTGAAGACTACAAGGCCTCTACGACTTCGTTGACTCCAACGAGCCGATGGAGGTTAGCTATCAGGTGACAACCTGCGATGTCGCCGATAACGTGGCCATCGTGCGCATTGAATCGCAATTCGGTGAAACCAAATATGCCGACATGTTTTCAATGGTGAAAGACGGCAATGACTGGAAGATTGTAAGTAAAATCTACCACGTCAAATAAATCCTCGCTCGCCGCCTGTGGAGGCCAAATTTTTTTGGAATTTTCAGCAAAAAAGTGGAGCAACTCGTTCAAATTCCGGGCTGCTCCACTTGGATATATAGATATGGCAACTTATGCTCTCTTTCGCTCTTCGATAAGGGCGGTGTTGTTGCTGATGATGTCGGCTATCTGCTTGGAGTATTATATCACATTGTTATTAAACACCCTCTTAAGGTCGTGGGCAACTGTTAAAATAATTTTACTTCCAATCAATAAGCAAAGGGATGTGTTAATTTACATTAACTTTATCTCGCATTATTTTATATGTTGCTAATTATATATAATTTTGGTAAATAAATATCAATAACATGAGACAATTCTTATTCACACCGGTGACGCTGCTGATGTCATTGACATCATTTTCTCAAGAGACTGCTACGGTGCGCGATATAATTCACTGGAGAGATTTCGGGGAAGCCGGAGCGGAAGAATTCCGCAGAGGTGACGCACTGTACAACTTGACCTACAAGCGTAAGGTGCTGAGTGACAATGGCAAGCGCGACACAAGTTTCATGTTTTCAAACAAGACCGATGTCGGCGGACTGCTTATCAGCGTTGATCGCAGCAGGGTCAAGGAGGTAAACGTCCACTGGAACTGGCTCGACGGATATTACAGAAAAGATATGTTCATGTATCTCAACGGAAGTAACGCACCTTTCGCCGGCGTGAAGGAGGTTTTGGACTCCAAAGCTAAAGGTTACGCCAAATTTGAGTACCGGGCCGCACAATCAATCGAAGGATACACCATCCCC
>JAXJVW010000085.1:0-8742 GCA_036308365.1 Muribaculaceae bacterium
AAAGACAAGATAAAATAAATTTTAAACAGTTTCTGAGAGATACTTATCAACCATAAAACCATCACATTCTGAAAAATGAAGCAGACCTACTTCCTATCTGACTTACATTTGGGGGCAGCTTACATCGCCGATCCCAAAGCACATGAGCGAAAAGTGGTGGAATTCCTGCGTTCAATCAAGGATTCGGCTGATCAGATTTTCTTTCTCGGCGATGTCCTCGACTATTGGTATGAGTATCGGACGGTTGTCCCTCGGGGCTATATCCGCTTTTTCGGAGCACTGGCCGAGTTGGTCGATGCCGGTGTTAAAATCACATGGCTCACGGGAAATCACGACATCTGGCTATTCGATTATCTGCGAGATGAAATAGGCATAACCGTTATCGACGGACCATTGATTACCGAGATCGGAGGTAAAAGATTTTATCTCGCTCACGGCGACGCCGTGGGCAAGCTCACCCCCGGATTTAAATTTATCCGGTCGGTTTTCCGAAATAAACTGTGCCAAACACTCTTTTCAGCCATCCACCCGCGATGGACTGTCCCTTTCGCCCACCGCTGGTCAAGCCATAGCAGAGCCAATGGCACTTATGAAAAGCCGTTTGACCGCGCAACCGACCAATTCACCTTGTTCGCTCTTGACCACAACCGCACCAACCAGGCTGAGTGTGCCGATTTTTTCATCTTCGGCCACCGGCATATTATGGAGTATTACAATATTGATGAAATTTCAGCAACCGTGGTCATTCTTGGCGACTGGATCACTCATTTTTCCTATGCTGTTTACTCCAACGGCAATCTTTTATTGAAAAAATTATAGTTTTTTCGGTCGGCTTACAATTTGTAAGCATGAATGATGATTTTACAGGGCTATTTTAATGGGCTATAAATCAGAGGAATACAAAATTCAACAATATCTACGGTGAAAAAGATATTATAGAAATATGTTGCATAACATATAAAATTATTTGGTGGACCGAATTATTTTTAAGAACTTTGTATCGCAAACCTAAAACAATCTTTTTTACCTTAGAAATTGTACCTATTGGAAACTAAAAGGGGACTTTGTGAGAAGCCCCCTTTTAATATTTCTATAGTGTTCAGATTGAACTGTTTACATTCGATTTCAAGCCGGAATTATTTTGAACGATATCAATTCGTCATGACCATGTTCATTCGGTTGGGTAACATGTCATTTCCATCGGCCCATCCTCGTCGCTCAGAAGCGCATAAAGGACAGGATGCGTCAGAATATAGCGAATGTCAAGCGGTTCTCCGTCAACAATAACCTCCCGAGCTACGAGTCTGAGTCCATGACTATAATCAAGATACCAGTCAGCATGTTTGCCATGCAGCGGCTGTATGTGCGACCCATCGGGACGATGCCATCCATAGATGAAGAGTTTGCCGGGATTGTCCGGAATCAGTTTCGTCAGCACTATATCTTTCTTGTGGCCATCGATCAGCATCGGTGCAACCGGTCGGTAAGCCGATCTGACTATCGAGTCATGACGTGCGAAAACCGGTGTGCTGTTCATCGTGGAGTCAGGTGTCATGGGGTGTGGGGTCAGGAGCACGTTGGCATGGCGATGGATAATGTCGGAAATCTTTGTGGTCACAAGCGACGCACCTGACAATTCTGCTATTTCCGAAGCGGTTGTAGGCATAACCGGAACAAGCATGTAGTCCTCGTCGGGTCCGATGGCTAAAAAATCGGGGAGCACTCTCAGCCCGACGTCATGAACCTGGCCCCGGGCATCTTCCAAACGCTCGTTTATAGTCACCGCATGCCGCAGATACGTCGGAATATTCCCTTTTTTAATCTCCGACAGTGTCACTGAGTCGCGGCTTGTCCATGACATATTTTCGGTAACTTTGCAATATTCAGTTTTGGTCATCCGGGGGCCATCCGCACATTCAGGAAATGTGAACACGGCCGACTGTGCCGATGCCATAACGGCCAGCGTCAACGTGGCCAAAATCATGGTTTGTCTAATCATAATTTTAAATTAACAAGTCGGGAAAGCTGTTTTTCACAAATCTACAAAATTTTTTCGAAAATCTTGAGATATATGTTTAATAAATGGTAACTTTGCGCCATGTAATCGATAACAAAATGAGCGGAATGTCAATCAACAGATCCAAGGTGTCGGTTATCCGCAGGGTCACTATCGTGGGCCTGTGGATTAACGTCGTGCTTGTGATGGCCAAGCTATTCTTTGGCTATTGGGGCGATAGCGATGCGCTGGTGGCTGACGGCTATCATTCCGTGAGCGATTTCATCACTGATTTCATTGTGTTGGCGTTTGTCTCGGCCTCCTATAAAAGGGCTGACAATGACCATCCCTACGGACATGGCAAATTTGAAACGATTGCCACGGTGCTGATAAGTCTCGTTTTGTTCGCCGTCGGCATTTTTATCGGTTACGAAGGAGTAGTAACCCTTGTGGCCGCTTTTGAGGGGGAAACCCTGCCGAGGCCTGACATCTGGACGCTTTATGTAGCGTTTTTTTCAATTGTGGCTAAAGAGTTCTGCTACCGCTACACATTGGCTTACGGCAAACGGTTGAACTCAACAGCATTGAAAGCCAATGCATGGCACCACCGCAGCGACGCCATCTCATCGGTGGCGACTGTCGTCGGGGTGTCGTTCGCTCTTTTTCTGGGTGACAAGTGGCGTGTGATGGATCCGATAGCCTCCATTCTGATCGCTTTAATGATTATGTTGCCTGCGGTCAAGATGGCCATACCTTCAGTCAATGAGTTGCTCGAAGCCTCTTTGCCCCGCGACACCATTGACCGGATGTATCAAATAATTGCCTCGGTGCCAGGCGTGAGAAAGGTCCATAACCTGCGGTCAAGGAGAAACGGACGCTCATATATGGTTGACGTCAACATCCACGTCGATCCCGACATAACGGTGCGTCAGGGCCACGCCATTTCTAATGCTGTTGAACATGAACTTCATGATAATTTCGGCTCTGACATGATCATTTACGTGCATATCGAGCCTCAGGAATAAACCGCTACCGGTCGCCTTGTTCCACATGTCCCTTGATCAATGTCAATGAACACAAATGCCATGGAATGGCAATGTATTTCCCATCTACGCCAATCTTTGGCTTCCACTCTGTACTACGAGAAAAACTTTGGCAGAAGAGACTCCCTCGGGAAGCCGCTTCTGCCAATAAGAAAACCAGTCCGTAACATCAAATGCGGTCAAGCACAGTTCTGATAAGATCGTGGATGGCGTTTTTATACGAAGGGTTGACGTTGTTGTTCATGCGGTTGGCAATGATTGAACATACGGTCATGGCCCTATGTCCCATCAGTTTGCCCAGGCCCTGCAGAGGTGCTGACTCCATTTCGTAGTTGGTCACCTTACGGCCGTTAAACCTGAACTCCTCGATCGATTTGTTAAGATCGGGATTGGCAAGCGGCAAGCGGAGTTCACGTCCCTGCGGACCGTAGAATCCCACGGCTGAGATGGTGTTGCCTCTGACCATGTCGTCCTGGCCTATCTGTGCCACCAGGTCAGCATCTGCGTCAACCACATAGGGTTTGGCCCATAACGGATTCCAATTGGTGTGTTCAACAAAAGCTTTCTCAAAATCAAGGTCAGCTACCTGATTGCGGCCGGCGTAGTAGTTCAGCACACCGTCAAAACCAATGGCTTTCTCGGCGATGACCGGAGTGCCTATGGTGAGTTCGGGCTGAAGGGCGCCTGATGTGCCTATGCGCACCATTGTCAATTGACGGTGCTGTGGTTTGACTTCGCGGGTCTCGAAGTCAATATTGGCCAACGCATCGAGTTCGTTGATGACAATGTCAATGTTGTCGGGACCTATGCCATGGCTGATGGCCATTATGGGTTTACCTTTGTAGGTGCCTCCGATGGTGTGAAATTCACGCGACGACACCTCGAAGGTGCGGGTGTCGAAAAATTCAGCTATCATGTTGACGCGGGCCGGGTCACCGCACATTATGATGCGGTCTGTAAGTTGGTCGGGGCGGAGATGTATGTGAAAAACGGTTCCGTCCGGATTGATAATCAGTTCTGATGGGGCGATAAATTTAGCCATAAGTAAAAGATTTAATAGTTTTTAAGGGCATTTTGTAGTCGGTAGAAGCCTCCGGGATATGCCATGATATGTCCGTCAAATTCCATATCGCTGACTAATCGCATGGCCTGCGGAATGGTGAGCGAAAGGTTTTTGGATATGCATGGAACGTCGGCCTCACCTAAAGAAATAATGAGTTCGATTACCTTTTGTTCATTCTCTGATAGATTTTTGTCGGCGAACAGCGAGGGTTGCTCCCCTTCGGTTTTGTCAGGCTTCCACATCATCGACGCTATCAGGTCGTCGGCCGATGTTATAACTGATGCGATGTTGTTGCGGATCAAGCGGTTGCACCCCTCGGAGTAGATATCGCTGATGCGTCCGGGCAACGCGAACACATCGCGACCATAGTTCGATGCGAGGCGGGCGGTGAACATGGCGCCACCTTTGCTTGCCGATTCCACAACCACCAGGGCATCACACATGGCCGCCACAATGCGGTTGCGCGCGAGGAAGTTCCCTTGGTGAATCGTGGCATCGTGGAAGTAGTCAGTCACCAGTCCGCCGTTGTTTCTTATCATGTCCCGGGCAACGTTACGATGCTGCGCCGGATAAATCTGATTCAATCCATGCGCCAGGACGGCCACGGTGGGAATGTTGTTCTGTAGCGACGCTCTGTGGGCGGCTACATCTATCCCGTAGGCTAAGCCGCTTATGATCAAAAGATCAGTAAACTTCTCGCTCAAGTCGGCGACAAGTTTGGCGGTAAACGCCGAGCCATAGGGGGTGGACTTGCGGGTGCCAACAATCGACACAACATGGCGGGCGTTGAAATTGGGCTTGCCACACACGAAAATCATCACCGGGGAATCATCGCATTGCAACAGTCGCCTGGGATACTCCTCGTCGCAGTAAAACAGTGGGGTGACGTTATTTGACTTTATCCACTCAAGTTCCTTCTTGGCTTCATCAAGCACTTTGTTTCGGAGCGAGGTGTCGAACATTTTGCTTTCGGTTCCGAAAATCTCCATGAGCCGTGATTTGTCCGAGTTGAAAAATTCTGACAACGATGGCACGGTCTCCAGAATCTGCTGCGCAAGAACCAATCTCATGCCGGGCAGACGTGAAAGTGCGAGTTGATAAATGAGGTTGGTGTCGTTGTCGGGGTTCATGGTGTTGACTGAGCTGTTTTAGTGAGGTATCAGGCGGAGGAGGGGAATGAATGGAGGTGGCCTCGGGTTGGCCTAATGATTTGTGTACATATGTGAGAAATGAAGCACTCTTGATCAGGTGACTTGATTGATCTGCTACCGCTATCCGTTTTTTTTTGACTCTGCTCTACCCGGTTTGTCAAATCACAGATATTTGCTGAAGGCTTGCGCCAATTCATCACCCTTGGATAATTTCCCACCTTTCAGCATCACAACCATGACCGTGGCTTTCACCACCGGGGCATCGTCGGACTTACGGAAAATGTGCTGACGGAAAATGAAACGAGGCCCTTTCCGTTCCATCGTCAATGCTGACCGCATGGTGTCGCCGCTGCGTAAAGGTGTCAGATACTCTATCTCCACTTTCCTCAGCACCGGATCGATCCCTTGTTCACGCATCATGGCGAATGAAAAGCCTTCACGTTTGCAAAATTCGTGACGGGTATGCTCAAGATAATGCAGATAGTTGGCATTGTTGACTATTCCTTCCGCATCTATCTCATAGTCGCGAACCTCAATTTCCGTTTCAAATATGTACTTTGAATCCATTGGCGGGTGTTTGTTAAAAAGGAATCGTAAAATTAATAAATAAAGTAGATAAAACCAAATTAACTTACGGAACTCTTTTAGTGGATATCTTGAAAATCCTGTCGGAACTTCTCGGAGCTCTTGTCGCAGAAGCATCGTCGCCGACACTTGTCGCAGAATTCCTGCCGCACCTGTTATTTCTTATTATCAGTTCTCGTGTATGACACCACATAATGGCGGTCTCCGGATTGCGGATGATCTCCGGTGGAGAAAAACTTCCCTTCGAAATTCTGGTGTGCCTCACCGATTGTGAAGTGGCGGAGCGCAATCCCCAGATCAAGAAATAAGAGCCTTTTCGTTTTGCTGATATAGAAATGGATGGTGTTGCCAATAGCCACGGCTCGCCAGGGCTGAGAGTTTGTTGACGAAGGGGCCAGACGCAGCAGCTCAAGCGATAGACGGAATCCGGTTGAATCGGGTTGGGCCGGACTGTCGAAGCTTCCGTTGAAGAAAAGGGTGCTGAACGGCTTTCGTTTGTCGCTCGCGAGCAGTGTGCGCGCCATTTTGTTGAACAATGAGCTCTTGACCGATGGGGTGCCGACCGGAATGACTATTTTCAGACTCTGGTTGTAGGGCCATGAGAACGTCCCGAATGTGCTGTCGCGGAATGTGCCGGCGATCCAACATGTGCCCAGGCTTATCTCCGTGGCACGGAGCACAACTTCTTCCATCACATATCCCGCCGATAGATATGCCATGTCGCTATCCTCCATGGCCATGAGCAGATAGTCCGACGCACCGGATATCACACCGTAGGTGCCGGGCTTGGTGGGCCCGCTGATGTTGAATCGCTCGAGTTTTATGGTGGGTAATGGCCCGAACGGCGACTTGACATTGCTGAATGCCTCGGTTAATATCTGCTTCTGTGAGCTGTTAAGTGGGGTTCCGTCGAACGTTCTGACCGACTTTCTCAATTTTATAGCATTAATTAGGTCCATGACAGGTTATCGTTGGCTCTCTGTTGCGGGAGCCGGAAAAAGAATGACCGAGTCGGGATTGGGTGACTCGGTCATATTTTGAACGTGTTGAATATTATTGTTTTATCGAAGTCTTAATCGTTGTCCCGGACGAATCTTAGTGGTTGTTTTGATGCCGTTTGCTTTGCACAACTG
Organism: Muribaculaceae bacterium; assembly: GCA_036308365.1. GTDB lineage: Bacteria > Bacteroidota > Bacteroidia > Bacteroidales > Muribaculaceae > CAJUPY01. The sequence continues at coordinate 6,972 of JAXJVW010000085.1, forward strand.
TTTCACTGATACTCCTGTGCGGGATGCTATTTTGCTCAGGCTGTCACCCTTGCGGACGGTGTAGGTCGAAGCTTTTCCTGAGGTTGACTTCTTGTTTGCCTGATAGGGATGATTCTTCTGATACTCGCTTTGATAGAGCTTGGCATACTCGGCGTTCGCGTTGGGGTCGAAGTTACGTGCGTTCTGATATGTGTTCTTGTCGAAGGTGTATGTGTCAGTGTGCACGGTTTGATTGGCAAAGTCAAAAATTGCGGCCGGATTGATTGGGTAGCCCATGAAGCGTGTCTCGAAGTGGAGGTGCGGACCGGTTGAGCGTCCGGTGTTACCCGCAAGGGCTATGGGGTCGCCTGCTTTGACGTAATCATTGTCGTTGACAATGAATTTTGACAAGTGGCCATAAACTGTTTCGAGTTCGTTTTCATGACGGATAATCACGTAGTTGCCATATCCTCGGCGGTCGAAATTGGTCATTCGCACTTTGCCATCGAAAGCGGCGCGGATGGTGTCGCCGATGTGAGCCTTGAGGTCAATCCCTTTGTGCATTCTGCGGAAACGGCGACGGTAGCCGTAGGGCGATGTCACATAGCCGGGGTGGGGCATGGCGAAGTTGCTGACATTGATGACGTGGGTTTGTGGCACTTCCACACCGGCGTAGGCGTTGACGCGACGGCTGTCCCATCCTTCAGTGTAGATGTCGAGCTCCGGCTCTTCCTCCTCTTTGAAAAGGTTGTCGAGGAATTGCTGGGCGTTTTCAGCTTTAATTTCGTTAGGGATATTTTCCTGTTTGGCTATCAGGTCGTTGTGTTCCGCTATATGCGCTCCCGGCAGACGGTAGGTCTGGGCTGACAGCGAAACCACGCTGCTTGCCAGGGTTAGCAATATAACTGATATTTTTGATTTAAGAATCTGCATTATATTAGGTTAGTTTATTTCGTCAGATGCGTAAATGAACCGGAGATTGGCTGGAACGTAATCAAATATTTCTTCCGGAGCGAAAAATCTGTTTGTCTCTATGACGCCATTTTCAGGTGAGTCCGAAGCATGGATTATATTCTCCTGCGAACTCATGCCGAAATCTCCGCGGATGGTTCCCGGAGCGGCGTTGCGGGCGTTTGTCGAACCCACCATCGAACGGATGACGGCCATGGCGTCAACGCCTTTGAGACACATCACAATCACGGGCGATGCCATCATTGACTCAAGCAGAATTGGAAAGAATGGCTTTTTGACCAGATGGGCGTAGTGCTCGCGAAGCAATGACTCACTCAGTCTCATCATTTTCATACCGCAGATGATCAACCCTTTCTGTTGAAATCTGTCGATTATTTTCCCAACAAGGTTGCGCTCAACGCCTGAGGGTTTGATTATTATGAGTGATTGTTCCATGTCAGTTTGTTGTTATGATGTGATAAATCGGGTCGCCTAAATTTTTCACATCGTAAAGTTACAAAATTCAAGTGAATTATGCTAACCTCATGTGTATAAAAATCTTAACACTTTTGTGAAGTTAGCTGAATATTGCCTTAAAGTGTTGAAAAACAGCGGTTTAGCAAAAATATGTTATAAAACATGTTTTTAAAACTTCTAAACACTGCGTCATGTTTTTTTAAATTTATCGCTGAATTTCGGCTGATTACGGTTGAAAACCGGTCAATCCGCCACACGCTCCGGTGCGGCCCGTTTAAGAAACTGTTTAAAATTTATTTTATCTTGTCTTTGAGAGTCTTGTCAATATATTTATAATCTTGATTCAGTCATTTAGGAGCCCCTA
>JAXJVW010000086.1:0-1273 GCA_036308365.1 Muribaculaceae bacterium
ACCTACAACCCCATGGCCGACACAATGGCACTGAAAGCAAATCCAGACGATTTCGAATCTCTGCGCAACAACTACCTCCTCCGCACCGAACCTTAGAAACTGCCCCGGTAGCCAAACAGGTAGCCAAACAGAAAAAAGACTCAAAAAAAATCAGTCAAAAATTACTCCGAATCAAAAAAAATTCGTACCTTTGTATCCGCAAAACAAAACAGATTGATAAAACAATCATCAATCGGGGTGTAGCACAGTTGGCAGCGCGCCACGTTCGGGACGTGGAGGTCGGAAGTTCGAGTCTTCTCACCCCGACATTATTTCGATAAATGGGTTTGACTCAGCGAGTTAAACCCATTTTCACAAATTAGCCGGGACAAAATCGGGACAGAAGCGTTCCCGACCCGTATGTTTCACCGGGCGTTTCTCGACAGAGAAATGTCAAAAAAAATGTGTCCAAAAAATTTCCCCTCGCCTAATATTGCAGGCGACACACCACGAGTAAGCCGAGAATTCGGCGTAAATTCAGCACTCGCTCACACAGTCCCCGTCTACCGAGAAACGGAAGGGTGTGACTTTGTAGAGTTCTATGCTTTTGACCCTGACCAGGGAATAATGCGGAGGAAGCGAATCAAACTAAATCGGATAAAGGGCATCAAAAACCGAAGGAGCTACGCCCGTGGAGTAATCCGGCGCTTAACCGAACAGTTACAGCATGGATGGAATCCGTGGATAGCCAAGGACACTTCCAACCTAATCACTTTCGAGGAGGCCGTACAACGTTACGAAATGCACATTCAAAAAATGTTAGAGAATGGCTATTTCCGCAAAGAGACCTATGACGGCTACAAGTCATATGTAAAGATAATGCGGGAATATATAAAGGATGTCCGGCCAACTTACTACTGTTACCAGTTCGACCAGCGATTCTGCGTCGACTTTCTCGATTATGTATTCATCGACCGAGGAAACGGTGCTCAGACTCGCAACAACTACCTTAATTTCTTAAGAGTTCTGAGCGGGTTCCTGGTCGAAAAAGGTTTCCTCAAGAGTAAACCGACCGATGGGATAAGCCCTATAAATAAAAGGTTATACAAGAAAGAGCGAGAGTGCATCCCCCTCGACGTTGTCGGGAAGATTGCCGAATACTGCAAAGAGAAGGAGCCTGACTTCCTTTTTGCATGCTATCTCCTTTATTATTGCTTTATCCGACCAGTTGAAATGACTCGCCTGAAAGTTCGCCATTTCGATATAAAAGAATGTACATTGAAGATTCCTGCGG
>JAXJVW010000087.1:0-1992 GCA_036308365.1 Muribaculaceae bacterium
ACTGGTGTTTGAGACCAGCGCGTCTACCGATTCCGCCATCCGGGCTTAACGGTGCAAAGTTACGGAGTTTTTTTTGAACTCACAAGGTTTTTGTGAATTTTGTGGTAAATCGGATTGAATCCGGGGATGAGTCGGCTTATTTGTCGCGGGCTATCACATAGTCGAACAGGTCGCTCAGAATCGCTGTTGTCTCCTTGTCGGGGAGTTGCTCGAGGTGTTGTTGGGCTTCGTCGCGTAGCCGTTTCATTGTTTCGTAGGCGTAGTCGATGCCGCCGTTGTTTTTGGCGAATTCAATCAGGGTCGCGATTTCGTTGTCGTTGAGCTGTTCTTTCTGGGCGAGCTCCACCATGGCTTGCTGTCCCGGGATGCCTGGGGTGATGAGTGTGTGGAGCAGTGGTAGGGTTATTTTTCCTTCGCGGAGGTCGTTTCCGGTTGGTTTGCCGATTTTGTCGTCGCTGAAGTAGTCGAAAATGTCGTCGCGGATCTGGAAGCAGAGCCCTAACAGGCGTGCGTATTCGGCGATGAGGCGTGTGTGGTGTTCGGGTGCTCCGGCGGCGAATGCGCCTATTTCCACGCAGCTAATGAACAGCGATGCTGTTTTATGGTAGATTATGCGGAAGTAGGAGTCCTCGGAGAGGCGATGGTCCATTGCGTTGAAAATCTGGTCGAGTTCGCCTGTTGACAACAGAAGTCCTAACCGGGTTACCGAGTTTATGATCTGGAGGTTGTCGGTTTCAATGGCTTTGCACAGTGCTGTCGACACGAAGAAGTCACCCATCAGCACAGCTATTCGGTTGTCCCAAATGCCGTTGATTGTCAGTTCGCCCCGTCGCATTTTTGTTTCGTCGATGACGTCGTCGTGCACTAACGAGGCGTTGTGGAGGAGTTCGACAGCCGCGCCGGCTGAAATCGCCTTGTCGGTTATTTCGCCGAACATGCGCGCGCTCAGCAGCACCAGCAGGGGTCTGATCTGTTTCCCTTTGGTTTTGAGATAGCGGGCTACGATTTCGTTTATGAGGGGGTTGGAAGAGTGCAACATGTCCACAATCTCTTGATTGAGGCGGTCCAATTGTGGTGCTAACTGGTGTTGTATCTCTTTTAAAGTCATTGTATTTTGTGGGTTGCTATAATTTTGTGGTGCAAATTTAGCAATTTATTAGATATAAATCACTAATTTTATATCCAAATTTCATGTCAAGGGTGTGTTTGTGTCCGGGTCGGAATCGTAACTCTGATGATTCCACGGAGGTCCGGAAGCGATGTCAGATTGCCCGACGCCGTGTCGCACGGTTGAGCGCGCTCTTGATTTAACAACTTGACAATCACTATAATAATGGAACAGAAAAAGTTATTTCTCCTGGATGCGTATGCGTTGATCTACCGTGCTTACTACGCCCTGATCCGGGCGCCGAGAATCACGAGCAAGGGTTTCAACACGTCGGCTATATTCGGTTTTTGCAACACTCTGGAGGAGATACTCCGCAAGGAGAATCCGACGCATATGGCGGTGTGTTTCGACCCCAAGGGTGGGCACACATTCCGCCATGAAGCCTATCCGGAGTACAAGGCCCAGCGCGACGCGCAGCCTGAGGATATAACTTTGTCGATTCCTTACATCAAGCGTATCATCGAGGCTTACCGTATCCCCATTGTGGAGATGGAGGGTTATGAGGCCGATGACATCATAGGCACGCTTTCGCGGCTCGCCCAGCCTGAGGGTTTTGACACTTACATGATGACCCCCGACAAGGATTACGGGCAGTTGGTGACGGACCATGTGTTCATGTATCGTCCGGCATTGAAGGGGCAGGGTTTTGAAATCCGTGGTGTGAGCGAGGTGTGCGGGCGATATGGCATCAGTGATCCTTTGCAGGTGATCGACCTGCTGGCGCTTGAGGGTGACACGGCCGATAACATTCCGGGTTGTCCCGGGGTGGGTGAGAAGACCGCCGCGAAGCTCATCCAGCAGTTCGGCTCGGTGGAGAATATGCT
>JAXJVW010000088.1:0-4721 GCA_036308365.1 Muribaculaceae bacterium
ATCAAGATTATAAATATATTGACAAGACTCTCAAAGACAAGATAAAATAAATTTTAAATAGCCCTCTCTATCTACGCACGAAAGCCGACACCCTCCCGGATGCCGGCTTTCGTTGCGTTTGGTATGAGAAGCTTTTGTTTTAATTCGATATTATCGTCCGCCGGCTGTAGAGGTTTCAACATCGGCATCAGCTTTGATTCGTTTCTGCGCTCCTCGTTTTTGGTGTCCCCATTGCACATTATAGCTTATACTGATATAGGGCATACGCATGTCAAGACGCATGTGCTGCTCATTGGTGTTCCATTTGCTTAGCATCTTTGAGCCTTGGTCGTATTTGCCGAATGGCATGATCATGCCAGCACCGAACTGCCAATCTTTCCAATTATATGACAAGTCAATTACCGAATGACTCTCACCCCAACTGATTTTCTCGCCCCAGAGGTTGCGCTGATTTCTCATATATTGGGCTGAAAATGCAAATCCCCAATGTGTAAAACGTATGGCGGCATACCCGCTCCAATCGTAATTATGCAACTTATAACCGCTGCCACGCATACGTTCCATACGATATTGCAAAAATCCACTAAGCATCAACCATTTGGGGATAATATCAACTTGAGGAGAGAGAAAGAATGACAAATTCTGCAAACCTTGGCTATTCTCATAGGTGGTAATAAGGCGGTCGTTATCCCAATACAACAATGGAGTGATTGCATTTGGACTTGTAAATGCCCTTACCCCAAATTGTCCGGTGACTCTCGGAACATTGAAATTGTAGCGAAGTGTAAGCATATAGGAATTCGAAGTTTTAAGATTCGGATTGCCAATGCGCCATTGGAATCCGTCAAGTTGCTGTGGTGCTATGTTGGTTTCAGCCAATGAAGGTGCCGACTGCCACGTCTCAAAACTCAGCTTGAACTGATGATTCTGATTTATGCCGTATGTTACCGTGGCTTGAGGACGCATATTCCACGAATTGCTTCCTTGTCCGGTTTCGCGGAACATAAAATCTGTGTATTGTGCTCCAATTCCTGCTGTAAAGGTGAATTTATTTATCCTCTGGAAATACTCAGAAAAGAAATACACCTTGTCCTGACGCTGATGAAAAATCTCACCACCGAGATTTTCATAAGTAGAGCGGTTGCGGTTGGCCGTATATGATACTCCGGCAGTGAACCGCGAATTTTTCCAATTCTTGATATAGTCTGCTTCCACACCATACGCTTGATTACGGTCTTTAATCATCGTGTGTATGTCTGTGAGATAGTTTGTGGCTCCGGGCAACTGCTCAATATAGTCTGAATAAGACTTGCCAAAGTAGAACAAACTGTTGAAGTCAACAACAAGCATCTGCCTTTTAGCAAAATGTTGCTCAAAATATACAGACAGATAAGGCTTTGAACCCTTGTCTCCATGCATATCGGTCAAGAGTATATCATCCATTCCATTACTCAGCGACAACAATCCATCATATTTGAATCGGTCGGTGAACTTGCGATAATATGATAAATCCACCATCAATATGGTAGTGTCGGGCTTGATGTAGCTATATGAAGCCGTAAAATTACCCATAGTATTATCCATCACACCTCCGCGAGAGGTTTCATCGCGTGTCAAGGAAGAACCATCGGGATAGGTAAACGTTTCCACGTATTCGCGGTGGGATTTAATCTTGTTGGTCAACTTGAATCGGCCCCATACCTCAAATTGCGAACGCCCCCTGTTCAGTTTCAAATCAGCAAAATAATTTCCCCAAGCCTGATTAAGAGCAGGCATAGCGTTTGTCATAAGGGAGCCGCCTACAGTTGGATTTGACACGATAAAGTTCAACACGTAGCTCGCTCCATTGTATCGAAGCCCGGGATTGTCTATCCATTCCACACGCTTGACGGTTGATGGAAGTAACGTTTTGACTTGGTCAACAGTGGACACACGTCCGTTTATGCGCACTTGAACTGACTGACCGGCGGCTTGGATTGTTCCTAACGCTTCCGTAACGGTCAAAGTGGGAATCATTAGATTGCTGAGAAGCTGAACACCATTCTTCGAGTTATCCACTGCGCTCTGCGAGGGGTAATATACATCCATGTCAGCCTTGCGGATAACCTTGGGAGCTTGTACAACCACCTCATTCAGTTCTTGTGTCGTTATCGTATCTGCCGGTTCCTGAGCGACTGCTCCGAGTGCGATAAGGATCATCGGCACGACGGTTGGGATTATCTTCATGTTACTTTTGTTTTGAGAGTGATATTTTTAAGTTTTCAACAGCAAGATTTCGAGATGATTGGAGCAAGTTTGAAATCCGCTCGATATTGTCGGTGTTTCCGAGGTCGATATTCAAAAATGTCCCCAATGGATAATCCTCCCACCATTTTCCTCTTTTGGCGTTGGTTGCCCAAATCTGAAAAACTGCGATGTTGTTTCCGTTATAAGGAATGCGTTGCAAAAGTACTACGCGCTTATCCTTCGGGCTATAATGGACGTTGGTGTAAACTGATATTGTCGGGCCATCTTCCCAACCGGTGTCATCAATAGATGTGTATTGGTTGCCAAAGATTCGGGCGTATTCCTTACTGTAAACCCCGGTAGTATCATCATATAAATAAATCTCCGAAGTGGGTTTCAACGGTTTTACCTGGTGGTAGGTTGTAAACAGAAGTCCGCGATGGGGATTGTAAAACAGTATCGAATCAACAGCGATTTCCGGGAATTGGACTATGCCGTTGGCAAGATGTTCCGACAACTTAGGAAAATCTGCAATCCGTTCTGAAGTCTGCATGAGAGTAGTATCGGTAATCATCCATTCAGAACCAAATGCCAGTTCAAGCCCGGAATTACTTACAGCATTACCGCTGGAAGTGTCCACGTGCCACTGTTGATTTGAAAACGCGGGCAATTTGTGAGTCGTGCACGATACAAGACACAGGCCTGTTGCCGCTATTATATAGCTGAATTTTTTCATAACAGAATATTTTATGTCGCAAAGTTACAGCCAATAAAAATAAAAACTCTCAACATATGTTGAGAGTCAAGGATTTTAACATTGTTTGTCGCCATTTTTTCGCTGTAGGTTCAGATGATGTTTTATTCGAGAGGGACAGCGTAACAGATTACCACTATAGAAATGCCGAATAGCATCCATGGCAACAATCCCATAATAAATACAGCTTTGAATCCATTTTTTAAGGAATAACAGGCTTTTCGAGTCTTTAAGTTCATGGACTCATACTCCTTGATTGTCTGATTGATGAAAGGCGCATCCTTCATATTGTTTATCACAAAGAATGCTATACCAAAGCATAAAACAAACATCATGATGATCAATGGTAAACTTTTGCTTGCCAAGGAACCATAGACTCGTGCATACCAGAAAACAAAAATCATGAAAATAGGCATGAGAGCGAAGCCCAATACACTCGTTATGATAGGATATTCCTCCTTTATATCGAAAGGCTGCTTGAAATAAAATTCCGATGCAGCCATTCGCAGAAGAATCCACCGTCGGACCGTGTCCTTAAAAATGTTGCCAGACACTGTCATAAAGAATATTTGGTTGTTATTGATTTGTAGATGCTCTTGATGCGAGTAGTGTCGGAGCTATTGATTTGGAATGACCCGCTTTCGATACGGGCATTGATTTGAGGATCGGTTATCACAGAGTCGTTATAGACGAAGCCAAGACGCTTGCCAATCAAACGCTCCGTGCCGTCAGCCCATTGCTGGCGTTTTTCCGGTTTCACACGTCCTTGAATAAACAACTGGCTCACAGTGTCGCTCTCGATGATAAATGTATCCCTGACAATAGCTACTCTTTCAAAGTCCTTGACCGTGGCCAACGGTTTGCCGACAATAGAATTGTCAGGATAATCGGCAAGCGGATACCATCCGTCAGCCTTGCGGTGCGATGAGCAAGCACAAAGTATCAGGAGTAAAATTATCAGAAATGTTATGATTGTTTGTCGGTTCATTCGTTCATAGTTTTAATGTGCAAAGTTACAACCAATAAAAATAAAAACTCTCAACAAATGTTGAGAGTCAAGGATTTTAACACTGTTTGCCGTCATTTTTTTCACCTTTGCGCAGGCGGCTCAGATGAGTTGGCGTGATATTTAGGAATGAAGCGATGTCTTTCAGCGAAAAGAGGTCGAACAGGTCTGGATGTCGGCTCACAAGTTCATCATAACGCTGCTGAGGCGTTTTGACATACAAATCCACATAGCGGTCATAGACGGTGGTATAGACCTCCTCTGTGGAGTGCATGATGATATCGCGGAATTGTGGGTCGCTGTCCATGCGCTTCTTTACTTCCTCAGCTGCGACGCAGTATATCTCGCAATCTGTCACGGCCACAATAGCCAGTTTTGCCTCCTTGCCATATAGACAGAAAGGCCAATCTGCGACAAGCCCCTCTCCGAACACCAATCCCATTACGTGCTCGGTGCCGTCAGATGAACGTGCCACATATTTAAGCGTGCCGGATTGGATAAACCCGATATAGCGGCCAACCTTGCCGATAGAGACAAACTCCTCTCCCTTGGCAAAATGCCGCAGCTTGCCCTTGCTGACGCAAATCTCGCGCCAAGCCACAAAATCAATCTGGTCAATATATGTATTGAAGTTATCTTTCATATTTAGTGGCCTGCTTAACCTCATGCACTTTTCAAAAAGTCATGGCATACAGGTCTCTATTGCAAAGTTAATCATAATACTTGGTATTTTGG
>JAXJVW010000089.1:0-1104 GCA_036308365.1 Muribaculaceae bacterium
GTCCTGGGGCTTGGCGGCTTGGGTTCGCCGTTCCACCTCTTTGCGGCAGTTGGCGCCCGCATGTCGTCCCAGTTCCAGAAACTGCGCGAAGGTCATGGTGGAGGTGTCGTCGTGGTCGGGGGTGACATTGTCGTAGGTGACGATCATCTTGAGCTTGGGAAGCTGATGGGCCACGGCGCGGGCTATGATGTACTGGGCTTCGTTGCCCACGAATATGATCTGTGCGGATGAGTCTTTGACTATGTATTTCACCTGGTCGGCGCTGCTGGTCGCGAAGATTGAAACGGGGATGGCCCGGTTGGCGTAGGCGCCGAAGTCGGTGATGAATATCTCGGGACGGTTCGCTGAGAAGATGGCTATCATCTCCTGCTGCTGAATGCCTAATGTTTCGAGTGCGCAGGCACATTGCCCAACTTGATTGTCGAAGCGTGACCACGATGTGTCGGTCCATGCTTCTTCACCGTCACCTTTGTAGGCGTAGGCCGGTCGGTCGCCGAATTTGAGGGCTTGGTGAGATATTAATGTTGTTAATGTATTCTGCATTATTTCCTTTTTTGAGTGAAATATTCGGCAAAGGTAGTCATTACCTTCCAATATTATAACAATTTCGGGGAAATAATGATGCGCGGTTAACACTTGTTATGATTTCTCATATACTGTCGAAGTGTGCAGTTTTTGTCGGTTTTATGGCGATAAATAATTGATTCTCAAAGATGTTTGACGAGGATGTGAATCGCTTTGGCCGGGGCTTGCCGGGGTGGGGCGTAGTCACTCGTCGCTCAGTTCCTCGGCCAATGTTTTGCGAAGTTCGCGGATCTCGCGGCTGATTATCATATCTTCCCGCAATCCGAAGGCTCCGCCTATGACACCTCCTATGACGCCTCCCCAGAATGCGTGGGGGGCCAGATGGTAGAGGTAGTAGAACAGGGTGGCGACCATCGGTAGGCCGACAATGTAGTTCATCAGGCGCAGGCGGTTGCGGAGAATCTTCAGGTTGGTGAATGCCACCAGCGTGTCTTTCATGTTCATGGTGGCGGGGTCGATTTGGCGGGTGCGGTACCACACCAGGGCGTTCACCACGGTGGTGTAGGGGAAGAAGAGCGA
>JAXJVW010000090.1:0-1527 GCA_036308365.1 Muribaculaceae bacterium
TATGATGGCGTCGTCGGTGATGTCGTCGTCGTGGTCGAAGATGGTGAATTGGCCTGAGGTGTCGGATGCTGGTGGTTCAATGCGGTCAACGAAGTGCCAGGCGGTGTCGGAGGGAATGTTGTCGGGGGTGAATTTTTTTGTTTCTTTGCCGTTTGAGTAGATGAATTCTATTTGTGTGTTGTGGCAGGTTTCGTCGGGGTTGAGTTGTGATTGTTCGGGGTATTGCCTGAAGTCGATCATTGGCTGTACGTTGTAGCATGTCAGTCCGAGTTCGATGGCGAACCAGGCGCAGGCTACTAAGGGGATCCACTGGAGTTCGGGGATGAATATGTTTTGTTTGACTGACCGGTTGTGGCGCCACAGCAGCAGGAGTGCGAGTGTGATTGCTATGTTCTTGAGCAGTGTGGCTCCATTGCTTATGGTCAGGGCGTCGCCGAAGCATCCGCAGTCGCTGACGGGGTCGGCTATGTAGATGTAGGCTGTCAGGGGGAGCATGAAGGCCATCATGGCGGTCAATATGGCTACTGCCGAGCGTTTGTAGCTGCCGGTCAGGAGCATGGCGCCCCCTATGAATTCCGTGGCTGAGATCAGGAGCGCTGCTGTCAGGTTGATTGACCGGGGCATGGGGTGGCCCCACACGGCGAGGTATTCCTCTATTTTATAGATGAATCCCCAAAGGTCGATGAGTTTGACGAATCCGGAGTAAATGAACAGCGCTCCGACGGCGATGCGGAGGAACCACACGCCGAATGTTATCCAGCGTTGGCGGGCCGGTGAGTTGGCTGAACGTGGGGTTTTGAACATCGTGTCAGGCCTTTTCGGTTAGTTTGATGATGGCGAATATGGAGTAGTTGACCATGTCCATGTAGTTCGCGTCGATGCCTTCGGACACTTCGGTCATTCCGTTGTTGTCCTCGATTTCTTTTGTGCGTTCGATTTTCATCAGAATCAGGTCGGTGTAGGACGATACTCTCATTGACCGCCATGCTTCGTCGTAGTCATGGTTTTTTTTGATCATCAGCGAGCGGGTGACTGACATGAATTTGTCATAGAGTTTGAGGGCGTCGTCGGGTGAGATGTCCTTGAGGTCGGAGTAGCCCAGGGCGAGTTGAATCTGCCCCATGATTCCGTAGTTTACGATGGCTATGAATTCGGGTAGAATCCCTTCGTTGACGAGTGCTATCTTTTTTGTTTCGAGCGACCGGATGCGTTTGGCTTTGATGAAAATCTGGTCGGTTATGGACCTCGGGCGCATGATGCGCCATGATGGGCCGTAATCGTTCATTTTCGCTGTGTAGACTTTGCGGCACAGGGCAATTGCCTGGTCGAACTGTTGTATGGTTTTTTCTTCTGCTGAGGTCATGATCGTTGTTTTTTGCAAATTTAGTGAATATTGTGGTAATATTGATATAGTTCATTGGTTTATTTAATGAATGTTTCATATCTTTGTGGTTGATATGGTGTCGGGGAATGCTCTTTTTTTTGGTGGGGGTATTCTTATTGGACGATTTTAGCTAATTTGACTCA
>JAXJVW010000091.1:0-3128 GCA_036308365.1 Muribaculaceae bacterium
ATTGACAAGACTCTCAAAGACAAGATAAAATAAATTTTAGACAGTTTCTCAGTTTGCTGAGTTTTGAATCCGGGCGTGTCGCAATTATGCGGTGCGCCCGTTTTCACGTTGTCGGGTCCATTCAAAATTCAACATTCAAAAACTGTTCGTGGGGGAAAAAGGAAAGCGGGCGGGTCATCGTGACGATTGATGATCCACCCGCTTGAAAGTTATTGTAGTCAGGCTTATTCGGCCGGTTTTTCAGCCGGTTTGGCTTCCCAACCTAAGGCTGACGCACCAAGCACGGCGGCGTCGGCTTCCTTGAGTTCTGAAAGCAGGAGTTTGACTTTGCCTTTCCACAGAGGCATCATGTTCTTTTCCATTGAGTTGCGGATCGGGCGCATGAGAATCTCGCCGCTTTTTGCCAGACCGCCGAAGAGCACGAATGCTTCGGGTGATGAGAAAGTGGTGAAATCGGCCAGTGCCGCACCTAAAATGTCGCCGGTGTATTCAAAAATCTCGCAAGCGAGTTTGTCGCCCGAGATAGCGGCGTCATATACATCTTTCGAGGTGATGCTGTCAACGTCGAGGTTGCGGAGCAGAGAGGGTTCGGTGCGAATTTCGAGGAATTCACGTGCGGTGCGGGCCACACCGGTGGCTGAGCAGTAAGCCTCGAGGCAACCTGTTCGGCCGCAACCGCAGAGACGTCCGTTGTTACGTTTGACGGTGACGTGTCCTAACTCGCCGGCGAAGCCGTCGTGGCCGTAGACCATCTGGCCGTTGATGACAATGCCGCTGCCTACGCCGGTTCCCAGGGTTATCATGATGAAATCCTTGATGCCCCGGGCGGCGCCGTAGGTCATTTCACCGATAGCGGCTGCGTTTGCGTCGTTGGTGATGGCTACGGGAATGCCGAATTTGTCGCTTACGAGTTTGGCCAAGGGAATGGGAGTGGGCCAGGGGAGGTTCACACCATCTTCGATTGTGCCTGTGAAGTAGTTGGCGTTGGGAGCGCCGATTCCTATTCCGTGAATTTTGTCGGCCGCATCGTGGATGGCTATCAGTTTTGTCAATTCGCTGTGGAGTTCATCAATGTAGTCATTGATGTTGCTGTGTTTAGCAGTTTTGATACTTGAACTGGCAATAACGACGCCGCGGGCGTCAACGATGCCGAACACAGTGTTTGTTCCGCCGATATCTATACCGACAACGTAAGGTTTACTCATGTTCATGTGAATATGTGAGATATAAGTTTAATTTAGGTCCGGAGGTGATGTAGTTGTCTTTCGTGGTTTGGCACGGTGGTTGATCATCGGCCGTTAAAATATACTTTAATCACTTCGTTTTGCAAATTTATAAAATATATTTTTTAAAACAAGGTAATTAACTTACTTTAGGATTTGAGAGTTTGGCGCCCCGCAGGAAATCGTCGGTTTTCATCCGTTTGCGTCCTTGAAGCTGCACCTGGGTGAGGGCAATGGCTTTGTCGGCGCAGTCAATAAGCATTTCGCCTTTGGCGGTTATCGATGTGTTGCCCGGGGCTGTTGCGGGGATGTCGGTCAGTTGAGCTTCGAACACTTTCAGTTGCAGTCCACCCTCGGGGAGGGTTTCATCGGACAGCGTGGTCCATGCGGCGGGGTAGGGTGACAGTCCGCGGATCAGGTTGTAGATGTCGGCGGCGGGTTGATTCCAGTTTATCCGGCAGGTTTCTTTGAATATTTTCGGTGCGGGAGTTGGTTGTTGTCCGTCGTTGAGCAGTTGGTTCTGAGGCACTGTTTTCAGTGTTCCGGCGATGATGTTGTTAAGTGTCGCTATGGTCAGGTCGGCGCCGAGGTGCATCAGGCGGTCGTGGACCGATCCCACGTTTTCGTCGGGGGCTATGTCAATAGCCTGCTGTGCGATTATGTCGCCGGTGTCAATTTCATGTTTGAGGAAGAAGGTGGTTACGCCTGTGCGTGTTTCGCCATTGATGACGGCCCAGTTGATTGGAGCGGCGCCGCGGTAGGCCGGCAGTAGTGACGCATGGAGGTTGAATGTTCCGAGCGGGGGCATTTGCCACACTGCTTCGGGGAGCATTCTGAAGGCTATGACCACGAAAATGTCGGCCTGGAGCGAGCGTAGTTGCTCGAGGAACTGGGGGTCTTTGAGTTTTTCGGGCTGGAGCAGCTGCAGGTTGTGCTTGAGGGCTGTTTCTTTCACGGCCGACTGCAGCATGTGGTGTCCGCGGCCGGCCTGTTTGTCGGGCATTGTCACTACGCCGACCACGTTGAATCCGTCGGCGAGGATTTTTTCGAGTGAGTACGCCGCGAATTCCGGTGTACCCAGGAATACTATTCTGAGGTCTTGTTTGTTCATTCGGGGATGTTGTTTTTTAGAATTTCCCACAGCGGTTCGCCGGCGGGCAGGGGCGCGGTGATGTCGATTTCTTTGTGTGACACGGGATGGATGAATTTCACTCGTCGGGCCATCAGTGATATTGAACCGTCGCGGTTCGAGCGTTTGTCGCCATATTTGAGGTCGCCTTTGATCGGGCACCCTATGGATGAGAGCTGCACTCTGATTTGATGTTTGCGTCCGGTGAGGAGTTCGACTTCGATGAGGTTGTAGCGGTCAGACCGTGCGATCAGGCTGTAGCGCAGCCGTGCTTCCTTGGCTCCGGTTTTGGGTTGGGTGTGGGCATATGACTTGTTTGTTGACTCGACCGTGGTGATGTAGTGGGTCAGTTCGCCATGTTGCTCAGGGGGAGTGTTACGCGAGATTGCCCAGTAGGTTTTGTGGACGTCGCCGTTGCGGAACATCTCGTTCAGGCGAGTGAGCGCCTTTGATGTTTTTGCGAATACGACCAGCCCGGCCACGGGGCGGTCCAGGCGGTGGACCACTCCGATAAACACGTTTCCGGGTTTGGCATATTTCTGTTTGATCCATTCTTTGACCGTGTCGCACAGCGGTGTGTCGCCGGTTTTGTCGCCCTGCACAATTTCGCCCGGGGCTTTGTTGACGATGATGATATGATTGTCTTCGTAGACTACTTCCATTTTTTTTGTTTCAATTGTTTAAGAGGGTGTTTAATAACAAAAGTTAAATTGGGGCTGTCTGATTTTTAGTGAAATCTCGTTTAAGTCGAAGGAGCATAGCGTGCTATGTGACTG
>JAXJVW010000092.1:0-1915 GCA_036308365.1 Muribaculaceae bacterium
GTCATGATTACAGTCTCACTGGTTACATACCACACTTCGTTAGAGGAACTTCAGGTTTGCCTGAACTCCCTCAACAACCCGCTGGTTAAACGCATTTTTGTGGTTGACAACTCCGCAATGCCTGAAATCGAACAATTTTGCGCTCCTCTCCAGAATGTGGAATACATTCAAAATACCAACACCGGCTACGGCACCGGCCATAACATAGCCATGCGCAAAGCCCTGAAACTGAACCCCGACTACCATCTGATCCTAAACACCGACGTATATTTCAAACCCGAGATTCTCAACGAACTCACCGACTACCTCAATCAGAATCCCGACGTAGGACAGCTTCAACCGCGACTAACCTACCCCGACGGACGGCTTCAATACTCCGTCAGAATGCTCCCCTCGCCTATCGACGTCTTCGCCCGGCGCTTCCTCCCATCTTCATGGGTCGAAAAACGAACCGACCGCTACATACTCGCAGACCTCGACCACTCATCAATCCAGAACATTCCGTTCCATCAGGGAAGCTTCATGCTACTTCGCGCATCAGCGCTGAAAGAAGTGGGGCTGTTCGACGAACGCTTCTTCCTCTACACCGAGGACATCGACCTGACACGCCGTGTGCACGCCCGTTACAAAACCATTTACTACCCCTACGCCACGGTCATACACAGCCACCGGCAGGAATCCTACAAAAACTTCCGTCTGATGATGGTCCACAGCATGAACATGATCCGCTACTTCAACAAATGGGGATGGCTCTTCGACAATCAGCGCAAACAGTGGAACAACCACCTCGACAATCTGATCAAAGAATCAAAAAAGAAATCCTGACCATCAACTAATCAACCGTCGGTCAAAGCTCTGTTCCCACACATTCTCCTCCAGTCATAGCACGACTGCCAAACCACCCCGTTCAACCATTCACTTATTCCCATTGTTATAGTTAATATTCAACTATTATTCATCAGACATGGGAAAAAACAACACAGAAAAGGAAAACCTCCGTCACCGCGTGTTTTTCACAGCCCGTCAATCGCTGAAGCATCATGCTTCAGGCGGAAACGTGCTCATCGCAGCTACAGTGCTCGCCCTGATAATCGCCAACATATCAGCCATCAACCAGTTCTACTTCAACTTCTGGACCCAAACCATACACCTGCAACTGGGCGACTTCAACCTATTCTCTCACGGCGGAGAGCCAATGACCCTCATCGAGTTCATCAACGACGCCCTCATGGCGATTTTCTTCTTCACCATCGGATTGGAAATCAAACGTGAAATCCTCGTGGGCGAACTCTCATCGTTCAAAAAAGCACTCCTCCCGATAGTGGCCGCCATCGGTGGCATGATAATCCCCGCCGCCATCTATATGCTCCTGTCAAGCGGGTCGGACTACTCCGACGGCTTCGCAATCCCAATGTCAACCGACATAGCTTTTTCACTGGGCATACTCGCACTGTTAGGGTCACGCGTCCCCCTGTCACTGAAAATATTCCTGACCACACTCGCCGTGGTCGACGACATCGGCGGAATAATCATGATCGCCGCATTCTACTCATCCCACATCAACTACCTCTTCATCCTCTACGCCTGCCTCCTGCTCGTGGTCCTCTTCTTCGGCGGACACCTCCAGATTCAGAGCAAAGCCTTCTATTTCATCGTCGGTGGCGTGGTGTGGTTCCTATTCCTTAACTCCGGCATACACCCCACTATCGCCGGCGTGCTCGTGGCCTTCGCCATTCCCTCAACACCCGTCTTCGCCCCGAAAAAATATGTCAAATCAATCCGCGACGCAATCTCAAATTTCAACGCCGAGGACGACGAACTCCTCTCCAAACGAACCATACTCAACAAAGACCAGATGAACTGGCTCAAAGAAGTGGAGTCAGCTTCCGATAAAGTCATATCTCCACTCCAGGAC
>JAXJVW010000093.1:0-11483 GCA_036308365.1 Muribaculaceae bacterium
ACACGACCGATAAACAAAGCAAAATTGGCCGAAAATGACCGTTAAGGTTGACGAAAGAACTTAAAATTAACATTCGGTAAAAAGTTTAAATGAGTTCATTAAGTAACTGGTGGAAATAGTTACTTAATTATATTTTTATCGCATTTTCCTGTTCTTTTAACATTTGTTGCTCTGCCATCCCGCTCTCTATCCGCTGGCACTCCCCACCCCATGTCAGCAAACGCCACACACCGTGTCATCACCCGCTGATTATCAACACAAAACGCATCCACCATCATTCTGTCCACACCCTCCATCGCCCACCTGCTCTCCTCGCTTCGCCCTATGTTAATTGTCACTGTCCGCCAACTCCGCGCCGTTACATTTTTTCGTCTGACACCCTTTCCCGCACCTTAACTTTGCACCTGAAAAAAACATTACCACTATGAGAAAATACCACCTCAACCTTCGTTTGAACGAAATCGGCGACGCGCTGATTCCGGCACCCATAACTCAGTCGATAATAGAAATCGGAATGGAACCGATGCTGCTCCTACCCCAACTCGACACACTCGTATGCCGACGTGGCACAATCCTTGTTTTCGTGAACCGGGCCGACGGCTCTGTCATTTGCGACTACGACACCAAACGCAAAATCAAGGATGCTTGCGCACTGGCCGACAATGTGGTGCAGGTATTCACCGACATGCTCTCTTATCGCTTCACTTTCAAAGATGATCTCTGGCACTCGGAAACCCGCGCCATCTTCCCCACCCCGTTGACAAGCAAGGAGCATTCAAGAGCGGTCGACGCTTCGGTGCCGCAACGCAAATTGTCGAAAACCTACACGCTGACCGACCACTCCTTGAACGTTGCCGACAACGCAAGCCTGACCTCCGACCTGCTCGACGCCTACACCGCCCTACGCGAGGCTTCTGACGCCGCAGGGGTTTTCGCTCAACCGGTAATCACGCGTTGCCGCTATCTCGACGATGAGGGGCAGACGGTTTTCGTTACACCCCCTAAACTGATCTCTCCATTGGGAGGTTTCCAGTGCACCGCAACGGTCACTTCCTCTATCGACAACGACTCGGCCTACAGAGGCGCAATCAATCTCTCGGCGAACACGTTTAAAATAAAGGTGGAGTTCCCGGCGGTCCTTTGCCGGCAGGTGGCCAAGGTAATCGTGGAGGCAACTCCGCAACTCGACATGGTCAACTTCAACGCCATGGCCACCGCCGCGGTGATGCGGAATTCCGACGGACGACTCTACATTCGCACTTCGCTCCCAACAGCTCCTTCCTCTCCGTTCGGCCGCAAGTCGCTGACAAATGCTTGTCTGGAACACCTCGAAACGCTCTATTCCCCCCTGACTGTCATAAGCAACCCTTTCAACGGTCAGAAGCATGCGGTCACGGTTGGGTGCATCTCTACTGGCGGAACTGAGGTGAAGACGTCGATAGCCGCTCTGCGGTCTACGATCTCGGCTCCGGCGAAACCGGCCGCCGACAACGGCATAATCGGGCAAGGTGCAATCCCCCACGCGGTCTCCGCGGCTTGTCATGCCCGTAACGGCGACACTATCCTCCTGGGCGACTTAACGGTGGTCCCTTTCGCCGGATATTCCATTGATTGTTTCGCCGCGGAAACGGCCGACCTCCCTTGGAAAAGCTCTATTCTGGTGGAGTTCGCCGGTGATAATAATGAAAAGGTGGTCAGCTACGCGCAGGGCGACTCGGGTGCACCTCTCACCCTCAACCCAATCCTGAGCTATCCAAGGGCCGACGCTCGCAAAATGACAGTGTTCCTCCAGGCCGGTGGGCTTTGCTACATGCGTGAGTTCGACCTGAAACCTACAATCAACCGCGACATGGCCTGCTTTGTCAACGATAATGCCGAACCGATTGTGATGACTGACCATCCGGCCGATTTCTTCATCGTCCCGGCAGAAAATCCTGTCGTTCACCGCTATCCGGGAACTATCGCCACGGCCTCGGCGCGATCTCCTGATTTGCCACGCGACTTCAGGCGGGTGACCGACAATCCGGTCACGGCTATCAGCCACGCTCCGGGCTCTACATCCGGTTGGGACTATGTCAGGGCACGTTTCTATCTCTTTTCGCCCGACGGAACTTTCACGGCCATCACTGACTCGGCCGGAATACGCAACATAAACAAGGTCGACCACCGCAGCGTCTCACACCACGCTAATGTCATCCCGGAAACCCGACAGGGTGTAACGGTGCTGACCGATGAAGGCGACCTGCTGGTGTGGCGAGGGGTAGCCCCACGCATAGCCGCAACCAGTCTTTCGGGACGAATCGCCTACGATGCCATCCACAATGAACTATGGCTGTTCAGCCGCAACGGAAATCTTGCGGGTAACGCTGATTCTCCCCAACCGTTCAACCCTGATTGTTCGTCATCTCCAGTGCCGTTCGCAAACACCGTCATGCGCTCTTTCCCGGGCGTACCGGCGGCCATTCTCCACACTCAGCTCGGCTCTGTCATCCAGACGGATTCGGCGCTCTACATGCTCGGACATGAGGAGGCCATCGACGCTGTTGTCCCGGTGCGGTTCATCGCTACTGCTTCCATACGCCACAACCTGAAGGGATGCACTCTCCGCTACCGTCGTAAAGCGCAGCGGCTCAGGGCTTTCCGGCTCAACATGCAGTCGCCCCCGACAGCCAACCTCGACATCACTGTCGAAGGCGACCATGGCGCAGGACCCGATAACGCTTCTCCGCTATATTCTTTCTCAGTAAAAGGAGCCATAAATTCGCCGCTCCTTTTCCACACCCCCGCCCCACCCTTCCTCAAGTTATATTTTTCGGCAACAGGATCTGTTCCTGTCAACGCAAGTTTCAACGGATTTGAATATTTCTATGAACTACAACCTGAATGACATATTATCGGAAAACTCGGCACGCACTAAACTGCTGGCCTCGGATTACGACCCGGAGTCGGGCCGCGGTGCCGACGGTCCTCGAACAACTGACCAGCGCCACCCTTTCTCGGTGATACCCCCGGCAACGGAGCTACCGCTGGACATGCTCGCCGACCCTGACTATAAATCTATCCGAACCGTCGCCGACTACAAACGCCTCCGCTTCCGCCACGACTTTGAGTTCTGGGCTTTCACATGCGTGAAAATCAAAGATAAAAGTTCGGGAAAACTCATCCCCTTCCGCCTCAATGATCCGCAAAGAAAACTCCTCCGGCTAATGGAAAGCCAACGCCGGGCGGGCCAGCCCGTCAGGGTGATTCTGCTCAAGGCGAGGCAATGGGGAGGCTCGACTCTGGTCCAGATCTACATGGCCTGGCATCAGACTGTCTTGTCACGCAACTGCCACTCTCTGATTTGCGCGCATGTCAAGGACACCGCCGCCGCGATCAGGGGCATATATTCCCGCATGCTCGAAAACTACCCCCGCGACATGTGGGACGGCGAGAAACCGCCGGCGTTCCACCCCTACGAACGGTCACAGAACATCCGTGAAATCGACGGCCGCGGATGCTGTGTTACTATCGGAACGAGCGAACGACCGGAATCCGTCAGAGGTAACGACTTCGCGCTGGCCCACCTGTCGGAAGTGGCCTTTTGGAGCAACACCCCTACGGCGACACCTGAACAGTTCATCAGCGCCATTTGCGGTTCTGTCAACTCTACCCCGGGAACGCTCATCGTGTTGGAAAGCACGGCCAACGGCATGGGCAACTATTTCCACCGCGAATGGCTTAAGGCGTCGAAAGGGCTGAGCGACAAGGCTCCCCTGTTCGTTGCCTGGTATGAGATCGACATCTACCGCCGACAGGTCAACGACCCCGCGAAACTGCTCCGCGAAATGGATGACTACGAATGGCGGTTGTGGCAGATGGGCCTAACTCTGGAAATGATTAACTGGTATCACCACAAACGGCGTGAATATCACTCCCCGGCTCAGATGCATGCGGAGTATCCAACTACCCCCGTCGAGGCTTTCGCCGCCACAGGCCGCGCAATCTTCTCTCTGGAGAAACTGCAGGTGCTCAGGGCTGATGTGGCTGACCCGCTGGACATAGGCGAGGTGACAGGCGACACTCTCGTCGGGCCTGCCGCACTGGCTAACCTCAGGTTCATCAGTGACTCGCACGGAAAACTGAAGGTGTGGGAACACCCCGGCCAACAGTCTGACCTCATGACTGACCGCTATGTCGTGGCGGTGGACATCGGTGGACGTTCACCGGGTGCCGACTACTCTGTCATTGCGGTGTTCGACCGTGCCCCCCTACTTTCGGGCGGTAAAATAAAGGTCGTGGCTCAATGGCGCGGCCACGCCGACCACGACATAATCGCATGGCGCAGCGCCGCCATCGCCCGATGGTATCATAACGCTCTGCTCGTGATCGAAAGCAACACTCTGGAATGCGACAACATCGGTGGCGACCCTTCGCTTTGCGTCCTCAACGAAATCCAGCAATGGTATTCCAATCTCTACTACCGCTGCGACTACGAAACGGGGGCATCACGGGTGGGATTCCACACCAACCGCGCAACCAAAACAATGATTGTCAACAAGCTCCTGTCGTTTGTCAGGGACAACATGTATGTCGAACGATGCGCCGACGCATTAAATGAAATGGCCGTGTTCGAGGACCGGGGAACTTCATTCGGCGCGGTCGACGGCAATCACGACGACATCGTCATGACAAGGGCTATGGGGTTATTTGTCGCCGCTTCCCTCAGTGTCATCCCCGCCTCTGACTTTGACTGTCTCCGACACAGATGATTCCGCCGCGGCTGACTTCCGCGTCGGACTCTCCACGGTCGGACTCAGTCGGGGCGTGCGGGCCTGACCGATCACAAGCTGAACCAGATAGTTCGCACCGAACATAATGAAACAGATTCCGGTCACCAACAGCATGGTGCTGGTGTCATAGCGAAGCGTGTCGGAGAAAAACATCGCGACCGACGCTATGATCATCAACACCGGTACGATATAGAGCCATCCCGGAAACTTCACCCCGCGGTATCCCCACGCCAGTGCCACTATCTGCGACAAGGCGCCAATCAGAAGCAATGCCGAGAAAACGAAAACGAGCACCCCGATGAACCATTCGGGCGATAGAAGCATGGCAACAGCCAAACCTATTCCGCCGATCGATGTCACCCACTCTATTCCTCGCATAACTGCCCCCTGACGGTCGCGGCGAACCGACCGAAGCAGGCTCAGCAACGTGATCGTGCCACAGAAAATGAACATGATTCCCAGAATCATAACTATGCTGTGCGCTACTGCCTCGCGCGAATTCATCATGCAGAGCAAAACCCCCGCCCCCGCTATCAACAATGCGGTTAAATAGTTGTATATTGTCTTCATAGTAAATATGTTTGTATGCTCATCCAAACGAACCGCCCTATTCCGGCCCGCCACGAGAACTTTCTCTTAAAACATCTTTACCACGGCGAAGGTTTAATGCGACATCGTGACCTTCCGGAGCATCCGGTGACCTATCCTGCAATAGAGACACTTCCGGGGCTCGCAATATTCCCGGCGCAATTGCAGACATGCCTGCGACTCGAAGGAGTTGCAACACTTGATTCCGGCAGAGCGCAACAACGTAACCTGCGAATTGCGCTCCGCAGGCATCCGCTCGAGAAGCTCAACGGCACGCTCACTCATCGACGGCTTGTTGTAGACACTCCCGTAGACATGGAGCAACGGAACAACCACATTGATTATCAGTGTGTTGATCGATGCATCGGAAAGCGCCTGCCCCTGATTTTCATCAGGTTCGAACCAACTTGCAAAGCTATAGTTGCTACTCCAGAACGGCGACAGACGGCTTCGGAATATCGCTCCATAATCCTCCACTCCCTCACACCCCAATATGTCACTGAACAGATTCGGACGGTGATGGAGCACCGAAGCCAACAGCGCTATCCTACGATATGGCATGTTCTGTGGGCGCATCCTGCCGGTCTGCCACGCTATGGCCGCGCGAGTCAGCCCGAACTTACGCTCATAAAAGTCATACTCCCGCCGAAGGGCGACTGCATACTCATTTCCATCGGGAATGGCTTCCAGAAAGCCTGCCTGACCGAAAAGCATCGCTTCTATCGCTGTCAGATCATCACGATGTTTCCTGACACAGCTCAACGGCAACGATCGGGCGAGCCGCTCAAACTGGTCGGAGTTCTTCCCGAACCCCAATCCACGGGCCAGCAGCACATAAAGGGTCTCTTCCCAGTTGTAGTTGGTGTCACGCAACAGACCCTCCACACGGGCAGTCTTCTGATAGAGCCGCTCGAAGCCCAGTGTGGTCAGCCAGTCGGTCAGATAAAGCTGTGGCAGATCACATATCACGGAGCCACACGGCAAATCCGTGGTCCCGGAGGCCTCCAGCCGCTCATAGAAACTGCGCATCTGGGCCGTCACCGGAATCTCCACCTGAGGTATTCGGGCCCCGTCGCGGCGAATGACTTCGGTGTCGGCGGTCTCAACAACATGCAGTATCACCGAATCATAGGCCGCATTGCTGTCATGATGATGCCGGAACCAATCCGACGATTTGATATGTACCTCAACATTCCCTGCCCATTCCTGCGAACCAATCACAACCTTGGCATTGAAAAAATCAGGGCCGGCATCATGATTGATCCATCCTGGCGACAACACTCTCACTCTGTTGCCAGCCGTATCGGTCAACCCGCCGGCCGGATAAAGCTTGTGTTGCCAGGCATATTGGAGGTACTTCTCCATCACAGCGACATGTCAAATATGGAAAAATTCACCGACCCGTAGGCTCGGTGCTCGCTGAAATGGGGCAGATGCGAGAAATCATAGTTCCGCGAATGCTCTATGATCACTATGCTGGTGGGCTTGAGCATCTCGGAGTTCAGTATCAGCCCGGGTATGCTCCCGAAGTCGGGCAGATTGTAAGGAGGGTCGGCGAATATGACATCGAACTTCTGGCGGCAGCTCTGAACGAACTTCAGGGCGTCGCCCCTGATGACACTGATGTTGTCGTCGCCAAGCTCTTTCGCGACTTTCTTTATGAAGTTATACTGCGTCGCCGCCTTCTCAACCGAAGTGACCGACGAGCAGCCGCGCGACAGGAACTCGAACGAAACCGCACCCGTTCCGGCAAACAGGTCGATGGCCGACGGAGCATCATCGAAATCTATGATGTTCTCCATCACATTGAATATATTCTCGCGCGCGAAGTCGGTGGTGGGGCGGGCGGTGATGTTGGTGGGAACGTCGAATCGGCGACGTCCATATTTTCCTCTGATTATTCGCATAACGGCACAAGTATTAGGTCAAACGGTGCTCCCATAACCTCGCGCGCTTGCCTGAACAGCGACGGCGGGAATATCACCGGAAGTATATTCTTGACAAATTTTCCCAGCAAGGGCGATATGTCGCAGCGCCTTTCCAGGTCGCCCGAAATGTAAATCTCATCATTGTCAGGGTCGAGGTCACCAACGCTGCGGCGGCAGGCGAGAACATAGTAAACCGCATCTTCGATGTGGCTGAACTCAAACCGGTTGCACAGCGCCGGCGCGTTACCCTGAAAAATCACCACGTCGAGCGACTGGCGACGGAGATGGATAAACGTGCGGGCCTGGTTACCATCCTTACGCCGCATGGTAAAGTAGTTGAGCAACGGCGTCAGATGGCTAACTATCCGGGGGTTGTGGAATGTGCGGCAAACAAAGGTCAGCAGCTTCTCCGAGGGCGCGAACACAATGTTCAGCGGCGGATTCGTCAGGCTGTTGGTAACCATCTCGTAATTCTTTCCGGCAAGGTCGGGCAAGGATTTATGGAACAACTCTCGCTGAACCGTCTCATCCTTAACGCTGAGCGGTGTCAGAGCGAAACATGAGGTTTCCACCACAACGGTCACCAACCGGAAGTCACTCAGCAACAGCGGATTGTCATAAACAAATGTTTCAAGCTGGGAAAGTGGGTCATTTCCCGGAGCAATGCTGATCGACCTCCCTATCATGGCCTCTCCGCCGGTGTGGTGATGAAGCAACGCATAAACATCCGTATCTGACACTCTGAGGCAAAGCTCCCAGTCGGCGGGGTTTTCAAGCATATCCTTTGTCAATGGTGACTCGTTCATTTCTATGATGTGGTTTGTGTGGATGGTTGTGTTATTATTCTGATCGCCCTTGTCCCGGACTCTGATACGGGATTCGCCGGTGCCGGAGCCATGCCTGGGAACTCTGTGTATTCAGTGGCCGTGTCGCCGATGTGTCCTTTTCATCCGTGATGACGGTTGGTCATCAACCGTTGGTCAGGCACTGCTGCCGCCCCCCCATACGGCGACTGTCAATGGAGGTGATTGCCACGGTTATTGTTGCCGTGACGCTCATTATACTGTGAGCCGGGGGTGAAGTTGGTTCCCCACTCATCTTCCTCCTCCTCATCATCGTCGTCTGGCTGCTGATTCTGCTGATTGCTACGTTTGGGCTTGTTTTTCTTCAGTTCAAAGGGTTTCTGCATGTCGACGGGCACCTCCGAGGGGTTCCATGTCTGCTGTATGTCCCAGTTCTTTTTCAGTTCAATCCGTTTGGGATAATAGAACACCTCCTCGGGCTGCAGTTTCGCGGCTATGTTGCCGGTGTCCCACTCCCCGTTGCCGTTCCTGTCGAAGAAGCCGCGGGCATAGTAAACTCCGGGGGCCACGAAATCGAATGTGACCGAGTTGTCAACCACCGGCAACGTCATCACCGGCTTGTCCTGGCCGTCGAGCAGCTCAACCACGGCGGTGCCGGTGGAGTCGTTGAGGTTGAAGGTCAGCGTGGAGTAGTCCTCGAACTTCTTGACGGTGAACTCATGTTTGACCGGACCGTTCCAGTTTCCGTAGACTCCGGTCAGGGCAAGCGAGTCGATGGTCAGACGGTATTTCGCACCCGGTTCCCACACATAGTCGGCCTTGTAACGCAACGGGGTGTTCACGGTGTCCTGCCTCAGCACCGGAGCGGGCATGGTTTTCCAGATGGTGTCCTGCTGCATTTCCAGATGTATGCCGTTGGTGTCGATGTTTCGCAAGGGTTGTGAAACAACGAACGTCAGTCCGCGGTTGAGCTCCTGTTGCTGCTGTGTGGTGACTTTGAAGTCGAGCAATGGGGGGGTATAGACCGAGTCGGCCTCCTCCTCTTTCTTGCTCTTTTTCTTTTCCTTCCGTCGCTGATAGTTGAAGCGGAGGGTGTCGGTGGTCCACGTCAGGTTGTCGAGCGTGTCAGTGCGTTTGTAGCGGGCCTCAATCAGCATGGAGTCCTGACTGTAGATTTTGGGGTCGGTGATCCAGAAGTCGAGGGTGTCGAGCTGCAGGGTGGTGTTCAGGATTGAGTTAGTGTGGTCAATGCGGGTTCCGGCGTTGGCTCCGTTGACGATGGTCAGGATGGGGAGCGAATCGGCCGGAGCGGCGAAATTGAGTGAGATGCGGGTTGAATCGGTTCGCTTGTAGTCGCCCAGATATTGCGGACGGTAGGCTTCGTTGAACCATGTCAGCAAAATGTCGTTGGGGAGATACTGCACCCCGGGGCGGGTGGCCAGCGAGTCGGTTCCGTCCGATGCGAGCAGGGTGTCGGTGACCTCGAAGTTTCTGACCGATGGGTCGATGACAAAGTCGTAGAAGGCAACATCCTCGCTGCGGTCCCATTTATAGTCGCGGTTGACGTCGTTGATGGCGTAGATGCGATATTTTCCGGGCTTCATGCCCCGGATGGTGAACTGCCCATACTGGTTGGTGCGGGCAATACGGTCGAGTTTGAGGGTGGTGATAGCCGAGTCGGCCAGATTTGAGTATACCCCTACGAGCATCTGCTGCGCCGGCTCGAGGTTACGCGCCTGGAAAAGCATGCCCGACACTCTGAGCGAGTCGATTGAGTCGCCGGTGGCGAAATCCAGGGCGAATCCGTCGAGGATGTTTTTCTCGTTGAGGTCGGCTATGGCGTCGGCGAAGTCAATCGTGTAGGTGGTGTTCGGAATCATGGTGTCGCGGAGCTCCACGGAGATTCTCCTGCCGCTTGCAATGACCTGAGGCATCAGTTTTTGTGCCGGCGACACCACCACTTTCGACTGCGGGTCGTCGAGCTGCACGTTTTCATCAAAGAAAACCTCAATTCTGTTTTTGCTGAAATTCACCTGGCCCGGCACCGGATTTGAACGGAGGTAGACCGGTGGGGTCTCGTCGCGCGGCCCCCCTTCCGGACGTCCCATGCTGGCGCAGGCCGCCGTGAGCAATGAAAGAATCACCGCCACGAGCCACGACATATTAGAGAACCGGCCTTTCATCGCATTCTGTTGATTTAGAGGGTGTTTAGTAACAATAGTTAAATTGGGGCTGTCTGATTTCCAGGGAACACCCTCTTATTTTCCCCGCATGGTCAAGAATTGCCCTCCGCGGACTCCGCATCTCGGCCCCTCGGTTGAGTGAACGAGTCACTTTTTCATGCCTGGCAGGCCCGTTTCCGGAGTGGGCGGCCCGCAAGTGCGGGAGTCAGTGGGGACGGGCGGTTTCATCCGTCGGGCGGCATCTGATCGCGTGGAGTACCCCGGAGCAGAATCGAACTGCTATCTAAGGTTTAGGAAACCTCTATTCTATCCGTTGAACTACCGGGGCTGATTTCTTACGCAAATTTAGCTCAAATTTCCGAATTAAAAAAATTGTCAGGTAGAATTATCCGATTTCTCCCGAATTGGGTTAGAATTGGATTAGAAAAAAGGGAAGCACATTTTACAAAATCGCGACGCCATATTGAACCCATTTAAACTTTGTACCGAAAGTCAGTTTTATGTTCTTTCGTCAACCTTATCGAATAAAAAGTTCAAATGAGTTCATTGCAAAAAGCGGCAAGATATTGCATGAATATGGGTAAGTGCGAAAGTAGGAGATAAACACTGATAGCAGGTGTTTATCTCCTACTCGTTTCTGCCGGATTCACCGATGGGGGATGGCGGTGAATCGCGGGGTGGGGGTTAAAGCATGTGTTTGCGGCCGCCGATGATGTAGATGCCGCGGGGCATGCTGAAGATGTTTTCCCCTACGTTGACCTGCAACATGGTCATTGCAGGCGCGCCTATCCGATAGATGGGGACGGTGGTCTGCGCCTGCGCGATGATGGTGATTGTTGACTCGGCACGGTTGAATTTCACTTCAACGGGGGTGTTTCCGGCTTCTACTTTCTGCACTCCGGTGGTGACACCGTCGTCAACGCCGATTTCGACACCGGGGGTTTCTCCCTCCCAGGGAGCGCCGCCACCGCCGCCACCGACTTCAACGGTGGGTTCGTCGTCATATTTATAGTCGCCTGCAAATGCGGCCATGGGGAGGGCCAGCGCCATGAGAGCTGATAATATGATGCTTGTATATTTCATTATCGTGTTGTTAAGTAACTGTTGAAAATTATTTTATACTAACCGGTGAACTTATTTTAATATTTCTCCGTCGAAATTTTTGAGTCTTTTCCTCTCATCATCGGTCACTTAGCTCGCTAAGCTCCC
>JAXJVW010000094.1:0-1378 GCA_036308365.1 Muribaculaceae bacterium
ATGTCGTCGGCGGCGTCGGCCGGAGCCACACCCAGACCGGCGAATCTGATGCATTCAAAGTCGGGGATATCGTCGCCTACGAACGCCAGTTGTTCGGGTCTGATGCCGTTGTTGTCGATCCATTGTTTCAGGATGGGTAGTTTCATTGATGCTTTCAGGAAGACATCGGAAATTCCCAAGGCGTTGAATCTGATGCGTACGGCTTCAGAGTCGGCGCCGGTGATTATGGCGATTTTGTAACCGTGCTTGACGGCGAGCTGCAGGGCGTAACCGTCTTTTATGTTGACCATGCGGGAAGGCACTCCGTCGTTTCCGAGCGGAATGGTCGAAGGTGAGAGCACACCGTCGACGTCGAATGCTATAGCTTTAATGTTGTGCAGCGGGTAGTCGATTTTGCTCATTCGGGATATGCTTTTATAATGTTGTCGGAGATTAGACGGTATATTTCGGCATAGTCCTGAGGCAGTTGGCTCAGATGGTTTTCGATGATGTGGGTGTCATGTCGTCGGGCCGGTCCGGTTTGAATCTGTGCCGGGGGAGCCGACAGGGCGTTGTCGAGCGTCATTCTGAGCAGGGGCTCGAGGATGGTGATGTCGAAACCTTTCTGTTTGAGGATGTCGTCGGCGATGGCCCACATGCGGTTTGCAAAGTTGCATGCGAATACCGCCGCGAGGTGGAATTGTTTGCGGTCGTTGCTGTCGGCCTGTTTGACACGGTTGCTTATCATTGAAGCGAGTCGGGTCAGATTATGCGCCGAGTCGGGGTTGTTACCCTCAATGAGCATAGGCACCGATGCGAAGTCGACTGGTGTATGGCGGTTGAAAGTCTGCAGAGGATAGAACACGCCGTAGTTTTGCCGATGGTTTTTGAACACGTCGGCCGGGACAGAGCCGGAGGTGTGAGCCCAGATGGCGTCGGGGGTTACTTGAGGGGCGTTCTGCGCGATTGATTTGACAGCATCGTCCTTAACCGAGATGATGTAGAACCGGGCGTCGGTGATTATTTGCGAGAGGGAGTTTATGGGTTGAGCGTCGCGCAGTTGGTTGGCGAGTTCTGTGGCATGGTTTAAGTCAGGGGAGAAAATCTGGGCTACGTGGGCCACCCGGTCAAGAGCTTTAGCCAGATGGTGCGCTACGTTTCCTGAACCGAAAAATACAATTTTAATATTATCGGGATTTTTTACCATTGTCCTACATGAACGTTTTCCCAAAGGAGTTTTTCGGTGTCCATGGGTTTTCGTTCCTCGTTTTTATATCCGAAGGTGAGAATACACACGATGGAAACGGTTTCGGGAATGCCCAAAAGCTGCTGGAGGAAATCCTCCGAGGGGGTTTCGTCGGCGGTGTAGCGTCCTCTGACCTGAATCCAGCATGAACCG
>JAXJVW010000095.1:0-12889 GCA_036308365.1 Muribaculaceae bacterium
GGTTATGGCTTCGCGGCGGAGGTAGTCGATGGCGATGGGGAGAGGGACTTCGAGGTGCGGGAATGCGTCGTGGCGGAAGATGGTAGACATTGCCAGCGGGTGTTCCGGGATTAGGTCAGAGCCTTTGACGGTTGCCACGGCCACGCCTGTCTGGATTATGCGCAGATGATTTTGGAGCGTTCGCAGTGTTTGGGCGTAGCTTTTGGGGAATGCGGTGACCAGGGAGTTGTTCAGGGAGAGGGTGAATTGGTCGGGGTCGGAGATCCAGTTGCGGCATTTATCGAGTTGGGGAGCAGGTTTGTCAGAACCGCGCCCTTTGTCACGGGATTTTTTCCGTTGGGAGGCCGGGGAGGCAGAGTCGTCAGGTGACTTCTGGAGGACCGCCATGAAGAGCCCTTCGCCACGGAGCGCATGGGGCATGAAGCGGTAGCATGGCGCACCAGAGGGGGTTGCTGAGCGGAGTATTCCCGAGCCTTCGGGGATGCTGATTTCCACTGGGAGGGCGCTGAAATTCTCCATTATCCATTGGATTAGCTCCTCGTTTTCATGTTTGTTGAAAGTGCATGTGGAGTAGATCAGGTAGCCACCCGGGGCAACGGCCGGCCAGAGGTTGGAGATGATGGATTTTTGGCGAGCCACACATTCGTTGACCAGAGCCGGGGTCCATTGACGGACCGCCTCGGGGTCCTTTCGGAACATACCCTCGCCGGAGCAAGGGACGTCGGCGGCGACGATGTTGAACATCCCTTCAAGGGGGCTGAATTGCGCTGTGTCGCCCTGCGAGACCACAAGGTGGGGGTAGCCCCACTTGGTGAGGTTTTCGCGGAGCACGGCGGCTCTGCGGGGGTCATATTCATTTGCCACGACGAGCGATTGGTCGGGTAGGGTATCGATTGCAGCTGTTGTTTTACCTCCGGGAGCGGCGCAAGCGTCGAGGTAGGTGACGGGGTTGTCGGGGGATGTTAGCTGAGCGATCACGCGGTGGATGAACATCGAGGAAGCGTCCTGCACATAGATTCGCCCCTGATGGAGTTCGGGTGCGAGGGTGAACAGCGGGCGTTCAGGGAGATAATGTCCGTTGGGACACCAGGCTACGGGTCCGTCGGTGGTCCACGGGAGATTGACCGGTTTACGGGGGTTGACACGGACCGACACCTGAGGGCTCGACGTAGCGAGAGCCTCGACCATCAGTCGAGGCTCCGTTAAGTCGGCGAGTGAGTCGAGAGCCATGTTCACGAAAGCTTCGGGAAGGGTCGACATAGCGTTCAGAGTTATTTCATTGATTCGAGAGCGCAAGCGAGCTGGTCGGGGCAAGAAGTTGCCTTGTTGCCGCATTTGACTCCTTTCAGGCGTTTGATGACCTCATCGGCAGGCATATCCTTGACGAGGAGGCTGATTCCCTGTGTGTTACCGTGGCAACCGCCCTGGAAGGTGACAGATTTTACGGTAGAGTCATCGTTAAGTTCGATGTCGATGGCTCGAGAGCAGACGCCGCAAGTTTTGTAGTTTAGAGTTTTCATTGATTTATTTAGCGTATTCCGATTTATTTAGCGTATTCCTTAGCGATACGATGGATTGTGAAACCGAGGAATTTATCGTCGAAAGCGTCGCCGATGGCAGCGAAGCGCCATTGTCCGTTGCGACGGTAGAGTTTGCCCATTATCAGGGCGAGTTTACCGGCGTACTGCGGCTGTGCGGCCACGTTGTAGGAAGCGAAGACACGGTCGACACGGTCGGGTGTACCCTCGTACATTCGGATAGAAGCGTAGGGGATCTGTGAGAAATCCTCCTTACCGCAGTTGTTGAGGAAGAAGAAAATCTGTGATATGGCAGGGTTTACGCGGGTCAGGTCGACGGTGATGATTTCATTGTCGAGGCCGTCGTCGACACCTCCGGCGTCGCCTTTGAGGTCGTCGCCCGAGTGGTGCATGGCTCTGTCGAGAGTGTCGAGTTTACCGGCGGGTAGTCCGAATTTCTGGAGGAGTTCGGGGCGGTAGAGAGGAGAGTATATGTGGTCGAGGATGTTACCGTTGTCGTCGAAGCATACCATGCTGAGGTCGAGGTCGACGTCGGTTTGCGACTTGAACATTCCGAGGAAACCGCCTGAAGAGATGGCACCCCAGTTGCAACCGACACAGAAACGTGTCAGATTTTCGCCGTTATCCTTAGAAAGGTTGATACGTTCGCCTTTCTGTAGTTTTTTTTCCAAATTTATAGCCATAGGTAATAAAGTTTTTCAATAGACATATTTGTTGACCATAGCCTCGAGTCCGCCTTTGAAACCGTTGCCCATAGCTTCGAATTTCCAGAGGCCGTTACGACGGTAGAGTCGCCCGAATTCGACGGCGGTTTCGATGGAGAAGTCCTCGTCGAGGTCGTATTTTGCGATTTCCTCGCCTGTCAGTTCGTTGTAGATGCGGATGTAGGAGTTGCGGACCTGACCGAAGTTCTGACGGCGTTGTTCAGAGTCGTGGATAGTCACGGTGAAGATGATTTCGTTGATGCGCGGGTCGACTTTATCGAGGTCGACGGTTAGGGTTTCGTCGTCGCCGCCGTCGGAGTTACCGCCGGTTGTGTCGTCGCCGGAAGATTTCACGGCACCGTCGGGGGACTCAGGGTTGTTGTAGAACACCATGAATTCATCCTGAGGGGTTTTACCGTTTTCAGAAATCAGGAAAGCTGAGGCGTCGAGGTCGAAGTCGGGTCCGCCGTTACGGTTGGGGTCCCAGCCGAGTCCTACGCCCACGTTGCGGAGAGTTGCGCCGAGTTCGAGGCGTTGTCCTTTTTGTAAGTTGATCATGATTGAAGATGTTATGTGATTTATAGAAAAAATGCGTGGATGAAAAAAAAGTTATCCTTTATGAACCAAAAGTTCGGGACGATTGTTAGAGAAGATGAAAGGATACTTTTCCATTGCAAGAAATGTGATAATGATTGGTTGAACGAATTGAGTTGCCGTGAGGTAACTCTTTTGTTGTTTATGGGGATTGGATGGTTTTGTTTATATTAAGTATCTCTCAAAAATTAATTAATACTATAAGTAACTCTCCGAGAAATAATGCGTAGTTAAATTCTGAGAGATAGTTAGCCGCAGATTTTACAGTTTATGATTGCTTCGACGCGGAACATTGCCCGGATGTCAGTGCGTGGTATTTCCATATCGTCGTAGAAAGGGTTAGCGCTGTGGAGAACGACTATGTCGGGGTTCGAGGGGTGTTTTCTGACGTATTTCACGAGTCGGAAGTCAGGGGTCACCACGACGTAGATTTGTCCCCAGAAGATTGTGTCGACGTTGGTAATTGGACGGATAGCGATCATACCGCCGTCGATGATGTCGGGGGTCATGCTGTCGCCGCTGACGCGTACGATGAGGGCGTCGCGGGCGATGCGCGGGAGCGAGAGGTATCCGGTTATAGAATCGGCCGTCAGCTGAGCTTCGAGGGGAGTGCAACCGGCCGTCACGTCGATGTCGTAGACCGGGATTCCGGTTGTTTGGGGGGATGGGGCGGCGGCGAGGTCGAGCAAAGGGAGGGCCACGCCGGCGTTTTTGCTGAACGGGGTGTCCTCGCCATCCTTGAGCCATTGTTTGCTTACGCCCATGTCGACGACGATTCGGTTAATGAGCGAGTCAGACACGGTAAGTTTACCACTGAGATGTTTAGAGAGATTGGATGGGTCAATAGACAGCATGCGGGCGAATTCGGCCTGAGATTTACCGCTGCGTTTAATCAGGTATTTAATTCTACCAATTATGTCGTGTTGTTTTTGAGTATCCATGTTGCAAATATACAATAATTATTTTTGATTGTCAAGGTATATTTACCATTTTTTTTTATGGATAGAAACATATAGCCCGCACGATGCATTCTGGACATTGTGCGGGCTGTGTCAAAGTGTATTTGAAATAAAATTAAAGTGAGCGGAGTGGCGCGAGCTGCCGTTCGATTTCGTCGTGGTCCATAGTTCTGGCGGACCGCAGGTTTTCGGCGAATCTGTGGACAATTTGCTGGACAGCCGAGTGGGTGAAGATTCTGTGGAGGTAGTTGTAGCCTTTGTTGAACATTTCGTCGATTTCGTCGTCGTCGAGCTGGCAGGTGTCGTGACCTTCCTCAACGATAGTCTGTCGGAGGAGGTTTTTCTCGAAGGGGTCGACGGATGATAGTTTCCGGTGGACCAGTACCCGGCAGAGATAGTTGGAGATTGTCATTCCGATCATCATTTCATATTGTTTGATGAGGTTGTTCCACACCACTTTCGCCGACATTGAGGGGTTACCGGAGAAATAGAGTTCGGCCACGAGTGATATGGCCTTGTCGGGGTCGTTTTCATCGACAGAGAGAGCCAGCAGGTTATCTTCGCAGTCGTAGATGAGCATACCTACGGCAGTTCCGACGAGGCCGTAGCATTTGTCGTCGTCGTCGATATATTTCAGGGTTACGTTCATTTGACAATCATAATTTTAGTTACGACGGCGCTGTTGCCCATGTCGCCAGACTGGGAGGCATAGACGAAGTATACGCCTGTGCGTACGCGTTCGCCGTTGAAGTTGCAACCGTTCCATGTGAACATTCCGCCGTCGGAGGTTCCTTGTGCGACGATGTTGCCTGCGGTGTCAGTTATTTTGACGAGTGAGTTTGCCATTAGACCTTTGACGGTTATCCAACCGGAGTAGTCGGGACGGACGGGATTGGGGTAGGCGATCACGTTAGAGTAGTCAGCTTCGGCGGGAGCGGATGTTGACTGGTATTCGAAGAGGCCGTCGTTTGTTCCGACGTAGATCACGTTGCTGACGGGGCTGCATTCGACGCTGAGGATTGTGTTTGATGACAGGGCTGAGTTGTCCTTGGTGAAGTTTTGCAGGATTGTTCGTCCGTCGGCGCTGACCTGGAACAGACCGCCGTCGAGTGTCGCTATCCATTTGTTGTTAGACGCGTCCATGGCTATGTCCATTACGAGCTGGCTGTTCATGAGGTAGTCGGCGAGACCGGTACCGTCGTTGCGCGGGACTTTAATCCTGTTTATGCGTCCTTCGCCTATCATAGACTCGGGGTTAGTGACTTCGAATATACCGTCGTCGGTTCCGACCCAGAGTTTTCCGTTTTCTACTTCGGTTATGCAGATTATTCGAATGGGGGCGAAGATTTTGCCGTCCTGGTCGACGTAGGTTGTGTAGCGCTGCTGCCGGTCGTCGGAAGTTGAGATGGTTCCACGGGTGTCGTAGAACACTATACCGCCGTCTTCCTCGCCGTTACTTGAGTAAAGGGCTATGATGTTGCTGTTTTTGCAAACGGTCAGCATTGGGTCGATGCCTATTTCGAGGTCGGTTTCGATGGCCACCCAGTCGTCCTTTGTTGTTTCGGGTTTGTCGACTTTATCGGCGGGGAGCATAAGTAGGTTTGTGTTACGGTCGTGAACGTCGGGGTTGACGTATTGCGCCACCCAGAGGTTGCCTTTACGGTCGAATTCGGTGTAGCCGACGTAGGACTGCCATTCGTCCCATGAGATTAGGCTGTTGTCGGTTCCGTAGAGATAGAGGCAACCATCGGTAGCGGAGACTTTGTAGAGGCCGTCGTAGCGGTTGCTGACGAACATTATGTCGGGGTCGGTGGGGTGGGGTGTCACGCTGATGCCCATGGCCATGTTACCTGGGTCTTTGTTCACGGTGGGTGCGTAGGCAGTGAAGCGACGGATGGAGTAGGGGTTGAGCATGTTGTCGGGGGCGATGTTAGCTATTGATCCATCCTTGTCGATGATGTTTATGTTGGTTGCCTTACGTGTGGGGTATTCGTCGGATGGGGCGTAGACGGCTCCGGTGCGGCGGGTGTTGCTGATTGTTGTTGCGTAGACTCGTCCGAAGTTGTCGCGTTTGAGTATGTCGACGGGGCTTACGGAGAATGATCCCGGGGCGAAATAGTCGGTCAGGAAAGTGACTGAATTTTTACCGTCCCATTCGGCGTTTGCAATACCTTTAGTACTTGAGGTCCAGATGTTTTCTGTTCCTTTCCAGAAAGCCAGGGGCTGGTTGTAGATGGGTGTTGAAGCGGGAATCGCTTTGTTTGAGACTGATGAACCGTCCTTAGCCACGAACCCGATGAGTTTGCCGTTAGAGTTGTAGAAACCGTCGGCGTAAGGGTTGAAGTGGTTAGTGAATGCGTTGGATGGTCCGAAAGAGCCTAAGTTTTTATATGTGTTTTCGTTGAAGTTGAATTCAATGAGCGAGAGGTCGTATTTTGGACGAATGACAGCTTTTGTGTCAGAATCGAGAGGCAGGATTTCAAACACTTCGTTGGGATAGATTTTTTTGAAATTGCCGATGTTGTTGATTCTGTTTTTCGCGTCGGTAGCCCATATTCCGTCGGCTTTTGCGAACAGGTAGTTTTCGCCAACTTTGGTGAATGAGTTGATTTTTGTGTTGTATATGCCGGATTCCTTAACTGTGTGGGAGGTTTCGTCGGCTATTACCACACCGAAGTCCGTCGCGATGAAAATCAAACCGTCGACGAAAGAAACACCGTTGATGTTTTTGAGCGAAGTCAGTACCGCGTCCTTGATGTCGCTCATGTTTATGATTTTGCCGTTGTCGTAGACGAGGTCGATGTTACCGTTAGAGTATGCCACGAGCAGGTATTTGGCTTCGGGATTGTAGTATATGTTGCTGATACCGGAGTCGTTGAGGGAGTTGCTTGTGGTGAAGGTGTATGATTCCTGGTTTTCCTTGTCGTAAGAGAAAAGAGCGCCTTTCGACACGTAGTAAACTTTATCGGGGGTGTCCACCATAGACTGCACTCCCGCGAATGGCGCATGAAAGTTCCAGCTTCCGAGCAGCGTCTGAGCCGATGCTAACGAAGGAAGCAGGATCGACAAAAATAGTAATAGATTTTTAAACATTTTTAAGATGGTTGATAAGTTTAACAGTGGCACGTCCGCGATGACTGACGGCGTTTTTTTCATCGGGCGAAAGTTGTGCGAAAGTACGGTTGTCGCCTTCGGGAATGAAAATGGGGTCGTAGCCGAACCCGCTGTCGCCAGCCGGTTGCAGGGTTATGTGGCCCGGGCATATGCCTTCGAAAGTCAGGATTTCGTCGCCTTGCGCGAGAGCGATGACGGTGCGGAAGCGAGCGTTTCGGTTTTGCTTACCTTGGAGGTTCCGGAGCAACAGATTCATGTTAGCCAGCGAGTCGTGACCTTGTCCGGGGGCGTAGCGTGCGGAGTGCACACCGGGTTCACCCCCTAAAGCGTCGACTTCGAGACCGGTGTCGTCGGCGAAACAGTCGTAGCCGTATTTTTCCTTAACCCATTGTGCTTTAGCAATCGCGTTTCCTTGAATGGTGGGTTCATTTTCAGGGATGTCGTCGAAGCAGCCAATATCGCGGAGAGACATAACTGTGAAGGATTCGCCGAGGATTCGGCGAATCTCTTCCAGTTTATGCGAATTATTAGTAGCAAATACCAGTTTTTTCACTATTTATATAACGTAAGATAGACTGATTTATTTTGGGAGTGTCGTCGAGGAGAGATATTTAACACGCTTTAATAAAAACGGGGAGTGAAATTAACCAACGACGATGTTCACAATTTTTCCGGGCACCACGATTACTTTGCGAATTGTTTTGCCGTCGGTCCATTTGGCGGCTGACTGGTCGGCGAGAGCTATTTTCTGCACTTCGTCGGCAGGCATGTCGGCAGGCACTTCGATTGTGAACCGGGCTTTACCGTTGAACGATACGGCCATTTTAACGGTTGACTCCTTGAGATAATCTTCGTTGTATTCAGGCCATACGGCGTTGCATATCGAGCCTTCGCAACCGATAGCGTGCCACAGTTCCTCGGTTATGTGGGGAGCGAAGGGAGCGAGAACAATGAGATATTGAGCGAGAACCTCGCGCGAGGTGCATTTCTGCTGTGACAGTTCGTTGAGGGCTATCATGAATGCGCTGATCGAGGTGTTGAACGAGAAATTCTCTATGTCGGTTCCCACCTTCTTGATCAATTTATGGAGTGTTTTGAGGTTTTCGGGTGTAGGCTCGGCGTCGTTGACTGTCAGAGTGTCGTTTTTGTAGAACAGTCCCCAGAGTTTTTTGAGGAAACGGTTGACGCCGTCGATTCCGTTGGTGTCCCAGGGTTTGCTCTGTTCGAGCGGCCCGAGGAACATTTCGTAGAGACGGAGAGTGTCGGCGCCGTAACGGTCGACGATGTCGTCGGGGTTAACGACGTTGAACATTGATTTGGACATTTTTTCGACGGCGTAGCCACAGATATATTTACCATCTTCAAGGATGAATTCAGCGGTTTTGAATTCAGGACGCCATTGGCGGAAGCGTTCCAAATCGAGGATGTCGTTAGAGACGATGTTCACGTCGACGTGAATAGGAGTGACGTCGTAGTTATCCTTGATTCCTACGGAGACGAAAGTGTTTGTGTCCTTTATGCGGTAGACGAAGTTGCTTCGGCCCTGTATCATACCTTGGTTAATCAGTTTACGGAAAGGTTCGGGTTCGCAAACTTTGCCTAAGTCAAAGAGGAATTTGTTCCAGAAACGGCTGTAGATCAGGTGGCCGGTTGCGTGTTCTGTTCCACCGATGTATAGGTCGACGTTACGCCAGTAGCTGTTGGCGTCGTCGCTCACGAGCGCCTGGTCGTTACGCGGATCCATGTAGCGGAGATAGTATGCTGAAGAGCCAGCGAATCCGGGCATGGTGTTGAGTTCTATTGGGTAGCCCTCCTCGGTTTTCCAGTTAGCGGCACGCCCCAGGGGTGGTTCGCCTGATTCCGTTGGGAGATATTTGTCGACTTCGGGGAGCAGCAGGGGGAGTTTCTCCATGGGCATCATGGTTGGAATTCCTTCTTTGTAGTAAACGGGGAAAGGTTCGCCCCAGTAGCGCTGACGTGAGAAAATGGCGTCGCGCAGGCGGAAGTTCACTTTCACCTTACCAATACCTTTTTCCTCAATGAAGATTTTTGTACGCGCGATGGCCTCCTTCACTTCCAGTCCGTTGAGATTGAGTTCAGGACCTTCGGAGTTTATCATTCTACCTTCCTTAGCGTCGAAAGATTGTTCGGAGACGTCGGCCCCTTCGATCAGAGGTATGACAGGGAGGTTGAAGTGGCGGGCGAAAGCATAGTCGCGGCTGTCGTGGGCTGGAACGGCCATGATAGCGCCTGTTCCGTAACCGGCGAGCACATAGTCACTTACCCAAACTGGGATTTTTTTACCGCTGAGCGGGTTGATGGCATAAGCTCCGGTGAAAACGCCGGTTACTTTTTTGTCGATCATGCGCTCCCGTTCGGTTTTGTGTTTGATTGAGTCGATGTAGTCGTTGACGGCTTTTTTCTGTTCGGGTGTTGTTATGATGTCGACATATTTGCTTTCGGGAGCGAGAACCATGAAAGTCACACCGAAGACCGTGTCGGCCCTTGTGGTGAAAATTTCGAGGTCGATGTCGGAGTTATCGATGTGGAAACGCATTTCGGCCCCTTCAGAACGACCGATCCAGTTGCGTTGAGTTTCCTTGAGCGAGTCGGTCCAGTCAAGATCATCGAGACCGTCGAGCAGACGTTGGGCGTAGGCCGACACACGGAGACACCACTGGTACATGAGTTTCTGTTCAACGGGGTAGCCTCCACGGACAGAGACACCCTCGCTCACCTCGTCGTTGGCGAGTACGGTTCCGAGTTCAGGACACCAGTTGACCATTGTGTTGCCCAGATAGGCAATACGATAGTTCATCAGGGTGTCGCTTTTTTGTTTTTCATCCATTTCGGCCCACTGAGCGGGGGTGAAATTCAATTCCTTGGAGCATACGGCGTTGACACCTTCCGAACCATATTTTTCGAAATGAGCCACGAGGTCGGCCACCGGCATGGCCTTGTCGGCGGTTTTATCATAGTAGTGGTTGAACATTTCCATGAAAGCCCACTGGGTCCATTTGTAGAATTCAGGGTCGCAAGTTTTAATTTCTCTCGACCAGTCGTAGCTGAAACCTATTTTATCGAGCTGCGACCGATAGCGGTTAATGTTTTGCCGGGTGGTTACCTCGGGGTGCTGACCGGTTTGGATGGCATACTGTTCAGCGGGGAGCCCGTAGGCGTCGTAGCCCATAGGATGGAGCACGTTGAAACCATTGAGACGTTTGTAGCGTGAGTAGATGTCCGAGGCTATGTAACCTAACGGGTGACCCACATGCAGACCGGCACCAGAGGGGTAGGGGAACATGTCGAGCACGTAGAATTTAGGACGTTTTCTGTCGATGTCGCATTTGTAAATGTCGTTGTCTTTCCAGAATTTTTGCCAGCGGGCTTCTATTTCTCTGTGGTTGTATTCCATTATGATGATTGTTTTTTATTTAGCTTATTTATGGGTGAGAGAGATTAAAGTTGAGTTATGAACAGATGAGTGTTGATAAGTCATGTCTATTTCACTTGCTCATTTCGAGCATACGCCTGATTGGTCGAATAGCTTTCTCGGCTACCTGTTGGTCGACAGTGATTTCAGGTTGTTCGAAACGGAGGGTGTTATAGAGTTTTTTCAGTGTGTTCAGTTTCATGAAGTTGCAGTTGTTGCAAGCGCAAGTGGAGTCCTCGGGGGGAGCCGGAATGAAAGTTTTATCAGGACAAGCCTTTTTCATTTCATGGAGAATACCGCTTTCCGTAGCCACTATGAACTGCCGGGCGGAGTCGTTCTTGGCGAAGTCGAGCAGGGCTGCGGTAGAACCCACCTTGTCGGCGAGCATCACCACAGTTTTTTTACATTCGGGGTGCACCAGGAGTTTCGCTTCGGGATACTGGCGTTTCAGTTCAATAATTTTTTCAAGCGAGAACTGTTCATGGACATGGCAGGCGCCGTTCCACAGCAGCATGTCGCGGCCGGTGGTGCTGTTGATGTAGTTACCGAGGTTGCGGTCAGGGCCGAAGATAATTTTCTGATCCCGGGGCAGCGATTCCACAATTTTACGTGCATTAGACGATGTGACCACAATGTCGGTCAAAGCTTTCACGGCGGCGGAAGTGTTGACATAGCTAATGACGAGATGGTCGGGGTGATCGGCGGTGAATTTTTCAAAATCCGAAGCGTCGCAGCTGTCGGCCAGAGAACAACCGGCGTTCAGATCCGGGACGAGCACTTTTTTTCCGGGACAAATGATTTTCGCTGTTTCCCCCATGAAGTGGACACCGCAAAGGACAATGATGTC
Source organism: Muribaculaceae bacterium (assembly GCA_036308365.1). GTDB lineage: Bacteria > Bacteroidota > Bacteroidia > Bacteroidales > Muribaculaceae > CAJUPY01. Next base: position 11,190 of record JAXJVW010000095.1, read on the forward strand.
GGCGGTGAGATTTTCGGCTATCTGCGCCAGGGCCAGTGAGTCGCCGATGTAGTCGGCGAGGTCCTGGATTTCACCGTCCTGATAATAGTGAGCGAGGATGACGGCGTTCTTCTCCTTTTTCAGTCGCTCAATTTCCTTCTTCAAATCCAGAGAATCCTCCACGGGAGCATCCACGTATCCTTTATCAACATTCATTTTATATTATTTGAAAAAAATTTTTTTGAAAAGATAATTAAAATAACATCAATAACAGGTGTTGATAACGGTCATAACTTTTGGTGTAAAAAGTTGCATATTAAGTTATAAAATCGGAAGAAAAGACTCCTTACATGTTATCAACACCATTATCCTTTGAGTAATAAGCCTTTAAGAATGTTATGAACATGATGTTTATAAAGTGCAAAGTTAATAAATTACAATGAAAGAGAGTAATGAAAAATGAATAAAAGTGCGTTAAAAAGCATGTCAAATGTTTTTACTAACTATTTTGACCGGATGGAAAAAAGGTATATATGCATGGATGTCACCTAATTTCCAAATGTTTTTATTTGTTTTTTGTTGAGATGTTATCAACGGTTGTGAACATGTTATCGACACTTATTATTAGTAGGTCTGTTTGATGAGGAAGGATTGTGGCTCCATGGTTGTGGATCTGTGAAGGTTGATTTGAAAAATAGTCGCCGGGAATGATTATTTTTTCAACATGGGTGGTCAGAATGTATGAATTAGGTGATGAAAGTGTGTTTATAAGTGTGGGTGATGTTATTAACACTATGTTGATAAGTGGATTAATCCGCTTATTATTAATGAATTATGATGTATATAATTTGTAAATTTAATGTTAATATGCTGTTGATGGTGATTTATTTGGTGGGTTAGTGGGATTGGCATACGGTGATTTTTATAAGTATCTCTCAAAAATTAATTAATACTATAAGTAACTCTCCGAGCTACGATTATTTTTGGTCTTTTTGGCCGCTTTCTGATTTGTTCATCAGTCGCTTAGCTCGCTAAGCTCCTTCCTCGCAAATCAAAAATCAATCCAAAAATCCTCAAAAATAATGCGCAGTTAATTTCTGAGAGATACTTATTAGGCATTGTCAACATTGAGTTGATAAGCGGTTATAAACATAGTGTTAATAAAGTAATTAATATGCTGTAGCTCAGTAGATTTTGTTGTTAATAAGTTGTGGAAAACGCTGTTAACAGTGATGTTATTCTAAATTTGAGTAATAGTTGTTGACAGTTGTGAACATAGTGTTTATTTCGGTTATGAACATGATGTTAATAAAATGACTAATTCTTTCACAATCAATTGATTGGCATGTTGATAACATGTAAATAATAGTGTTAATTAAGAATCAGGCGATATGGGCTATAAAAATAGGTCAAAAAAGGGAAGGATGGAAGAAACAGAGGGTGGTGCAAGTGGCTTTGGATAGTATCAAAATAGGTTTTGAACATTTTGTTGATAAGAGTGAAGAAAAAGAGAAATAGGTGAGATGGAGCAACTATTGACAGCGCATGGTTATGTAGACCGTCGGAGTAAAGGCAAAGAATGATGAGAGAATTTTCTGGGCATAAGTAACTGTTGAAAATTATTTTATATATTTGTTTTTTGCAATTTTAGGGTTAGTTCATCATAATTTTTTTTATTCAAAAAAGTTTAGTTAACTTTACCACGAAAATTAAAACTATAC
>JAXJVW010000096.1:0-2506 GCA_036308365.1 Muribaculaceae bacterium
ATGGATTCTATTACGATATCGACCCCGGTGATAACGAGATCACAGCGGCTGAATTCCCGAAAATAGAAAAGAAAATGCTGGAACTTGCCCAGCGTAAAGAAGAAATCAAGCGTGCCGACATAACCAAGGCCGACGCACTGAAACTCTTTGGCGACCGTGGCGAGGAATATAAGTGCGAACTTATCAGCGAACTTGAGGATGGACACATAACCACCTATACACAAGGTTCCTTCACTGACTTGTGCCGTGGCCCGCACATCCCCAACACAGCTTCCATAAAAGCGGTGAAAATCACATCGCTCGCAGGTGCCTATTGGCGCGGTGACGAAAAACGCACCCAGCTCGTGCGCGTTTATGGCATCACCTTCCCGAAAAAGAAAATGCTCGATGAGTATCTCGCTCTGATGGAGGAAGCCAAGAAGCGCGACCACAGAAAATTGGGTAAGGAGATGGAACTTTTCGCATTCTCACAGAATGTAGGCGCCGGTCTGCCCCTGTGGTTGCCTAAAGGTGCGGCACTGCGCGACCGTCTCGAACAGTTCCTTCGCAAAATTCAGAAACGCTACGGCTATAAACAAGTGATCACTCCCCACATAGGTAATAAAATGCTCTATGTGACATCAGGACACTACGCAAAATATGGCAAGGATTCATTCCAGCCCATCCACACCCCTGAAGAAGGCGAGGAGTATCTGCTCAAGCCGATGAACTGTCCTCACCACTGCGAAATTTTCCGCTCATCACCCCGCAGCTACCGCGAACTCCCCTTGCGTCTGGCCGAATTCGGAACTGTCTACCGCTACGAACAGAGCGGCGAGCTTCATGGCTTGACACGCGTGCGTGGATTCACTCAGGACGACGCCCACATCTATTGCGCCCCTGAGCAAATCAAGGATGAGTTCCTGAAAGTGATGGACATCATCTTCTTCATCTTCAAAGCGCTTAAATTCGAGAACTTCGAAGCGCAAATCTCACTGCGTGATCCTAAAAACAAAGAAAAATACATTGGTAGCGACGAAAACTGGCATCTGGCAGAAAACGCTATCATAGAAGCTTGTGAGGAAAAAGGACTGAAAGCCCGCAAGGAACTCGGTGAAGCCGCCTTCTACGGACCCAAACTCGACTTCATGGTCAAGGATGCTATCGGACGCCGTTGGCAGCTCGGAACAATCCAGGTAGACTACAATCTGCCCGAACGATTTGAACTGGAATACACCGGATCGGACAACCAGAAACACCGTCCCGTGATGATCCACCGTGCACCCTTCGGTTCAATGGAACGTTTCGTAGCCGTTCTGCTGGAACACACAGCCGGACGATTCCCATTATGGCTCGCTCCTGAACAGGCAGTTATTCTGCCCATCAGTGAAAAATTCAACGACTATGCCTACAAGGTGAAACAGCAACTTGAAGAAGCCGACATACGCGTGGAAGTTGATGACCGAAATGAGAAAATAGGAAAGAAAATTCGTGACAACGAACTCAAAAGAATACCCTATATGCTCATCGTAGGTGAAAAAGAAGCAGAAAATGACGAAATTTCTGTAAGAAAACAGGGCGAAGGTGATAAAGGTTCGATGAAAATTACTACCTTTGCAGAAAATTTGAACGCTGAAGTAAAAGCAATGACTAACGAATAAAATCCTGAATGGAGAAAAAACCTATAAATAATCCCCAGCAACCCCAGCGTAACGGCGGGGCTCCGCAAGGACGACGTGTCGACAACAAAAGAAACGAACGCGACGCCTATGTAATTAACGAACGTATCCGCGCCCGTGAGGTTCGAATCGTTGGCGACAACGTTGAAAATGGTGTCTACACCATTCAGGAAGCATTGCGAATGGCCGATGAAATGGGTCTCGACCTTATTGAAATATCTCCCACCGCACAACCTCCCGTATGTAAAATTCTGGACTATCAGAAGTTCCTTTATCAACAGAAGAAACGTCAGAAAGAACAGAAAGCCAAAGCAACGAAAGTGGTGGTAAAGGAAATCAGGTTCGGACCTCAGACCGACGATCATGACTACAACTTCAAGTTGAAACATGCAATCAGCTTCCTTCAGGAAGGCTCAAAGGTCAAAGCCTACGTGTTTTTCAAAGGACGTTCAATCCTGTTCAAAGAGCAAGGCGAAGTTTTGCTGCTCCGTTTCGCAAACGATCTCGAAGAATACGGAAAAGTGGAGCAGATGCCGCTGCTTGAAGGTAAACGCATGATCATCATGCTTTCACCGAAAAAGAAATAAGAATATCACAGGGCTGCGTGTCGGCCCATCAGATAGTAACTCGAATTAATAATTTTAAAAATTAAAAAATGCCCAAGATTAAAACTAACTCCGGTGCCAAAAAGAGGTTCGCCCTTACCGGATCAGGAAAGATCAAAAGAAAACATGCGTTCAAGAGTCACATCTTAACCAAGAAGACCAAGAAGCAGAAAAGAAACCTCACCCACTTCGCTCTCATCGCAAAGGTTGACGAAGGCAACGTAAAGGCATTACTTGCCCTCA
>JAXJVW010000097.1:0-20858 GCA_036308365.1 Muribaculaceae bacterium
ACGCTTGATTGCGTTGTAGATGTCAGGCTCAGATTCTTTGTCAAGGTTGATAACCTTAGCATAACAGCCGCCTTCAAAGTTGAATACACCGTTGTCGTCCCAGCCGTGTTCGTCGTCACCGATGAGGAGACGTTTGGGGTCGGTTGAAAGGGTTGTTTTACCTGTGCCTGACAGACCGAAGAAGATGGCGGTGTTTTCGCCGTTGAGGTCAGTGTTGGCAGAGCAGTGCATAGAAGCCATACCTTTGAGGGGGAGGTAGTAGTTCATGATAGAGAACATACCTTTTTTCATTTCACCGCCGTACCAGGTGTTGATGATGAGCTGCATGCGTTCGGTGAGGTTGAAAGCGACGCAGGTTTCAGAGTTGATGCCGAGTTCTTTCCAGTTTTCAACTTTAGCTTTAGAAGCGTTGAGAACCACGAAGTCGGGTTTGAAGTTTTTGAGTTCTTCCTCAGAAGGACGAACGAACATGTTCTTAACGAAGTGAGCCTGCCATGCTACTTCCATGATGAAGCGAACGGCCAGACGGGTGTCGGGGTTAGTGCCGCAGAAAGCGTCGACAACGTAGAGAGTTTTGTCAGAGAGCTCTTTGTCAGCGATGCCTTTGAGCACGGTCCAAGTGGCGGGAGTGATGGGTTTGTTGTCGTTTTTGTACTCATCGGAAGTCCACCAGATGGTGTTAGCGGAAGTGTCATCCTTTACGAAAAATTTGTCTTTGGGAGAACGGCCTGTGTAGATACCGGTCATTACGTTTACAGCGCCGAGTTCAGTGTCCTGACCTTTTTCGTAGCCGGTGAGGTTGCTGTCGAGTTCGGCTTTGTTCAGTTCGTCCCAAGAGGGATTGTAGATCACCTTGGCACCGGTGATACCATACTGTGTTAAATCAATGTTGCTCATTTTTTCGTAATGATTTTTGTTATATAGTTGTATGTTTATTTATTGTCGGTAAAAATCTTCTTTTTCCGATGCAAAGTTACTAAATATTTTGCTCTAATCATCATTTAAATAAAGAATTTTTTCCCTATTAATTATTTTTTGCATATTTCACGGGCTGAATACTGATAGTTTTTCCATAATTGGTGTCCGGGAGAGGGGGCGATAGTGTTGAATTTTGGATTTTGAATGGAGTATTTAGTATTTTTATTGTTGATTTTGGCCGCTTGATCCCCTTTGATCCCCTCTGGAATCAGATTAATCCGCGCGTTGCCTGTGATTTGTCTCTAAATATTTTGTTGAGCGGTATGAATGTTATAACTTTGTTGCTAATTCAAGCCTTAAACAACAAATACTCATGAGACTAACTTTACCCTTAATGCTTATCGCCTCAATGGCGTTATCATGGCAGTCAACCTCAGGTAAAAACATTTATGTTAACTCCCAAGAATATGAGGTTGACACGTTGACCATTAAACACAGTATTGGTCCGGGCACGACTTATGCCCGTTATCGTGTTCCGATGAGACCAATGGATATATTTGTTCTTGAAGTGGATATTTCCAACCCCTACATTCACATGGAGACTTGGAACGGTGGCGATGCCGCCTTGGGAGGGGAATGTCCGACGTCGGTTTTCGCGCGTAAGGATGCTCCCGGACGGCGCAGTGTCGCGGCGCACAACGGTGATTTCTACACAACGGCCAATGGAGAGGCCGGTATGTCACGTATGGGTCTGTACTCGGCCGGTGAATGTATTTTCAATGCTACCGGAAAACCACTGTTGGTTATGTCAGGTGATAACGTGCCGATGATTGATTATGTAAATTTTAATGCCACTGCACGACGTGCCGACGGTGTAGAGACACGTCTGCATACTGTAAATCAACTACGCCTTGAGTGGGAACCCGCGACACGTGCCAATCAGTTGTCGTTATATACGCCGGCTTTTGGAAAGTCGATGAACAGCGCGTCTACCGGTGGCAAGCTCGCTTATCTTGCACCTGATGGTGGAGCTGTTTCATTTCCGCTTAATAAAGATATTGTCATGGTTGTCGAGAGAGTGGTTGACAATCCTGGGCAGGCCGAGATACCTGAAAACGGTGCTGTATTGCATGGCCTCGGGTCATCGTCCGATTATCTTGCCGCTCTCGTGCCGGGTCAAAAAATAACTCTTCATTTATCGTCATCTATGCCTAACTATGCTGACATCACCTCATTCCGTGAGGCTATCGGAGGTAGCGGGCATATCATCCTTAAGGACGGACAGCTTACCAATATAGGTGATCCTGCTTTACACCCACGCACATTTATGGGTATATCCCAAGACCGTAAAACCTTATATTCGGTAGTTGTAGACGGTCGCTCAACGGCATCAGCCGGCATAGACCTCGACGATGAAGGCCGTGTATTACAGTGGCTCGGTGCCTGGGATGGCATCAACCTCGATGGCGGAGGCTCATCGTGTGTCGTCGTGGACGGTACTCAGATGAACCATCCTTCGGATAACGCCGAACGTGCCGTGGGCAATGGGGTGATATTCTATTCTACTGCTCCAGATGATGACGCTATTGCAAGCATAGCCTTTGAGCCACGAGCTTTCCGTGTCCCCGTGTTGGCTAAATTCCGCCCTGCCGTTTATGCTTATAATCAATATGGGCTGTTGATTTCCCACGACCTCGATAATGTTACCCTGAGCTGTGATCCCGAGGTGGGAACAATCAATGAACGTGGCGAATTTGTGGCCTCGGGTAAAGTATGCGCCGGCAAGATCTATGCCGAATATCCCGGTGGAATTAAAACCGAGCAGACTGTGATGACAGTCAGTAGTAGCTACTCGCTCGACTATGACACATATATTATAAATAATCGTCGTGAGTGGCCACTGCGCATGAGTGCACCCCTCGGACGCTTCACCTATGACATAGACCCTGCGGTCATCCCATGGACCGGTGCCGATAGCGATATTGCCATATATAACAACGGATATGTGCGAGGTGGAGCTCTCAATGGCACTACAACACTTACCGGCACTACTGATAACTTTGATGGAGTCGTGACTCTTATCAACCAATCTGTTGACGGCTCATCTTATCCCTTTGCCACAACCGATGAGATTGCCTCCTGGTCTATTAAACAGACCGGTGGCTCGGGTACCAAACTCGTCCCTCTCGGAACTGATGGATGGAAAATCAATTACACCGGTACAGGAACTGCCCGTGGAGCCGGCATTACGATTACCCCAAAGGATAAATTTAAGACCTTTGGCATACCTAAAGCAATTTCTATCGAGTTAAATCCCGGCAATGCTCCTGTCACCGGATTAAATCTCGCATATATCAATGGACATGGCGACCGTGGCACTTTTCATATCTTTAAAGACACGACTCTCACGGCTGATAAAACCATCGTGGTGACTGCTCCCTTTGATAAAATTGCCGACCATAACGACAATACTTATTATCCACTGACATTCTCAAACCTTAAATTTACTATGGGCAACTCAACAAAGGGCCAGGAATTTGAAATCAAAGTGTTGAGCGCCCGGTATATTTATGATGACTCAGAAGGTGTTACATTCCCCGGAGCTGATAACATAGACGATAGCATACTCCCTGTAAATATCAGTAACGGTATCCTTTCTGTCGATTGTCCTCAAACGGGTACTCTTGTCATATATGACATGACCGGCCGTATCTGTTCGACTGATGCAATTGATGTCCCTATGGCCAAGACCCTTAAACTCACTCATCTCGCTCCGGGCGTCTATTTTATTCAACTCAATAATCTTACAAATAAAATCCTCGTCCGTTGACCGTATCATCCTGATATTATCATAAGACACCGGTATATTGGTAACGCGATGAACTTTTCTATGATAGAGAGTTCATCGCGTTGTTGTGAAGATAGGGTAGTCGGTGATGTTGATGTCAATGAGCAAAACACAGGCCATAGGTTTCTATATCGACAAGGGATTTAGAGTGTGTTTACTTTTAACACATTACATGAGAAGTTTTCATTTTCGGTTAATCTTGAGGTCTTTTTAGGTGATTTTTGCCAAGTTTCTTCAGTTGCGATGCCCGCATCGCTCCTTCATCAACTTGCAAAAATCCCTCTAAAACGCCTCTCAATCTTAACCGAAGTTAAAAGTAAACACACTCTTAGAAATCGGTCGATCATCTGTTGACAGCGAGGGGAAACCATATCCATTACTGCATCTACAATATTATGCTGAATGAAAATTAATTATAATTGGATTCTCCTTATCGGTCCCCTTTGGATTGTTAGTTAGTCAATAATCCTGACGAAAATTTGGTGAAATGAAAAAAAGTTTGTAACTTTGCAGTGCTTTAGGGTAACCTGGGCGATAGGATTGTCTTATGGTGTAATGGTAGCACTGCAGTTTTTGGTTCTGCCTGTCTTGGTTCGAATCCAGGTAAGACAACAAGAATGAAGGAGTTAGGTGAGTTTTTGCCTGACTCCTTTTTTCAGATATGTCGGTTGCCGGCATGTCATGGATTAACACCCTCAAAATGACTGATATGATAAATGATGTGTATAAGGCATCGGACCGCCGCTATGGGGGTGACGATGTCATGAAGTATCGCCGGGCGGGACGCAGCGGCATTCTTTTGCCTGAGATTTCGCTCGGGCTGTGGCAGAATTTCGGTGACACCGTGCCTTTTGACCGAAGCCGACGGATTCTGCATTTCGCGTTCGATAACGGAATCACCCATTTCGACCTGGCAAATAACTATGGTCCTTCTTATGGAAGCGCCGAGGAGACGTTCGGACGTATGATGAAGGGTTCGTTCGCACCTTACCGTGATGAGCTGTTCGTGTCGACCAAGGCGGGCTACGACATGTGGCCCGGTCCTTATGGCAACTGGTGCGGGCGGAAGTATCTGATGGCCTCGCTCGACCAGAGTCTGCGCCGTATGAATCTGGATTATGTCGATCTGTTCTATGTTCACCGTTTCGACCCTCACACTCCCATAGAGGAGACGTTGCGCGCGTTGGTCGACATTGTGCGCGGTGGCAAGGCGCTTTATGTCGGAATCTCGCGGTGGCCCCAGGCTGAGTTGGAGAAAGGGCTGAAGTATCTCGACAGCCATGAGTGTCATTGTCTGTTGCTCCAGGACCGTTACAACATCCTTGACCGTGAGCCGATGGATAATGGGTGTATTTCAACGGCGGCCGGCAATGGCACCGGGTTTATTTCGTTTTCACCTCTGGCCCAGGGGCTGCTGACTGACAGGTATCTTAACGGCGCTTTGCCGGCTGACTCCAGGGCCGCACGCGGGGCTCATCTGACTGCCGAGGCTCTTACTCCGGATTTGCTGTCGCGGTTGGAGCGGTTGAATCGTCTGGCGGGTGAACGCGGACAGTCGTTGGCTCAGATGGCGCTGTCGTGGATATTGTCGGACGTCAGAACCACTTCGGTGCTTGTCGGCGCCAGCTCCGAGCAGCAGCTCAGGAGCAATCTGCAGGCGATCCGCAACACTACGTTCTCGCAGGAGGAGATTGACCTGATTGATTCCATATTAAAGTAATAGAGATTATTGTCGGCCCTGACGGGCTTATGCGGATAAAAAAAATCGGAGCTGCCTGTCGTTGATGGGTTGCTCCGATTTACTTTATTTATGGTATGGGAAGAATGACCTGAACCGCACCTTGTAGACGATGGTCAGGACAATACCCCGCACCATCAGGTAGGTTATGAAGGCGAGCCAAAGGGCGTTGTTGCCCATGGATTGTTTCAGGGTTTGATGCATCAGGAAGAATGTGGCCATGGCTATGAACATTGACAGCAGTAGCGGCTTGGTGCGGGTTGCTCCGATGAACACTCCGTCCCAGATGAACGCACTGAATCCGGCCAGCGGAATCAGCATTGTCCAGAAGCGGAACGGATGTGCGGCGGCAATCACCTGCGGGTCGTCGCTCAGGAGTTCCAGAAAGGGTGTGCTTCCGAACATATATATCAATGTGAAACATAGCGACAGCGCTCCACCCCAAAGTAGCGACCGTCGCACGGTGAGCCGCACCATCGGTGGGTTTTCGCTGCCCACATATTTTCCGGTGAGCGCTTCGGCGGCGAATGAGAAACCGTCGGTGACATAGCTTGTCATGATGAAAAACTGCATCAGCAGGGTGTTGACGGCGAGCATCACCGTGCCCTGTTCGGCTCCTTGCCTGGTGAACCAAACGGTGACGGCTATCAGGCAGACGGTGCGCAGGAAAATGTCGGTGTTGACCGAGAAGAACCGCCGCATGGCCTTGAGGGTGAACAGCGGGGCGGGCGATGTGTTCCGCAGCAGATTGATGTGGTAGCGGCGTGTGAGCAACAGTGAGAATAGCATTCCGGACCACTGCGCCGCGAGTGTTCCGGCCGCCACTCCGGCCAGTCCCCAATTGAAAACGTAGACTGCTGTCAGGCTGATGGCTATGTTGACAATGTTTATAAGCAGGGAGGTCCACATGGGATAGCGGGTGTTTTGCATGCCGATGAACCATCCCGCCAGGGCGTAGGTGGCCAGAACGGCCGGCGCTCCGAACACCGTGATACTGAAATAGAGGTCAACGAGCTGTGCCGTGGGGGCGTCGACGTCCATAATGAGCAGTGTCAGCGACAGCACCGGTTTCCGCAACACGATGATGACCGCGCCGATGGCCAGGGCTATGACCAGCGAACGTCGCAAAATGTTGTGGGCTTCGGGCAGATCATCGGCTCCGTAGCGTTGGGCGGTCAGTCCGCCGGTGCCTGAGCGTAGGAATCCGAAGAGCCAGTAGAGCATGTTGAAGATGGTGCCTCCGACTGCTATCGCAGCGATGAACATCGGTGAACCCATGTGACCGGTCACGGCAGTGTCGACCAATGCCAGCAGCGGGGTGGTCACGTTGGCCACAATCGAGGGTACGGCGAGTTTCAATATCTGTTTGTTGACAGAATCCATGCGTGTTGACGATAGGTGTGGGGTGGGGGAATATATTCAAGGGTGTGCGGTGTCAGTCACACCACACACCCTCGGATTATGTTGACCGTGCGCGGTTATTTTTTAGCGCGGTAGCAGTCGATGATGAGATAGGCTATGAGCAGCGCGTAGGCAATGCAGCCGTAGATCTGGAGATTGACGGCGGGAATGCCGGCGACATATTCAAAGCCGAAGAAACGGGTCATGGCGGCGAACACTCCGAACAGCGCGCCACCGGCGATCAAACCAGAAGAAATCAGTGTTCCACGGTCGCGGCGGGCGTCGCAAACGGCTTTGTCCTTTGATGAACGGCCAATGAACCACGCTATGGCGCCACCCACCAACAGGGGGGTGTTGAGCGACAGCGGAATGAACATGCCCAGACAGAACGCCAGGGCGGGAACGCCGAGCCAGTTGAGCAGCAGGGCCAGAATGACACCAACCATATAGAGAATCCATGGGGTGTCGCCACCCATCATGAGGGGTTCGATGACCTTGGCCATGGCGTTGGCCTGAGGTGCCACCAGGGCGTCGTCGCCTGTGAATCCGTAGACGTCGTTGAGAACGAGCATCACTCCACCCACAGTGGCCGCTGACACCAGGGTGCCGAGGAATTTCCATGTTTCCTGTTTCTTGGGGGTTGAGCCGAGCCAGTAGCCCACTTTCAGGTCGGTGACGAATCCGCCGGCCATGGAGAGCGCCGTGCAAACCACACCACCGATGACCATTGAAGCCACGATGCCGTCGGTGCCGTCAAGGCCAATGGCAACGAAGATGGCCGAGGCAATGATCAGTGTCATCAATGTCATGCCCGACACGGGGTTGGAACCAACGATGGCAATCGCGTTGGCGGCGACGGTGGTGAACAGGAACGCTATCACGATAACAACCACCCATGCCACTAAGGCCTGAATCCAGTTGTGGATCACACCGAACTGGAAGAACACCAGGACGGCCACCAGGGCGATGGCGATGAACACAATGACATGCTTCATTGAGATGTCGAGCTGCCAGCGCATGGTCGACGCTTTCTGGGCCGATCCCTTGAATTCGCTGCGCGCCAGTCCGAATGCCTGCACAATGATGCCGCGTGATTTGATGATTCCGAGCACTCCGGCCATGGCGATGCCGCCGATGCCGATCATGCGGGCGTAGTCCGAGAATATCTGCTGCGGATCCATGGCCACGATTTCGGCCGAGCCGTAGGTTCCCATCAGCGGAATGAGCACCCACCACACGAACAGCGATCCGGCGGTTATGATGAACGCGTACTTAAGGCCTATGATGTAGCCCAGGCCGAGCAGCGCCGCGCCAACGTTGCAGCTCATCACCAGTTTGGTTTTGGCGGCTATGGCCTGACCCCATGAGAAGGCTGTGGTGGAAATGTTTTCGGACCACCATCCGAAGGTTGCCACGATGTAGTCATATACACCGCCGATGAGCGAGGCCACCACCAGCGTGGCCGCCTGACCCTTGTTGTTGGTTCCCTGGCCGCTCGCCAGCACCTGGGTGGTTGCTGTGGCCTCCGGGAAGGGATATTTGCCGTGCATATCCTTCACGAAATATTTTCGGAAGGGGATGAAGAACAGGATTCCGAGCACTCCACCGAGCAGTGAGCTGAGGAACACCTGCATGAAATCGGTGGTGATTTCAGGATATTTTGCCTGGAGAATGTAGATTGCCGGCAGGGTGAAGATGGCACCGGCGACAATCACGCCCGAGCATGCTCCGATTGACTGGATGAGCACATTCTGTCCCAGCGGGTTCTTTATGCGCAGGGCTCCCGATAGTCCCACGGCGATGATCGCGATTGGGATAGCGGCTTCAAACACCTGTCCGACCTTGAGCCCCAGATAGGCCGCGGCGGCGGAGAATATCACCGCCAGAATCAAGCCCATGCCCACGGAGTAGGGGGTGGCCTCTTTGTAGTCGCGCGCCGGATGCATCAGCGGGCGATAGCGCTCGTCCTGAGCAAGTTCGCGGAACGCATTTTCGGGAAGTTCCACGGGATCGACATCTGAATCCAATTCAGGTGCGTTGATGTTGTTTTCTTGCTTGTTCAAGTTCATGTTTTGTGATAAGTGGTTCTTGAAAAATTCTCTACCTCCTTGACCGACAGGCGACTCCGTGAGTCCCGATCCATGTTCGAAGTGATGCATGCGCAATCGTCGGATTCGTAGCGGTGCGACAGGTCAGTCTGACCCGTCATGCGGCGAAAGCCGTGGCGTTAATCCTCCGTAACAATTGATGGCTGACAGTGGTGAGCCGCTCGCCTGAGGTGGTTTCGCTCACAAAGTTAATGAAAAAATGGGGATATAATGAGAAAACAGATGAATAAATTGGAAATAAATTAGTAAATTTGTATTCAGTAAAGTAATATGGAAAAAGAACAACAACCCATCAAGCCTACGGTGCTTGATTATAACGATATTGTAAAACTTGTGCCCCGTCTGGAGGGGCATGAAACACTTGTCAACTCACTGCTCCGGTTTCTGAGCGTTGACAAGGTCAATGACGTGCACCGGCGTTTTTGCGACACTCCCGGACCGGAATTCGTGCGTCGCATGCTTTTCGACGGTTTCCACATCAAGCTGCGCATTGACAATGAGCAGTTGCTCGACAATCTTCCTCAGGGTGCGTTCATAACCGTGTCGAACCATCCTTTCGGTGCGCTCGACGGCATCACGCTCATACATCTGATCGCATCGCGGCGTCCCGAATATAAGGTCATGGTCAACATGGTCCTCAACCAGATTAGCGCCATGCGCCCCAACTTCATCGCCGTCGACGCGCTGGCGTCGAACGATCCGGCCAAGAAGCAGGTGTCGATGAAAGGTATCCGCGAGGTGATAAAACAGGTGCGCTCAGGCAATCCCGTGGGGTTCTTCCCGGCGGGTGCCGTCAGCAAAGTCAATCTGCGCGGCGAACTCAACGACCGTGAGTGGCAGCCCACCGTGGTCAGGCTGATAGAGCAGCTCCGGGTGCCGGTGCTCCCCATCTACTTCCATGGAAGCAACTCATGGTGGTTCAACTTCCTCGGACTGGTGAGCTGGCAGTTGCGCACGCTGCGTCTGCCGGCCGAGGTGTTCCGCAAAATAGGGAAAGAGATCCACGTCAGCGTCGGCGACTTCATCAGCGTCGAGGAACAGAAAGCCCATCAGGGTTCAACCGCCGAATTCGGCGAATTTCTTAAAGAGAAAACTTACGAACTGCGAAAATGCAAATAATCTCCACATCCGAACCGGCCGAAGTGCAGCAGGCAAAACTGCGACTGGGAATAGTGGGTAACGCCCCGGGGCTTATCGCTGCCATCCAGCGCGCCATCGTGGTGGCGCCCATCGACCTGTCAGTGCTCGTCACCGGCGAAAGCGGCTCCGGAAAAGAGTTTTTCCCGAAAATCATTCACAGCTACAGCCCGCGCAAACACAGCAAGTATATCGCCGTTAACTGCGGAGCCATCCCCGAGGGTACGATCGACTCCGAGCTTTTCGGCCATGAGAAAGGATCGTTCACCAGCGCCGTGTCGGCCCGTAAAGGCTACTTCGAGGAAGCCGACGGAGGCACCATCTTCCTCGATGAGGTGGCCGAACTTCCGCTGACCACCCAGGCGCGTCTGCTCAGGGTTCTCGAAAGCGGCGAGTTCATGAAAGTGGGCTCATCGGTTGTTCAGCGCACCAACATACGCGTGGTGGCCGCGACCAATGTCGACATGATCAAGGCTATCCGCGAGGGACGTTTCCGCGAAGACCTCTATTATCGCCTGTCGGGGGTGCAGATTCCGGTGCCACCCTTGCGCGAGCGTGGCAACGACATATTGCTGCTCGCCCGCAAATTCACCTCCGACTTCGCCGAGCGCTACTCCCTTCCGCCCGTCACCTTCTCCGTGACCGCTCGCGACCTGCTCCTTTCCTACCGCTGGCCGGGCAACATCCGCCAGCTGAAAAACATCGTGGAGCAGGTGGCCATCTTCGAGGCCGGAAACGAGGTTGACCGCGAAGTGTTGCTCAACTACATCCCCGAGCAGGAAACCGTCTACACTCCCGCCCTGTGTGGCTCGCCGAGTTCGACTTCCGACCATTCCTATGGCCAGGAGCGTGAACTGCTGTTCAACATGATTTTCCGCATGCAGCGCGAAATTGACCGCCTGCGCGAGATTGTCGACGACCGCACCCCCGCCCCGCAACAGCCGTCGGGAATTGCCGGAGCGCTCCCCACCACCACCCATGCCATCGTCCCCTACTGCCCGGTGGAGGAGGTGACCGACCTACATCAATCCGACGGACCAACCCTCGAGGAAAACGAAAAAGAAATGATTCGTCAGGCACTCGAACGCAACGACGGCCGTCGCAAGGCAGCCGCCAAGGAACTCAACATTTCCGAACGCACACTCTACAGAAAGATAAAAGAATATGACCTGGAATAGACTCATAGCCCTCCCCGCGCTCATGCTCCTGGCAATGATTCCGGTGTGGCAGGGTTGCGTGCCGAGCTACAAATTCAACGGCTCGGCGCTGGATTACTCCATTTACAAAACAATCAGCGTCAGCGAATTCCCAATCCGAGCCGCATTGGTGTATCCACCCCTGCAGCAAACGTTCGAGATTGAGTTGCAGGACTACATCACCCGCAACACCCGCCTCAGAATTGTTGAAGGAGCCTCCGACCTCGAACTCGAGGGTGAGATAACGGGCTATTCACTCTCCCCGCAGGCCGTGACCGAAAACGCCTACGCTTCGATGACACGTCTGACAATCACCGTGCGTGTGAAATACTCCGACACCAAAGATGAGAAGAACAACATCGACCAGTCATTCTCGGCCTACCGCGACTTCAGCAGCGAGGAGATGCTGACCGATGTCCAGGACGAACTCTGTCAGCAGATTTCCAAGGAACTCGTCGACCTGATCTTTAACGCCACTCTCGGAAACTGGTAAACCATGACACACACCGAACAACAGATAAAAATCCTCATGGACCCCGCGACCGCCGTCGAACAGCGGCTCGATGTGGCCCGTGACCTCATGTCGAGATACCCCTTTTTCGTGCTCCCGGCGGTGGTGGCCCTCAAACAGTGTCGCACGTTGATGTCGGAAAACGAGGTCAAAGCTTTGGCCATGAAAGTGGCACTGTCGTCGGCCGACCGCGACCGCCTCTACGACATCCTTTACGCCGGGGCCGACGAATTCCGTAACTTCTACCCCGACGAGCCGAAACCAACCAAGCCTACCACGGAAGACGCCATCGACACCTTTCTGCAGCGCTACGGAGCCGGACGCGACAACGAAAGCGAGACACGTCTGCTCGAGCGGCTCATTTTCAACCCCGTCCCTGACTACGCCTCGGTGCTCGAACAGCAGCAGGCGGCCGAAAACCAGTCGCCACACGACGAATCAGAATCGGCCGACGATGCGCGCATCGACGCGTTCATCCGCATGCATGCCCCTGAGGAAAACCGTGACCCTCAGCCCGACCAACATGCCGACCCCGTGCCGGAGCCACGCACTCCCCAGCCATCGCCCGATTCACTGCTCAGCGAATCGCTCGCCAAATTCCACATCCGCCGCCGACAATATGACAAGGCTCTGGAGATAATCCAAAACCTCACAATCACCCACCCCGAAAAGAGCCATCACTACGAGGCCCAGCTCCGGTTCCTGAAAAAACTGATCAAAAACCAGGAATTGAAGCAGCAGTGACGCCACCTTTAACAGCCATAGAACCAGAAAGATTGACCGGGATCCTTACCCCAGCGCAAAATTTTATTGAAAAAGCATCCTTATTATTCAGGCGAATTGCTTAACTTTGTGGGCTAAAAAAAATTATAGACCATGAATTTTGCTAAAAAGTTTTCAATAATCGCGATATGCTGTGCTGGAGCGTCGGCATATTTCTCCGTTGAGGCTGAGGCACCTTCCGGCTACTACGACAAATGTCAGGGCAAAACCGGTCAGGCGCTGCTTAAAGCGCTCTTCGAAACCGTCGGCGACCACAAAGTGGTGTCATACAACGGCCTTTATGAAGTTTACAAAACAAGCGATGTCTATCCCGATGGAAAAATCTGGGACATGTACTCGACAAAACACTGGTCGTTTGGTGAGAAATGCGGAAGCTACAAATATATGGGTGACTGCTACAACCGTGAGCACTCAATGCCTAAAAGCTGGTTCAACGATGCCAAACCCATGTACTCCGACGCTTTCCATCTCTATCCAACCGACGGCAAAGTGAACGGATTGCGCTCAAACTACCCCTTCGGAGAATGCTCCGGCGGCAAAGTGGAACCGGCGCAGGGCAGCATCAAGATGCTCGGACGCTGCGGAACATCAACCTTCCCCGGTTACTCCGGCAAAGTGTTCGAGCCCGACGATCAATACAAAGGTGACTTCGCGCGTACATATTTCTATATGGCGGCAGCCTACAACGACCGTATCTCAACATGGAACTCCGACATGCTCGCCCACAACAACTATCCCGTGTTCACATCATGGTCGATCAACCTGCTGCTCAAGTGGCACCGTCAGGACCAGGTTTCGGAAAAGGAAACCACCCGTAACGACGCCGTTTACAAATATCAGAACAACCGTAACCCCTTCATCGACCACCCCGAGCTGGTTGAATACATCTGGGGCACACAGGTTGGCGAGCCATGGTATCCCGGCGGTAAAATCGACCCCGCTATCGCATCGCCGGCCGACGGCTCTGCCATCGACCTGGGCAAATCCGGACTCAACGTTCCCAAAATACGCCGCATTGCCATTGCTGCAACCGGTCTGACCGAGAACATGACAGTGTCGCTCAGCGGCGACTCCGAATTCAAAATCTCAGGCTCACAGCTGACAGTGGCCGACGCGCGTGCCGGACGCGCCTACGTGGAAGTAACCCTCAACGGCAGCCGACAGGCAAAGGTGGCCTCCACACTCACAATCTCATCAGGCAAAGCCAAAACCGCAGTTAAACTCATCGGTGAAGTTGTTGACGGCATACCCGCCGAAACCGCTACCGAAGTCACTTCGGAATCATTCAATGCCAACTGGGTCAACGTTTCAGGCGACGGTGTCATCTACTCGCTCGACGTCAAACTCAACGGCGAATCGCTCAACGGCTATCCACGCAACGTTTATGCCGAGGATGAGTCAGAACCCGTGACAGGTCTGCAGCCGGAAACAACCTACACCTACTCGCTGAGCTACGGAAACATCCGTTCAAACGTGGTGTCGGTGACAACCGCTGCCCCCACACCCTCAATCACTTTCCTCTATGACGGCGAAACCACATTCAACGCTGTCGCGGGCGAACCCTCCGACGTGTTCGAAATACGCCTCGACGTGGAAAATGTCGCAACTGACATAACCATCAACGTCGACTCTCCGTTCCAACTCTCATCCGATAAAACCAACTGGACTAACTCGCTCAAACTCAACCCTGAGGAAGACCGCTTCTACATGCGCCTGTTCAGCGAAACAGCAGGCGTGTTCAACGCTCAGCTCGAAGCCGAAGCCGGCGACTACACCTCTGAGGATGTCGACATAGTTGGCGTAGTGGCCATAAACATCGGCGACTTCATGGAGGGATTCGAAACCGGTGACACCGGAACTTCCTACGCCGACAAATCTTTCACCGGTGACATGTGCGACTGGTACTTCGTCAACGCCGGTGTGTTCAGCGGCGACAACACCCATGAAGGTAAACTCTCCGTGCGCTTCGGTAAAGCCAAAACTCCTTGCTACATTGAAATGCGCGGCGACAAGGTCAACGGCGCCGGAACAGTGTCGTTCTATGCCGAGAAATGGAGCAGCAAGGAAGCCAGACCCGTGCTCACCGTCGACTACTCAACCGACGGCGGACAGACATGGACCTCAGGCACTCCCTTCGAAGTCACCTCAACAACCTTCGAGCCTTACTCGGTGACAATCAACAAAACCGGAAACATCCGCATCCGAATCAACCGCACATCAGGTGCGCGCTTCAACCTCGACGCACTCTCAATCTCATCATTCAAGGAGTCAGGTGTTGACAACGTGGTCGACTATCACACCTGGGACGCCTACTGCGCCGATGGGAAACTGGTGATCGAAAACAGCGATGCCACCAACGCCGTCGCAGTCTACGGTGTCGACGGAGTGACCCGCTTCGAAGGCCTGCTCCCCGTGGGCGAAACCCGCCTCAGCCTGACACCGGGACTCTACATCGTAGTAGTTGACGACTTCTCACGCAGAGTCCTCGTGAAATAACATTTTGAACTTCAAGCATAGAAGCGCGGCCGTGGAATCCGATTCCCGACCGCGCTTTTCTGATTTATTCTGATTTATTCTGATTTATTTTATCTGACCACCAGCGCTTTTTGTGCTTAAACACTTGACATCACCCCCTTTTTTTTGTAATTTTGCACGATATTTGGGTAATTGTGCCCCGATGATAACGCATAGAATCCGATGATCAAAAAAAAGAAAAAAGGTTTCCACATAATCAACGCACGCGTCACAGCAACCGTGAGCGTGGCTCTCGTGTTGATAATCCTTGGAATTGTCAGCTTCATGGGGATAGCCGCCGACAACATCACACGTGACATAAAAGAGAATCTCGGATTCAACATCGTCTTCGCCGAAGAGGTTTCCGATCAGGAAATAGCCCGTGTCACCGACATGGTCAAAGCCCGGCCCTACGCCAAATCAGTCGAATTGATAACCCCGGAACAAAGCCGGCAGCGCTGGCTCGAGGAAACCGGCGAGGATGTCATGGAAGTGATTGGCGTGAACCCTTTCGCCGCCGAACTGGCCGTGAAAGTCAAAGCCGACTATTCTTCAACCTCGCAGCTCACCGAGTTCGCATCGCAGTTCAAGGCCGACCCGGCGGTCGACGAAGTGACCATGCACGCCGAAATCGCTGAGGCCATCAACGACAACCTCAGGAGCACTACGCTGGTCCTCGCGGTGGTGGGCGTCGCAATGCTCTTCATCTCGTTCATGCTCATTAACAACACCGTGCGCCTGACCGTCTACTCGCGCCGATTCATCATCCACACAATGAAACTCGTGGGCGCCACCGACTCCTTCATCAGGCGACCGTTCATAACAGCCAACATTCTCAACGGCGTCATTGCCGGTCTGGTGGCCTCGTTGATTCTCTCCCTGCTCCTCTACTACATAATGGACTTCAACAAAGCCATACAGTCCGTCATCCCCCTCCAGGCGGCCTTGTGCGTGTTCGCGGGGCTTCTTCTGGCCGGAATAATGATATGCGGAATCACGGCGTTGATTGCCACAAACCGCTATCTGAGAATCGACTACGACGACATGTTCGATTAAAATTAATCTCTAACACACTTCCCCCGAACCCGTCAAGGCCTTCGGATACATCAATAACTTCACAACAAAAATGGTAGAAACAAAAAAAGAACTGACCGACATGGAACAGCCCGACAACAACAAACGTGCTTTCCCCCTGATGAAAATCAATTTCATCCTGATGGCTTGCGCGGCCCTGGTGATTGTCATCGGATTCCTACTCATGCTCGGCGCTCCTTCAGGCGCTGAATTCAATGAAGAAATCTTCTCGGTCCGTCGAACGGTGGTTGGCCCCACAATCGCTTTCCTCGGATTCATTTTCATGGGTTTCGGCATAATTTACAAAGGAAAGTGACATGCACTCCTACGCCGGATCCTCTGACTGACTCCCGCAGTCCGTGGTGACGACTGCCGCTCCCGAGGGTGGGCGTCCCCACCGTCAGGGTCAATCATCCCTCCGGCATCTCTCGCATAATTTATATAACCCTCTAATTTAGAACATTTAAAACTTATTGTCTATGAGCTGGTTAGACGCTCTTATTCTCGGCATAGTCCAGGGACTGGCCGAATATCTCCCCATTAGCAGTAGCGGTCATCTGGAAATATGCCGCCAGATTTTAGGTGTGGACCTCGATGGTGGGGCTTCCCTCGAGTTCGATGTGATGCTCCATGTGGCCACGGTGCTCAGCACCATCGTCGTTTTATGGCGTGAGTTCATTCCCCTCTGCGTTTCATTTTTCACATTCCGTCGCGACAACAACTTCTATTACGTTTGCAAAATCCTCGTGTCATGTATCCCCGTGGGTATAGTGGGCATATGTTTCAAAGATGTGGTGGAGCAATTCTTCAACGGGAACCTCACCGTGGTGGGCGTATGCCTGTGTGTCACCGCGTGTCTGCTTACCTTCGCCTACTTCTTCCGCACCTCGCCACTGCTCAAAGCCTCAGGTGTTAAGGACAAACCCTACACTCCGCGCGACATCACCTGGCTCGACGCCTTCATCATCGGTTGCGCGCAGGCCGTCGCAGTGCTTCCGGGACTGAGCCGTAGCGGAACAACCATCGCCACCGGCATCCTCATCGGCGACCGGCGCGAACAGGTAGCCCAGTTCTCATTCTTCATGGTCATAATACCCATTCTCGGTGAGGCGCTGCTCGATTGCAAGAAAATGATAGCTCCGGCCGCCGACGCCGTCCAGAACGTGTCGGTGGGCGCACTGCCTATGGCCGTGGGATTCCTCGCTTCGTTCATCGTCGGATGCCTCGCCTGCAGCTGGATGCTCAAACTTGTCAAAAAAGGGAAACTCGTGTGGTTCGCCCTCTACTGTCTCATCGCCGGCATAATCTGCATAATTTTCTGATGGACCTTATTACTGGAGAAATATTCTACGTTGACAAACCCCTGGAGTGGACTTCGTTCGATGTCGTCAAGCGAATCCGAGGCACGGTGCTACGACGGCTCGGACGTAAAAAATTCAAGGTGGGACATGCCGGAACGCTCGACCCACTGGCTACAGGTGTGATGATTGTATGCACCGGAAAAGCAACCAAGCGCATCGAGGAACTGCAGGCCGGCGTCAAGGAATATGTGGCAACGATCGCTTTGGGGGCCACAACACCCTCGTTCGACCTCGAGACGGAAATCGACGCCACCTTCCCAACCGACCACATAACCCGCGAGCTCGTCCTTGACACGCTGCGTGACTTCACCGGCGAAATCAAGCAGGTGCCACCGGCTTTCTCAGCATGCAAAATCGAAGGGGTCAGAGCCTACGAAATGGCTCGTATGGGCGAGGAACCCCCGTTGAAAGCTAAAATCCTGGTCATCGACGAAATCGAATTGCTCGAGTTCTCGCCGACGGCGATAACACTGCGCATAGTCTGCAGCAAGGGTACCTACATCAGGGCCCTGGCACGCGACATCGGCAAAGCGCTCGGCTCGGGCGGACACCTGACTGCCTTGCGACGAACCCGCGTGGGCGACGTCAGGGTGGAGAACTGCCTCGAAGTCGACGCCGCAGTCGAACTCATCCGAAACGCCACCCTCGAGTTCCCCGACCTGCAGTAGTGCCGCCACTCCCCGACAACCCCCTTCAAGCCAATGTATTATAGTTAATAAAAAGATACACAACATACATAAACAATGAAACTTTCACAGTTCAAATTCCGATTGCCGGAAAATTTGATTGCACAGTATCCATCTGAACATCGTGATGAATGTAAACTGATGGTCCTCCACCGTAAAACCGGTGAAATCGAACACAAAATTTTCAAGGAAGTCATCGAATACTTCAATGAAGGTGACATGATGGTGTTCAACGACACCCAGGTTTTCCCGGCGCGACTCTATGGCAACAAAGAAAAAACAGGTGCCAGAATCGAGGTGTTCCTGCTTCGTGAGCTCAACGAGGAACATAAACTCTGGGACGTGCTGGTTGAACCGGCGCGCAAAATCCGAATCGGAAACAAACTCTATTTCGGCGACGACGAATCAATGGTGGCCGAGGTAATAGATAACACCACCTCCCGCGGACGCACTCTCCGTTTCCTCTACGACGGACCCCACGATGAATTCAAGGCCGCGCTCTACGCCCTGGGTCAGACTCCCCTGCCTGAGTACATCACCCGTGAACCCGAACCCGACGACGCCGAACGCTATCAAACCATCTTCGCCAAAGTTGAGGGTGCGGTGGTGGCCCCGTCGGCTAACCTCCACTTCTCGCGCGAACTGATGAAACGCCTCGAAATAAAAGGCGTGGAAGAAGGTTTCATCACCGTACACAGCGGACTGGGTAATTTCCGCGATATCGACGTGGAAGATCTGACCAAACATCGCATGGACTCTGAACAGGTGTTCATCTCCGAGGAATTGGTCGAACGTGTCAACGCCGTCAAGGACGCCGGTAACAAGGTGTGTGTCGTCGGCGCTTCTGTGCTCAGGGGCATTTCAAGCGCCGTTTCAATGGGCGGACACATGAAAACCTACCAGGGATGGACCAACAAATTCATTTTCCCTCCCTACGATTTCACCGTGACCGACGCTTTCATAACTAATTTCCACATGCCCTACTCAACTCTGCTGATGATGACTTGCGCCATCGGTGGCTACAGCCTCGTCATGAGGGCCTATGAGGAAGCCGTCGACATGGGCTACAAGTTCGGCGCTTACGGCGACGCTATGCTCATCACCGACTGATAAACACCCTCTTGAAGATTATGATAATCAACGAACGTGATAACCGACCCGACAGAATCATCGCCGCGGCGATGATGATGCTGACAGCGGCACGGACAGCCCCGAAAGGACGTGGGGCCGACTCGATGGAAACGGCGCTCGTAACCGGCGACGACATTGAGAAACTCGCCTCTGAAATGGACCGTCTGGTCAGCGAAACCGGTGCGGCTCCTTTCTTCTCGCGCGACGCCGCATGTCTGCGCCGCTCACAGGCCGTCATACTCATCGGCAGCCGTCGAATCCCCCTCGGCCTGAACTGCGCCCGATGCGGGTTTCCGTCATGCGCGCTCAAACCCGCCGGAACCCCCTGCGTGTTCAACAATGTTGACACCGGAATAGCCATCGGATCGGTCGTGGCAATGGCCGCCGACATGCGGATTGATAACCGTGTGATGTACTCCGCGGGGGTGGCCGCCGAATCGCTCGGAATAATCCCCGGCGCCTATGGCGTTTGCGCGATTCCGCTGTCATGTTCAAGCAAAAGCCCATTCTTCGACCGCTGATCAAATGCATAAATTGAGGCTGCTCAGAACGATTGTGTCACACGCCCACTCTGAGCCACACGCCTTCACTAAACCAATCCATATTAACAATTCAAACACTCTCTAAAAAACTGATTCCCGACATGTCAATAGATAACATAATAGCCAAAGCCGTCAGCCAGGCCGTCAAGGAACTTTACGGCGTTGAAACCGATCCGGCCCAGATTGTGCCGCAGTCAACAAAAAAAGAATTCGAGGGTAACCTGACAATCGTGGTGTTCCCTTGGGTGAAAGCCGCTCGTAAATCGCCCGAGGCGGTAGGCCAGGAAATCGGTCAGTGGCTCGTTGACAACGAACCTGCCGTGGCACGCTTCAATGTAATCAAAGGATTCCTCAATCTGGTCATCGAACCGACCTTCTGGAACTCTATCCTTGAACATATCGACGGCGAGAACAACTACGGCTTGACCCCCGTGACTGAAAACTCTCCCCTGGTGATGGTGGAATACTCATCGCCCAACACAAACAAACCGCTCCACCTCGGCCACGTCCGCAACATCCTCCTCGGATGGTCGCTCTCACGCATTCTGACAGCTTGCGGTAACAAGGTGGTTAAAACAAACATCGTCAACGACCGTGGTATCCACATCTGCAAATCAATGCTCGCCTGGCTCAAGTGGGGCAACGGCGTGACTCCTGAAATCGCTGGTAAAAAAGGCGACCACCTGATCGGCGATTTCTATGTGCTCTTCGATAAGAACTACAAGGAGGAGGTCAAGAAACTCATGGCCGACGGAATGTCGGAGGACGATGCGAAAAATGCCGCTCCCCTGATGCAGGAAGCGCGTGAAATGCTCCGAAAATGGGAAAACCACGACCCGGAGGTCCGCGCTCTCTGGGAAATGATGAACACCTGGGTTTACGCCGGATTCGATGAAACCTACGACCGCAT
>JAXJVW010000098.1:0-13356 GCA_036308365.1 Muribaculaceae bacterium
AAAAAACTTAACTACGCTGTCCAGGCCCTGAACAGCGACGAACTTACTGCCGGACAAAGCACTAACTTCGTAAACTCTCTCCAAGGTAAGGTTGCCGGTGTGCAGGTTTCTATGGCCGGTGGTTCGCCCAACTCCGCCTCTCAGATCATTGTGCGTTCAATATCTTCTGTGAACACCTCGCAGAACAATGAACCGCTGTTCGTCATCGACGGTATGGCCGTGCGCGGTGCCGCATCCTCAATGGCCGACATCAACCCCAACGACATCGAAAGCATGAGCGTCCTCAAAGGTGCTGCCGCTTCGGCTCTGTACGGTACGGAAGGTGCCAACGGTGTGATCCTCATCACTACCAAGAGCGGTAAAGCCGGTGAAGTGAAAGTGACCGCTTCAGGTGGCTGGGAAATCTCAAACGCACTCAACACCCCCCATCTCCAGAACGTCTACGGTCCCGGTGCGAGCGGTTTCTACACCACTAACGGAACAGGTGGCTGGGGTCCCCGTTTGACCTCTGAAGACACCTACTACGACAACCTCGGAAACTTCCTCGGTACTGGCTTCATGCAGAAATATGACTTCGCAATCTCCGGAGGTAGCGAGAAATTCTCAGCCTACGCCTCTGCCAACTACCAGAACTCCGAAGGTATCGTGAAAAACGACTACCGCAAAAAAATCGGTGTATTCCTCAAAGGTGAATTCAAACCCTCGAACACCGTTAAAGCGATGTTGTCAATGAACTACATCGACACCAAATCACGCGGTTTCGGTAACTCAATGAGCACAATCTACGGTTGGGCCATCAACAAAGACATGGCTGACTACCGCACCCTCGAAGGCTATCCCAACTGGGCTAACCGCTACGACACCTGGGACGAACTGACCGACTCTCAGCGTATCAACGCTACCGTGTCACCCTGGTACGGACGCTACATGGATGAATCTTCAACAAAGAGCGGACGTGTCATCATCAACGGATCTCTCTCATGGGAACCGATCAAAAACCTTATCTTCACAGGTAAAATCAGCTACGACAAAGGCAACTCAGCCTACGACTCTTACACCCGTCCCCGTTTCAAAGGCGACGAATTCAGCGTGCCCGAGGAAGAAATCAAACAGTCAGGTCTCTATCAGGCCTACGCCTCACGCATGGGTACCTACACATTCCAGCCCTCACAAACCGACCGCATCGTGGTTCAAGGTTTGGCCAACTACAACATCGACATCAACCAGGACTTCAACCTCAGCGCCTTCCTCGGTGCGGAGTATCAGGAACAGAACGGTTACTCAGTGTCAATGGACGGACAGGAATTCGTTCTCGGTGGCGACTACTTCTCATTCAACAACATCAATGACCAGTGGCTCTCCAAAAAGAACGTGACCCTCTACCACACCGACTACAACAAATATGGCTACTTCGGCGAAATCCGCGGTGACTACAAAGGTATGGCACAGTTGTCAGTGACCGGACGTATCGACAGCACTTCACGTCTGCGTCAGGCAACCCGCAACTCCTACTTCTACCCCTCAGTAACCGCCGGTGTGATCTTCTCTGAAATCTTCAAACTCCAGAACGACTGGTTCTCTTACGGTAAAATCCGTGGTAACTGGGCGAAAGTCGGTAAAGACTGCGGAAGCTACCTGTTCACCCCCACATATAAAGAATGGACAACATTCCCCGACGGTGGTTTCTCAATCGACCCCACCACTTCAGTGGGTGACCCCAAACTCGAACCCGAGTTCATCAAAACATGGGAAATCGGTGCCGACCTCCGTTTCTTCAACTCTCACACCCGTCTTGACCTGGCTTACTATTCAACAACAGCCGACAACCAGATCGTGACCGTGCGCGTTTCACCCGCGTCAGGTACAATCCTCCAGACCCGCAACGAGGGTACGGTTGAAAACTACGGTGTGGAAGCCACACTTTCACAGGACATCATCACAACCAAGGACATTCAGTGGACCGCCAACGTGAACTTCTCGCTCAACCGCGGCCGCCTGCGTTCTCTCCCCGAGGACATGACTGAAATCCAAGGCTCACAGTATGGCGACATCTTCCCCTCAGCCTACCTCGGAGCATCAACAACCTCAATTTCAGGTTTGGACTACCTCCGCACCGAGGACGGACAGATCATCTGCGACGAAAACGGTTATCCCAAAATCAACCCCGCCAAAGGTAACCTCATCGGTAACCGCGAACCCGACTTCCTGATCGGTCTCGGTTCAACCTTCACCTGGAAAGACCTCTCGGTTTCATTCCTTCTCGACGGTCGCAAAGGTGGTGACGTCGCAAACATCACAGGACGCGGTCTGCTCTCAAACGGTCAGGCCTACATCCTGCAGAACTACCGTAACCGCGAAGCCATCTTCCACGGAGTGGTTGAACAGCCCGACGGTTCATTCATCCCCAACACCACACCCGTCATCCTCGACCAGCAGACAATCAACAACTACGTCTACAACGTGTCATCAAACTTCATCGAAGATGGTTCATATCTCCGTCTGAGCTATGTCACCGTAGCCTACGACTTCGGCCGACTGATGAAAAAACTGGGTGGTAACAACCCCATCAAAGGTCTCAAATGCTCGCTCACCGGACGCAACCTCTTCCTGCTGACCAAGTACACCGGTTCCGATCCCCAGGTGATGCCGGCCGCGGCAAGCGGTATGGGAGCCATGGGTATCGACAACTACAGCGTGCCTTCACTGCGTAGCTTCAACTTTAATGTAAACGTATCATTCTAATAAACATTTGCATATATGAAATTTTTCAAAACTTTGGCTATTTCACTTCTGGCAGGTGCTGCACTTACCGGGTGCGAGGATGTCCTTCACGACAACGTAAACCCCGACAAGGCCCACACCAACCAGATTGAACAGGGCATGCCCGTGCTGGTGTTTTACGCCAACCAGTCGGTTTATGACCACGCCGAATACAACATATACCTCTCCCAGTGCCTTACCACTATGGGTAAGAGCCAGACCGGTACTTACGGTTATAAGAGCGGATGGCAGTTCCTCACAATGAACCGTCACCCCCAGTGGCGTCGTCACTTCTACGACATCGGCCGTAACGGCAACATCCTCATTGACAACGCCAAATCTGTCAACTCACCCAACTGCGAGCTCATCGCGCGCACAATCATCCTGATGTCGCAGCAGCTCACAACCGACGTGTTCGGCGACATGCCCCGCACCGAGGCCTACATGTCAAACGCTCCCCACTACGACACCCAGGAGTCAATCTACAAATGGATGTTCGAGGAAGCCGACGAACTGATCAAACTCTATCAGGATCCCGAATGGACCGACAACCCCCAGGCTTACCCCGTTACCAAACGCATGGACCGCATCTATGCCGGTAACCTCAAAAACTGGGAAGGTCTGGTCTACGCTATCAAAGCGCGTCTGCTCCTCCGCAACATCCCCAACATTGACCGCAGCAGCGCCGTTTGCCAGCAAATCATCGACAACGCACAGAAAGCGATCGACCTGTGGCGTTCAAGCGACAACCTCTACGGTGACTGGTTCGGTTCAGAACCCCGCTACAACTTCGACGGCGGCACCGGCGAGCAAAACGCTCCCTGGTCAATCGCTCAGCCCAAAATCAACTCTTGGGAATCTCGCGACAACCTGCTGACATCAGCCGTCCCCTCAAAATACTTCGTTCAGGACCTGCTCGGAGTCATCAACCCCGGCGACGAAATGAACCAAGGTTACTGGGACCGTAACAACGGCTACGGAACAGACCCCCGTCTGCTCCTGCTCCTCCAGCCCCAGGATGGCCCCATCTCAGCGTCAAGCACATCTAAACGCGTAATGGTCCGTTACCTCGAGAACAACATCGGAGCTGGCTCAACCTACAAACAGGCCCACTATCCCGTTCTCTACGCCGGTGCTTATGCAGGTGGTGTCGACGCCTACAACTGCCTCTTCACAATGGAAGAACTCTACTTCATGCAGGCCGAGGCCTACTACTGGATGGGTAACAAACAGATGGCTTGCCAGCTCACCCGTGAAGCAACCGAACACAACATCGAACGCCACCTCGCACGTTTCTTCCAGGACAACGAAGGTCTCTATCCCGGCGCTAACTGCAAACCTTCAGAGAAAGCCGCCGCTCAGAGAAACGACAAGGCGCGTTTCGAAAACATGCTCTATGCATTCCTCAACAACCAGCCCGGTTACAACCCCGAAGTCAAAGCCGCCGGTACTGCTAAACCTTGCTCTGAAGTCGGCAACAAACACTGGTTCTTCGATCCGCAGAACTTCTCTCTCTCTGACCTCATGCAGCAGAAATACATCGCCATGTACATGCAGCCCGAGCAGTGGACCGACATGCGCCGCTACCACTTCTCAAACAACCGTAACAACTACGGCATCGGTGACGCGGGCGAAATCGTTTATCCCACCCTCCGTCGCCCCTACAACCTCTACGCAGCCTACTGGGTGGATGGCATGACCGAGGCACAGCGCGAGAACTGCTGGGTTCAGCGTTTGAACTACGACCCCGAAACAGAGGAGAAATACAACCGTCCCGAGCTCATCCGTCTGGGTGCCTTCCGTAACCACGAATGGCTCCGCAAACCAATGATCTGGGCGGAAGAATACGGCTCAAGAAAATCTCTCACTGAAGAAAGAGCTCAGTAATTGTCTAATCCGTTAATTGAAATTAATCATGAATATCAAATATAGTTCATTAACTCTGGCTCTCGCCGCTCTCGCTCTTGGCTCCTGCGCCAAGCACGACCTCCTCGGTGACAAAGCCGATCTGGGTGAACGTGTCCCCACAACTTACTGGGAAGTGGGTTCAACCGCCTGCAAGGCCGGTGAGGATTTCACTTTCAAGGGCAAATACTACACAGAGGACGGACACACTCCTGACCGCTCCGAAGTCTGGTACTCTATCGAACGTTCCGAGACTGCCGCCGCAACAGTGAAACTGCCCGGAAACACTCTGAGCTACACACAGACTGTGTCAAACTCTGAAATCGTGCGTTCAAGCCAGCTCATCGTGTCGTTCCCCCACAGCATGGCTGAATGGGATGGCCGCGAGTTCATAATCAACGCATCCGTGCCCACATCAGTGACCCTGTCGCCCGTGGATTGGAAAAACGCCAAAGAATGGGACCAGGACAAATACGACACTTACTTCCCCGCTGAATTCGCTCAGGAATTCTGCGACAAAGTGGTTGAGTATCTGACCAAGGACAGCACATATCTCAAAGCGCTCCAGAACACATACATCAACTACAACTTCACCAATGAACAGTTCAAGGCTGTCAATGAAAAATACAACGTGGCTCTCCCCACCGACATTGACGAAAGCAAACC
Organism: Muribaculaceae bacterium; assembly: GCA_036308365.1. GTDB lineage: Bacteria > Bacteroidota > Bacteroidia > Bacteroidales > Muribaculaceae > CAJUPY01. The sequence continues at coordinate 5,332 of JAXJVW010000098.1, forward strand.
CGAAGCCGACAAGAGCGACCGCTGGTTCACAACCCGCGTTCACAACGAGTCAAAAATCGTTGGTTATTACTACACCACGCTCGACGCCAACGGAATCACTGTCGTTCATGAAGTGCCCCTTGACTACGAGAACCCCGATGTGAACCTCTATCCGGTTTACGAGTCATCTCCTTGGATCTTCTGCCGCTACGATGACGAAGTCGGAGCTATCATCAACTCAGTGCGCGCAGCCTACATGCCCGCGTTCAAGGATTTGCTCCAGCAGATCGCGTTCAAGGACTGGATCTATGACTCATCTAACCAGTGTTACACCGTCAACTTCGGCCGCACCTACTCTCTGGAAGCCTCATTCCAGGTTGTCGACACCGAAGGAAACCGCGGTAAAGCATCTGACATTCGTACCATTTCCATTAACTAATTATCCTTATGAAATTTATAAATAAATTAGCAATATTCGGTCTCGGCTTGTTCGCCCTCACCGCTTGCGTGGATAAAGAAGCGGACTATCAGGTGTTCCCCGATCCTGATGTGGACTTCTCTTACAACGTGGAAGGTGACGAGTACTCACTGGATTATTATGTGGTTTCACACATCCAGTTCAACAACAAGTCAGCTAAATCCGGCAACTACACCTGGGACTTCGGCGACGGCACTACCTCAAACGAGGTCAGCCCCGTCCACAAATACACCAAAGCCGGTCAATACAATGTCAAACTGACCCTCGATGGTGTGGGCTACAAGGAACTCCCCATCCTCATCATCGACATCACACCCTCGCTTTCTGTGGCTGAACAGAGCACCGACGTAATTGAAATCAACGAAACAAAAGTTTCTTTCAATCTCGCACTCCCCAACCCTGAAAACCTCCGCTGCCGCTACGAATGGACCTTCCCCGAAGGCACCAAGGATGCTGCCGGCAATGCCCTGACTTCCTTCGTGGGCTACGCCGAATCGGACGGTACTATCCAGTATCCCGGCGAAGTGACTTTCAGCCACCTCGGTTCGCAGAAAATCGAAATCAAGACTTTCTTTGACATCGACGGTGAAAACCGCCGTCTGGAAGATGCCTACCTGAACGTTCAGGTTGGTTCTCCCATCGCCGCTCCAACCCTCTACTACGCTGAGAAAGACGGTAACATCAAAGCTATCAAACTCATCGACCAGAACCTTCTCCCCAAGGGAACCAAAATCTTCCCCTACGACATGGGTGTCAAATCAGGTAACAACCCCTTCAACATCTGCTACGGCGAAACCCAGGCTATGGACGATGAAGGTAACCTCGTTGACGAAGGTTGGATCTACATCCTCGACGCAGGTCGTCAGTACTACTATGTGAACGACGAAAACGGTACGCTCGGCGACGGTCAAATCACCGCCATGCGTGTCGACGGAACCGGCGTGAACACCGTAATCACAAACGTTGGCGGCTATGCGTTCAACGACCCATTCCAGGGATTCGTTTACAACGGCAAGCTCTACTACTCTGACCGTAACACCGGTGTCAGCGAAATCGCTCTGACCGAACGCGGACAGAAACAGGGAGCTAACTCTGCCGGCAACCGCGACGCCTACGCCTTCCAGAACGACCGCATCCCCTACTACAACCGCGGTATCGCCTACGGTGCAATCCATGTTGGCATGTACCGCGACTCTAAAGGAATGTGGTACTGGGGTAAGAACTTCTCAGGTAACGGAATCTACCGTTTCAAAGATGAGCACATCAAAGCCACCGCGGCCGAAGCAACTGCTACCCCTTCTCCCTATCCCATCATGCTCCAGGGCATCTCTCTGCGCTCTTTCTGCATCGACGAACAGCGCAAAGCCCTCTACATTTGGCGCATAGCTTCTGAGGAAGGCCTGCAGGTCTACACGCTCCCCGAGGCCAACGAATCACTCTCAATGAACGCCGACGCGGTTAAGTTCTCAATGTCAGCCGATCCGGTCAACACAACCGACAACGAAGGTGTCTACACCTCACAGTTCGCCCTCGACCAGGAAACCGGACGTGTTTACTTCGGCTTCCGTCCTCTCGAGAACGACGACTCCAAACTCGGACAAGGTATCGTGTACTACGACCCCGCGACCAAAAAATGCTATCGCTACGGTCAGACCGATGACGCCATCTACGGCATGTGCATCAACCCCAACCCCACGAAACTTTTCTGATAAATATGATCCGAACCCCGGAGTTCAGACTTTCAATGCGATTTGAACCCCGGATTTCATAAACTTTAACTTCAGATGGGACATCAACCACGGTGTCCCATCTGTTTTTTATTTAACTTTGCACACGAACTCAAACCTACTGCATATGAGCAACATCAAACAAATCATCATCGCCACCGCACTGCTGATCGCGACCCTCGCCTCATGCAAGCCCTCCGAGGAAAACTACCGTGCCGCCTATCAAACAGCCAAAGCTAAAGAAGACACCACTCCTCTCGAAGAGACCATCTATTCCAACATCCGCAAGGAGGCAAGGCCTAAAAACGTCATCGTGGGCAACGACACCATCCCCATGATCACCCAATACATCTCATTCACCACCCAGGCCGGAGGCGACATCAACAACTTCCACCGCTACAACATCGTCGTGGCTCAATTCAAACAAATTTTCAACGCCAAAGCAATGCTCAAACGTGTGGTCGACGCCGGCTACACCGACGCCTTCGTGGTGCAGACGCGCGAACCCCTCTACTACGTGGTGGCGCAAAGTGTCAGCAATCCCGCCGACGCCGCCAGAATACTCGAGGAAATCCGAACCGCCAAACCCGTGCCCATGAAGGACCCGGCCCCATTGATACTCTCGTCGCCGCGCTGACCCCCTGCGTGGCTCGGTTTCTCAGCTCCAAAAGATGCTTTCTTCAAAAAAATCGCCAATTTTGCACTTGCCGGTTTAACCTGCGCCCCGGCCCACCGAATCCGGGAGCACAACAAAAAAATCACTGACATATTGCGGAAGATTCCCTTTTTTATTATCTTTGCATCACAAAAACGCATTAGAGTGTGTGTTACTCACAAACGCTTCGGAGCTAACCCGCGCCACACCCCGCCTCAGGCAGGTGCGATGGCCGGTGAGGCGATCCCCCACAATCAGCCATAGCGGCTGATCCAGGCTTGCGTATCGGCCTTAACTCCCGAAGTCCCAATTGCTTACAATTCTCACAAATACGTGTCAAAACCCCAAAACACACTCAAAATGCAAAATAGAGCATTAGCCCCATGGACTACAGTATTTTAGATTTTCTCGGCCTTATCGGGGCCGTGGGATTGTTCCTCTACGGAATGAAAGTGATGAGTGAAGGCCTGCAGAAAGCCGCGGGCGACAAGTTGCGCAACATTCTCGGAGTAATGACCAAAAACAGGTTCTCAGGAACCATCACCGGTTTCTTCATCACAGCCCTCATCCAAAGTTCTTCCGCTTCCACCGTCATGGTGGTGAGCTTCGTCAACGCCGGATTGATGACCCTGGCTCAATCAATGGCGGTCATCATGGGCGCAAACGTCGGAACCACGTTCACGGCATGGATAATAGCCCTTTTCGGATTCAAAGTCGACATCTCGGCGTTCGCCCTCCCGTTGATCGGATTCTCGATACCCCTGCTTTTCTCAAGCAAAAACCGCAACAAGAGCATCGGTGAGTTCATTATAGGCTTCGCGTTCCTTTTCATGGGACTTTCGCTGATAAGCCAGTATGTGCCCGACCTCCAGAGCAACCCTGAAATGTTCGCCTTCCTCCAGAAGTACGCATCCATGGGATTCCCCTCCGTGCTTATTTTCTGCCTCGTCGGACTGATTTTGACAATGGTCATACAGTCATCGGCCGCGACATTCGCCATCACCCTCATCATGTGCAGCAAAGGATGGATCACATTCGACCTCGCCTGCGCGCTGGTGCTCGGATCAAACATCGGAACAACCATTACCCCCATACTCGCATCGCTCAGCGGTAACGTCGCCGCGAAACGGACAGCCATGGGCCACCTCCTGTTCAACCTTCTCGGAACCGTCTGGACACTCGCCATCTTCTACCCCTTCGTGGAGCTAAACAGCTACATCACAGAAGCCATTGGGCAGGGCGACCCCAACTCACTCTACACTTTCGTCAACGAAATCCGCCACACCGACCCCGCAACCTACGACCATCTCTTCGACGGCAGTCTCCCCCAGGCCCATGCCACCCTGCGCTCAGTCATGGCCATGCAGGTGTCAGTGTCGTTCGGACTCTCAATTTTCCACACCGTCTTCAACCTGGTCAACCTCAGCATCATGATATGGCTCACCAAACTCTATGTCAGGATCGTTGAATGGATGATTCCGGCAAAGCACAAGGAAGACGAGGAATTCCAGCTCAAATTCATCACCGGAGGTCTGCTCTCCGCGTCTGAGCTCAACATAGCCCAGGCCGAAAAAGAAATCTACGTCTATGCCGAGCGCGTCCAGCGGATGATTACCATGGCTCGCGACCTCGTTCACATGAAAGAAGGGTCGGAAGACTTCCTGCAACTCTTCGCCCGACTCGAAAAATATGAAGATATTTCTGACCGGATGGAAATCGAGATAGCCCACTATCTCAACCGATGCGCCGAAGGACGACTCTCAAACGAAGGTAAACGCCACATCGCCGGTATGCTCCACATTGTGTCGGAAATAGAAAGCATCGCCGACTGCTGTCTTGGCGCAGGAAAAATACTCATGCGCAAAATGGAGTCCAAAGCCAAATTCACCGATGACATCTACCACAACATCGACATAATGTTCGACCACGTTGACGCAGCAATGCAAAACATGCTCATTCTCCTCGGAAACATCGAGGCGCCCCATCGCGATGACATCAACAAATCCTACAACAAGGAACGTGAAATCAACAACCTGCGCAACCGCCTCCGCTCGGCAAACATCGAGAACATCAACGACAAGAAGTATGAGTACCAGGCCGGCATTTACTACATGGACCTCGTCAGCGACCTCGAAAAAACCGGCGACTACATTATCAATGTCGTGGACTCGGTGAAAGAAGACTTCACACGAACCGCAGTAGACTGATGCTCCCCCCGTGCCTCACACCGAACATCCTCGAAGCCGGCACCGATGAAGCCGGACGAGGCTGCCTGGCCGGACCCGTGTTCGCCGCAGCCGTCATCCTCCCCGAAGGGTTCTCACACCCATGGCTCAATGACTCAAAGAAACTCAACGAGCACCGGCGCGACCAACTCCGTCAGATAATCGAGGAACAAGCCCTTGCATGGAGCGTGGCCATGGTGTCGAACACCGAAATCGATGAGATAAACATTCTCAACGCGTCGATCCTCGCCATGCACAGAGCACTCGACGGACTGTCAGTGACACCCCAGGCGATCATCGTCGACGGAAACCGATTCAAACCCTACCGCGACATCCCTTACCGGACAATAGTCAAGGGCGACGCCAAATTCGGAAACATAGCCGCAGCGTCGATCCTCGCTAAAACCCACCGCGACGAATTCATGACACGCATCGGCCTCGAACATCCTGACTATCAATGGGCTAAAAACAAAGGCTACCCAACCAAGGACCACCGCAAGGCAATCGAACAGTTCGGCCCCACACCCTACCACCGCATGACATTCACCCTGCTCGATCCACAGCTCACACTGTTCTGACCCCACCCCCGGACTCTACCATCGTCCATGAACCCCGACTTACCAAATCACACACCATATACTAAAAACTAAGAGAAGATTATCATGAAAAAGATTTTCACTTTCTCAGCCATCGCCGCCCTGGCGGCATCGCTGTTCAGTTGCAACAACGCGGCCAAAACCGCCGAAACCGACGGCCGTGACTCAACATTCACATCACTCACACAGCCCGAATGGAGCCGTAACGCCGTAATCTATGAAATCAACTGGCGACAGATGACACCCGAAGGAAACATCGAGGCGATGCAGCGACAGCTCCCCCGATTGAAAGACCTCGGTGTGGACATCCTCTGGATCATGCCCGTACACCCCATCTCCGAACTCAACCGCAAAGGTGAGCTCGGCAGCTACTATGCGGCGAAAGACTACAAAGATGTCAACCCCGACCTCGGCTCACGCGAAGAATTCAAACAGTTCATCGACGAAGCCCACAAACAAGGGTTCAAAGTAATCATCGACTGGGTGCCCAACCACACCGGTTGCGACGCCGTGTGGGTGTCACAGCATCCCGAATACTACATGAAGGACTCGCTGGGCAACATGATCGGTCAATATGACTGGACCGATGTCTACAAACTCGACTACTCACAACAGTCAACCCGCGAAGCAATGACCGACGCCATGACTTTCTGGGTCAAAGAGATGGGCATCGACGGTTTCCGTTGCGACGTGGCCATGGAAGTGCCTACCGATTTCTGGGATGAAGTCCGTCCGGTCCTCGACTCTGTCAAAGGTGGCGAAGGTGTGTTCATGCTCGCCGAAGCCTCAAAGCCCGAACTCCACAAAAATGGATTCAACATGGGCTACAACTGGCCCATGAAGGACCTCTTCAGCGAAATCGCCGCGACAGCCGGCCAGTACACTTTCAAGGCCGACGCCAAATTCCCCGTAAAACATGCCGCAGCAATCGACTCACTGCTCCAGGCTCAGGCCACCGACTATCCCCGCGACACCTACCTGATGAACATGACATCGAATCACGACCTCAATTCATGGGAAGGAACCGAATTTGAACGTCTCGGCAATCTCCACAAAGCTTTCGCAGTACTCTCCTACACCCTGCCGGGAATGCCTCTCATCTACACCGGACAGGAAACAGGCATGAACCGCGCTTTCGAATTCTTCAAAAAAGACCAGGCTCCGGAATGGGAACCTCGCAACGACTACTTTGCTTTCTATCAGCAGCTTAATAAACTCAAACACACTCAACCCGCACTCCGTGCAGGTGAGGCCGGCGGCGCTATGGTGCGTTTTGAAACCGTCAGCCCCGACCTCTATGTGTTCTCTCGCACTGTCGACAATCAAACCGTGACCGTGCTCACCAACCTCGGAGCTGAGACAGTTCCCGTGCAGTTCGCCGCCGACGCTCCCGCCGTAGAAGGAATGACCGACTTCTTCAGCGGTCAGCCCGCCGCCATTCCCGCAGAGATGGCCCCCGGCGAATATCTCGTGTTCATTAACGCCGCTGAATAAGCGCCTAAACCTCCTTATGGTTAAGACAATCACAGTTTACTGCGCCTCGTCATCAAATATTGACGAGGCGTATTTCAACGCCGCCCGCGAATTGGGTCGCTTGATGGCGCAGTGTGGCGTCACCTTGGTGACAGGCAGCGGAAAGATGGGTCTGATGGGCGCCGTCAACGATGGCGCGATTGAGCAGGGGGGCCACACCATTGGCGTAATCCCGCGCTTTATGTTCGAACGGCAGTGGCAACACCCCGGTCTGTCTGAACTCATCGTCACCGACGACATGCACCGGCGCAAAGAAACCATGGCCAGTCTCGCCGACGCAGTCATAGCCCTTCCGGGAGGAGTGGGCACTTTCGAGGAACTGCTCGAAATAATCACATGGCGCAAACTCGGGCTCTTCGACGGACAGATCATCATCCTCAATACACTCGGATATTATAATCCGTTGCTCCAAATGCTCCACGACTCAGCATCAAAAGGATTCATGCGCAACCTGGACCTCGGTCTGTGGAAAGTCGCTGAAACACCTCAGCAAGCCATAGAAATGCTGGTGTGAATTGCCCGCTATACTGTCATGGAACGGCGACATCCAGATCGCCTCGATAGAACAGCACTAACCCCGTAGGGTAACAACCTCGTGAGGGCACTGAAAAAGTAGCCATTCTTTCTCAAAGAAAAGGCTAATTTTTCAGTGCCCTTGATCTGTCATGCACCCATCAGCCTCCATCAAAGTGACAGTAGTCCGAACAATCGCCCACACCACTATTCCCAGGTTTCCGATCTCACCAACCTGACTCCAGCCCCCGCACTACTGAAGAATCCAAATAGAAACGCACAGTTTTAGACGTTTCAAGCTGAAAGACATACCACTCTC
>JAXJVW010000099.1:0-3984 GCA_036308365.1 Muribaculaceae bacterium
ACGATTGAGCAAATGCTCCTGACTTCGTCAATGCGCCACCCAAATTAAGATTTGTTGCCAGATATGTCGAAAAGTGGTTTCACTGCGAGGTGCTTCTCCGTCAAGAAGAGTGTCTTAGTGAAGTAAGTCCCGTTTTTAGGCATCCTTACCCTGATTGTCGTGATAGTTTTGGCTGCCTCAAGCACCTTATCGACACTCATCCCAATCTTGTTAATGGCAATGAGTCGCTCCAGTTCCTTATATACCTTATAGGCGATGAAGCAAATGCAGACATGTGCCTCTATCCTACGTTCTGTAAAATGAAACATCGGACGCATTTCCAGAGTTCCTTTTGAAATACGGAATGCACGTTCCACCACCCAGAGTCCATGATACTCGGCAATGACACGCTCGGCGTCAAGGTCTGTATTGGTGATGTAGCCCTTGAGTCCGTCCCACTGGCAGTCCTCTGCAATCTTCTCTTCGCTGATGACGACTTCTATGTCCTTGCTGATTTCAAGAAACTTGTTGTAGCCACGCTTGTTCACCTGACTCTTCGTGATGCGTCCGGTCTTATAGGCTTTTCTCAATCGGACAATTCCGCGGTCACGGTTGTAGGCATCCTTCTTTGCACGCTTGTCGGAATAACTGACGATAAGTCTTTCCCCATTCTCACGTTTGTAGTCGTAACAGGCTTTATCAACCTTCTCTAAAGAGAGAATCCATTGCTTCACGCTTGCGCTCTCGCTCTTGATGCGGGCTCCAAGTATGTAGTTGTAGCCAGCCTCCTGCAGCAAAGTGACATTGTTCTTGTTCATCAAGCCTGAGTCTGCCACCACAACAAAATCTTTCCCCAGATTGAAACGCTGCTTGAAGTCATCTATCATTGGTATCATGGTGAAGCCCTCATACTGGCTGCCGTTGAACAGAGAGTATGAAAGCGGGTAGCCTCCTTCTGATACAAGCAGACCGAGTATAACCTGTGACTCTGCCGTCTTTCCATCCTTTGAAAACCCCGGTTCACGCAATACGTCCGTCTGTGCTGTCTCAAAGTAGAGCGTCGTCACGTCGTAGAACATCAATCCAATCTTGCCTCCGAACAGTTTCCGGGTGTGCTCTACGCTAATCTGCTGCGCAAGCTCCATCTGGGTATTGTAGAGCTTGTCCATGTAGCGATAGATGTGGTTGAGGTCAACATCTTCATCATAATATGACTTCAGGTAATCTACTGTGGCAAGTTTGCTTCTGGGCTGCGACACCCTTGCGATTACCAAATGACGCAGAATCTCATCGGGAATCCGGTTGAAGCCGATGCTGTCATAGACTTGATCAAGCAGAAGCCGAGTACCGTTTATCAACACGTTGTCAATATTGCTAAGGAAACGCTCTGTCTCCTCGACTTCCTTTCCCTTGCGGTCATCAAAGTCAAGTTCTTGCTGACCGCCAAATGAACGTATCCATGCAGCAGCCTTATCGCATAATGAATGTATTTCCTCTTCGGATGTAGAGGAGCCAAACGATTTTATTTCTTTATACTTTCCACTCGCTTTACTGACCACTACCACACTTGTAGAGCCGGAACGATTGTGTTTCTTGCGTACATACATGGTGCAAAGGTACACGTTTTTCGCTTGCGCCACCCAAACCACCCAATAATTTTACGTAACTCGCTGATTATCATTGTGCGCTATATGATGGCGCAAAAAAGTGATGAAGTCAGGAAATGACTGAATCAAGATTATAAATATATTGACAAGACTCTCAAAGACAAGATAAAAAAATTTTTAAACAGTTTCTCATAGCATATCAAAACCCCGCGGGTCAGTGGATTTTCACCGAGCACGCGGGGTTTATGATTTATATTATTCCTTTGTTATGTGAGGATGTCGCAGGGAGGAATCAGTCTTCGACAGTGATACCTTCGCGGACCTCTTTCTCTATTTCAGCGGCTGAGGCGTCACGGCGATAAACATGTGAACCGATGACAGCGTAGAACAGAATGTAGGCCGCAGCAGCGAACAACACCCAGTAGGAGTTGATGTAACCGGCGATGTCGGCCACGTAGCCCTGAACCAGCGGAAGAATGCCACCGCCGCAAACCATCACCATGAACAATCCTGAAGCCACGGCAGTGTATTTACCAAGGCCCTCAGCAGCGAGATTGAAGATGGCGCCCCACATCACTGATGTGCACAAACCGCAGAGAACCAGCAGAATGATGTTGAGCGGCGCAGTTATGTCGGTTAACGGAATGGCAACCTGAGTGGCAGGTGTGAAGATGGCACCCACGATGAGCAGAATCACAATTGTAGCCACGGTTGAAAGCATCATTTTGCTTGATACCATGCCACCGAGCACACCGCCTAACAGACGGCCTACAAGCATCAGGAACCAATATGCGCCCACAAGCGTGCCGGCCAGCAGTGTGTCAAGTTCCAGTCCACCTTTATCAAGAGGGTTGGTCATGTAGAGGTTAGCCATGTTGGGGATACCCACTTCAAGACCCACATAGAGGAAGATGGCCACGACACCGAAGATATAGTGATTGAACTTGAACAGACCGGCCACAGAGGGTTTTTCAACCTTTTTCTTTGATTTGTCGGCCTTTGCCATCTCTTCAAGGATTGGTTCAGGAAGTTTTGACACTGCGAGGACAATCAACGCCAGAGCGAAGATTCCCATGGCTATGTAGAGTGCGGGGCGGGCTTGAATCAGGCTGAGGTCTTTGAGTTCACCACCCATAAGATAACCCACGAGGATGGGGCAGATGGTAGCAGCCAGTGAGTTGGTGGCACCACCGAACTGAAGCAGCTGGTTACCTGTTTTGCCGCCGCCACCAAGGGTGTTAAGCATGGGGTTGACCACGGTGTTGAGCATACACATGGAGAATCCGGCCACGAAGGCACCGGTCATGTAAACAGAGAAGATTGTTGTTTTGTCGTCGAAAAGTGAAGAGACGAACATCAGGACTACGCCGAAGAGACCCACGAGAACGGCCGCGATGGCTGAGAATTTGTAGCCTTTCTTCTGGAGAATCATACCAGCGGGCAGCCCCATGAAAGCGTAGGCGATGAAGTTAGCGGCGTTGCCGAGCTGCGATTGGAAGTTTGAAAGTTCCAGCTGTCCTTTCAGAATGACGCCGAACGGGTTTTGAAATCCTGTCACAAAAGAGATCATTGCGAACAGGAAGAACATCACGATGATTGGTAATGTGTAGTTAGGTTTGTTGTTTGACATTGATTTATTATGTTAGGTTTGATTAGTTTTAATATTGTCGTTCACCGAAAATGTCGGTTCCGATTCTGACCAGGTTGGCTCCGGCTTTGATGGCCAGCGGATAGTCGCCGCTCATGCCCATGGAGATAATCTTGAATCCCCGGAGGTCGGGGGCTATTTCCAGTGCCTGCCTGAAGAGGTTTGCTATGGCGTTGAAATCGGCCTCCACACGGTCGGTGTCATCAGTGTTCGACGCCATTCCCATCACACCGCAAATGTGAGTTGCCTTGAGTTGCTCGAACTTGCGGTCGGTGAAGAATCGGATGAATTCGTCGGGGGAGAAACCGGATTTTGTTTCTTCCATCGCGACGTGAATCTGTAGGAGTATGTTTGTTGTGACGCCCGCGCGCAGTGACTCGGCGTCGATAAGATTGAGTAGTTTTTCAGAGTCGACGCTTTCAATCAGAGCAGTCTTACCGATTATCTGCCTGACCTTGTTGGTTTGCAGATGGCCTATGAAATGCCAACGGATGTCGTCGGGCAGGATATGAATTTTGGCCAGCAGTTCCTGCACACGGCTTTCGCCGAAAATCCTTTGACCGGCATCGTAAGCTTGTTTGATGGCGTCGGAGGGGTGGAATTTGCTGACAGCAACAAGTTCAACCCCCGAGGGGGCGAACTTGCTGTGGTATTGTGTTATTTTGTCAGCTATAGTCATGTTAAGCGGTTAAGTATCTCTCAAAAATTAATTAATATTATAAGTAACTCTCCGAGCTACGATTATTTTTG
>JAXJVW010000100.1:0-7032 GCA_036308365.1 Muribaculaceae bacterium
GATTTTTCTCGAAGAAGAGGGAGCTTAGCGAGCTAAGTGACCGATGATGAGAGGAAAAGACTCAAAAATTTCGACGGAGAAATATTAAAATAAGTTCACCGGTTAGTATAAAATAATTTTCAACAGTTACTTACTATAATTGTTCCAGTACTTTTCTGTAACGGTCAATCATCATGGAATTTGTGAAGTACTTCTCGTATTTTTCTCGGGCTCCAACTGATAATTGCTTATATTCTTCTTCGTCAGGCCAGCATATGTGCTGCAGTCCGTCGGCAAGTTCGTTTAAGTTCTCGAAAACAAAACCGGTTTTACCTTGTTCGTTTACGGATAGTACGGCCGGAATGCTGTTTGTTATCAATGGCTTTCCGTACATTGCTCCGTTGATAAGTGTTAATCCTTGTCCTTCATTTTTTGAGAACAGCATGACGTAATCATAATTGGCAATCACGTCGTTGAGATTTACAAACCCAATGTAGGAATATCTGGAATCGCCGGCAATTATCTCCTTAAGTAGTTCTGCATCAGTACCTTCTCCGGCAAAGTCAATATGAATCCAATTGGGTAGGCTCGGCTTGGTTGCTTCTACAATTGCCACTTGCTGTTTCACATCGTTGATGCGTGCTGGTAACAGTATGTTTATGCTTTCTGACTCGTTGCGTGGCTCAACATACCCCTTATCCTCAATTCCATTCGGGATAACGGTTACATTGTCAGGATTAACCTTAAAATAATCCACTAAATTGTCTTTTACTGCCTCTGAAACTGCCACAACGTTTTTTGGCAACCAGGTGATTATCTTTAAGTTGGAAAAAGTGTTATGGGCAACGTGAACTATCTTCAGATTCAGCCCGAAAAGTTTGCTCATCAACATCAAGTATGATGTGGATTTGCGGTCGTGGCTTATGAATGTATGGCCACGTAAAGCCCTGATATTCCGTAGATTCAGCTTCTTGTAATCGTACTCTTGATTTTTATATGAATCATGGATTTTATCCAATGGAGTAGAGGTTAATACAACCTTCGACTGTGAAAATTCCATTGCCAATTTCAGTGCAACGTCCTGTGCTCCGCCTCGGTTGGCAAAATTACGATAAATGGTTATTACATCGCTCATTGGTAGTTCTTTTTGAAGATATTAAGTGCGTAAAGCATCCATCCTTGGAATTCTATGTAGGGATTTCGGTTGTTTCCATAAATGAATTTTTCAGGGCAAATCGTACCGTTTTTTTTGTCGTACAGATTACGATATACAAACTCCACCAATCCTTCAGCTAATTTCATATTCTTCTGAAATTCAGAAAAATAAAGAATGGCTTCGGCTAAGTCGCGGCTGTCATATTTCACAAAGAGCCAGGTGTTTCGAGGCATGAAGTTCTTGTCGTAGCGTTTTGGACAGATATTGCCATTTGAGTCAAATAACAGTTTCTTATAGTAATTCTCTCCTTTGAGAATCGCCTCATCGCAACCGCTGACAAATTCTTTGCTTAGTTGTAGAGCCCGCAGGATGTAGAGCTGGTGGAAATTATCAATAGTTGGCCTGGACGGGTGGGCCGCATAGAACCAGCTTCCATCCTCGTTCTGATGGTTTAAAATAAACTTGATGCCACGGCACCCAAGTGAAATCCAATTTTGATTTGAATATTTTTTGCCACAACGGATAAGCAACGCACTTATGATAGCACTGGCATTATAGACGATTTTTTTCAATGTCGGTCCATAATAGAAGTAAATCCCTTCATCGCCAAAATCCTGATAACCAAGTTCATCGGTGAAATATCTGATAATGGATTCAAGCAGCTGTTTTGTCTCCTCATATCCCAGGTAATCATCATTGTCTAACAGAAATTCCCCCAACCAAGCGGTGTTGAGAGGGGTGGGATCGTCGGCTGAATTTTCGTAGAGTGCAACTGAAATTTGAATACCTTGTTTTAGGGCGAAGTGCTTTGTCAACGGAGATTTAATCTCATATATTCTTGGGAAAACCGAACGAAGCATCGCGGAATCTTTTGATACGCCTGCGGCTTTTAACATTGCTACGGTAGCCTGTGGAGTAAAAGGAATGTTTCGGTCAGAGTAATTGACTTTAAAGGGATTGAGGCGGAATAATGTACGCAGTAAAACATTGATTTTTTTATTGCTTACAAAAAATTTTGGTGGAACATAATTACATTCATAGAAATTATAATCATGTTTTGACAGCCAATTTTGAATGCTGACAATCATCTCATTACATTCCGTCATGATTTTGCTGTTGTGGATTAAAGTTGTGCTTATTTTATCGCTTTCGGATGAAACGGGCGGGATTCCCGGCCCAAACTTCATTTGCAGGTATATCCTTTGTGACGATGGAACCGGCACCTACAATAGCGTCTTCTCCAATGGTTACGGGTTTGCAGATAATGGTTCTTGCTCCAAGGTAAGCTCGTTTTTTAATGTGGATTTTTCCTCGGGAATAAGTTCCGGTTGATGGCTCCATGAAATGAGTGAGCAGAACACACCCTGTTGTCACCCTGACACCTTCCTCTAAAGTGATATCTTCTGGATAATTTGTATCGAAAATAACACCTTCACCGATGAAAGTTTTACTTGAATTAAGTATATTTACCCCCCCCCATTTACAGACAGTTGCACGCCATCCTCGGCTCCGCATTGGCAGATTCTGGAGGTGCAGAAATATTAATTTTTTGAGCCGTGAAAGTTTCATTTAGTGTTATATTTAGCAAAGATTTTTTCCAATGAGCAAGCCACTTTCGATGCCATGAAGTGTTCCATGGCATAGCGATGATTATACTGTGCCACTTGGCGAATCAATTCAGGATTCTGCAAGAACGGACGCACACCATCGGCAATCTTGACGGGGTCAAGTGTGGAATCGATGAATCCCATTTTCCCGTTTTCAAAGAAGTCAGTTAATCCACCTACCGGACGAGTGATGACAGGTAGGCCAAAAGCCATACCTTCAAGAACTGTGGTGGGCATACCCTCGCCATGAGTTGTAATCAGAAAAAGTATACGAGCGTTTTTATAAGCCTCGGTCACAGAGTCGCCAGATAAGCGACCGGCTATCGTGACACCTTGTAGGTTCTCTCTTTTTACAAGGTCGCGTACATTAGCTTCCTCGCTACCACCACCCACAATGTTGAGGGTCAAGTTGGGGAAATCCTTTTTTAGAATCTTAAATGTCTCAATGGTTTCATAGATTCCTTTGTTTTTTTCCAATCGAGCGAGAAAAAGTAAGTCCCCTGTTTTCCCATTGCGAGTGCTTATGTCAAATCCATCAACTAAACTATCTTCCACTTTAGTGGTGGTCAATTCAATGGGAGTGGTGACACCAATTTCCTCCAGCCGGTTTTTGAAATCTGATGCGAGAACAAAAATGAGTGAAGCCTTATTCAAATTGTCACGAAGCCAAATTTTGTCAATTTTCTCAAAGTTTTTGAGATCAAAGCCATGGATAAAGATCGCCACTTTAACCCCAAGAAGGTGTGCCACATTTGCAAGGAGGAAATCCCGACGAAGTGCACCCATGCCAATAGAAGGATTAACCCAGAGGAAATCAGGACGGATAAACATAAGTTTGAAAAATATTTTGATTACATCCCAGGGAATCCAAAACTTTCCCGAACCATCTTTTGAAGACCGTTTTCCGGCTCCGTTAATGCGAACGTCTTCAGTAAAATACGGAAAAAGTCCATGAATATGATTTGCAACTCCACCGGAATTCTTCAGCTGTGATGGTGGGCCGCTGACTATTATCTTCATAAATTATTTTGAAAGTTTAATTGAAATTTGACAACGTTTTTAACCAAATCGACTTTATTCGCATATGCAAAATAAAATGGTTTTTGTAACTATGCAACTACTGTAGTTTTGAGTCGCATTTATTGTAGAAAGAAAAAATTGTAGACAGAATGATCCAGATCCCCAAGGCCGTTGATATAGGCTTTCACTGTTGAATAAAATGAGAGGAAGTAAAGAAGGCAGGCATAGATTGTGGATGGGATGTGTTTATGTTCTTTAATAAGTATGTATAGTACCAGCGGAGCCATTATCACGGATGTTGCTGTGAAATACTCGACAGGCCGTAAAAAGATGTGTGATGTATTTACAAATAGATTATACAAACATGCGCCCATGAAGAATAACGATGCGAAATTTCGGTAGAATCCGTGACGGTCATATTTCTTTATTATCTTAGGAATCACCATTATAATCCATATATCTCGTATGAGTATTCCGAGGCGTGAAGGACCGAATGCCACCTCCCTTGATCCTGACGTCAGTGTTTCAATACTTTCAGAATATCCCTCATATCCTATTGTATAAAGCAGATCTTCCAAAATGTTCAGGCTTTTCAGCCAAGTTGGAGATGAGCCTATGGCTAAGCATAGAAGAACTATCACTGCTCCAATCACGCCGTTTTGGGGATAAAGCCGTAGTTGGAGAATCCAATAAAACGGAATTAGAATCACGGCTGATTTGTGCATGAAATAGCAAATTGCTATGACAGATAAGTAATGCCACATTTTACGTTCCCGGATGAACTTTATTGCCCATATGAACACGCATCCAACCAGGCACTGACGCATGCCGTTGGCCCAGAACAGGAATATTGGTCCGAGTACGATAAATGCTCCCATGTAAGGGAGCAGATACCGTTCATTTTTTACGGCAAGATAAACGAATGTTATCATCAAGAACCCAAATGATCCAAGATAGATCCATGTGGGAGCATTAAAGAATGAGAGCACCGCCATCAGGATGGTGTATAGAGGCTCTTTTTCGGCTCCAAATGTTCCTGTATGGCAGAATTGCTCATAAAATTTGACATACATGGCTGTGTCTACACCCGTATTAGATGCCCTCATTCCATAAAATAATGTGAACAGTCCGATGGATAGCACTATCGGAGCTGACCAAAAGCGTGGGTGACAATGCTTTTCATGAAGGAAAAAACGGTCCTGTTGCGCAGCCCAGTCACCAAACAGGTACATGAAAAGGCCAACAATGGCGTATGATATTAAGCTGAGAATCATCTGCTTAGAGTGATGAAAGTATTGGGCGGAGGAATTGTTCTACTACGTTGTTCCATGTGAAGTCAGCGAGTGATTTGCGAATGGCTTTTTCGCTAAGTGAGTGACGCATGGCAACGAATTTCTCTATTCCATGACAAAATCCTTCAGGGGTGTCTTTTACTACAACACCGTTCTGCTCCGTGATAAGTTCTTTGTTTGAGAAGGTGTCAGTGGCTATGGTGTAGAGGCCGGAGAGGGCATATTCGTAGACTTTTGTGGGTGGTTGAAATTCGTAGTATTCTGTTACCGGAACATAGGCTACTCCTACATTTGCTTTTTGGAAGAATGGACTCAACTCAGTGTGACGGACAAAACCATGATAGGTTATTTTGTCTTTAATCAGCGGGTCGGCAGCCATCTCTGTGATAGCGTTGTTTTCCTGCTCGGAACCTGTTCCTATGATGTCGTAGTGGATATCCACGTCGGGGTGACTCGCTACAAACTGTTTGAACCCGGCTATGGTCTGATCGATGTTTCGTCCACGTAGAGTGCCAACATAGAGCAAACGCACGGTGCCGATATAGCTTTTTGGTGCGTCAGAAATGATGTTTGAACCCAATGGGAGCAAATGGGCCTGTTTCAGTCCGGTTTTCTCAATCAGCCCTCGTGATATGATTGAAACGGAGTCATATTTTCTACAAGTAGCAACAATCTGGGCGTCTAATTTGTCTCGAGTCTCCTTATTTTGACTCACGGAAAGAGTACGGATGTCAAGATTCATCCGTTTCCAAGGCAGACAAGTTTTCAGCAGGTTGCACCCTTTGAAATACACCACAAAGATTTTACCTCGGAACGTTGATGCGGTGATTATGGATGATAAAATGAATCTTAATCCTCGGATAAACAGTGAATTATCGTATTTTACCTCCTTTATTTTTATTCCACTCATTGAGGTAACGGCTCCATGAACGTTTTTAAAACAGAGCAGTGTTATGTCGTACTCACCTTTAAGATTCTCACACCACATAAATGTGTCGGTGAGAGTTCCTAACGGGTGCGTGTCAATGATTAGAAGTTCAGGCTTTTTTTCAAGTGACATATTAAATTAATTTACTTTATTCCCCGAAATTCTACTTATCACATCGTTAATATCCTGTTGTGTGAGTAGTTTTTTGTCTAATATGGCAGTGTCTAATCCGAGTTTGTCGAAAATCGCCTTATATAAATCGCCGACGGTTCTGTAGCTCCGTTTATTATTTTCAGTGCGCAGTTCTATTTCATCTTTATAGGCCATTAGAGGTTGATAGAGTTTATAGTATGTGTTGCCGTAGGCTCCCTGAAATTGTTTCAGGGCAGGACGTCGGTAGCCGGCAGCTATGATGTTCTCGCGCGATATTCCTGGATATTCGTCAATGTATACAATCTTGCGCACCCCTATCTGATAGAGTTTTTTGCTACAGAGATCGCACGGGCTCGCTGTGACATAGATAATTCCGTTTTCCAATCCTTCACCACCGAAACGCACCATCTGCAGCATGGCATTCTCCTCTGCGTGGAGCGATCGGGTGAAAACCTGATTTTTCTCTCCTTCGTAGCGGTTGTGCAGTGTTTTGAAGCAATAGGAGAAGGGCAATCCTTTCATGCCTATGAAACTCTGCATTTTATGAAGCGTGTCATAGTCGATTCTAACAGCCTCTGCAAATCCTGTCTTACCATAATATGGTTTCGGGCTGAGCTCGAATTTGCTGTGGGAGTATTTGACGGCGTAGTTCTCTCCTTCAACGGCGAAGTCATAAAGTTCACGCAATGAACAGGAGATTTGTCCATAAGGAACATCGTTCCAACCTATGGTGCGAATTGAGTGAGCGCTGTTGGTTATCACTGCGCCTACCTGCCGTGAAAGGCATCCGCTGTTGAATTTTGCCGTGTAGGCCACAACCATGCATCGTTCTTCGCTGCTTGGTGTTATGAGTCCGGGATGGAGTATAAGCGACGCGAATTTCATCCACTGCTCGGC
>JAXJVW010000101.1:0-1206 GCA_036308365.1 Muribaculaceae bacterium
AATCATGACAAGCCGGTTCTTATAACCGGAGAGGCGGGGACTGGCAAAAGTTATCTTTCCGAACATGTTCACTGCATCGCAACAAACAGCGACTTCAGGCTGGAAGAAATTTCATGTGCCGACTTAGATGTTGAAAATGGTATGGAACTACTCCTTGGTGTGGTCCGCAATTTCCGTCGGGAAATTAAACAGAATAAAAAGGGCTTACTCCAGAAAGCTAATGATAAGGGTTTGATTTATCTCAGGGACTTGCCGTCGCTTCCACTAAATATTCAGGATGTTTTGGTTGATGTTCTTGAAAGGGGAGAATTTCGCTGTGTCGGCAGTGATGTGTGGATTCCATTCACCGCACATTTCATAGCCTCTTGCCTCGACCTGTCCGAAATAAATAATGACCGGTTTGATCGTCGGCTCTATGAATTATTGAGTCATAACGTGGTTCGTCTGCCACCACTTAGAAACTGTCAGGCAGACATCATTCCAAATACTAATCAGATGATTGAGGATTATTGTGTGTCGAAAGGCATAGCGAATATTCCGTCAATGGAGCAGTGTGCTATCATCAAAATAACTTCGCATGACTGGCCCGGCAATTACCGGGAACTTAAGAGTTGCATCGAAAACGCCGTCATCTGTTGCGAGGATGGAAAAATCCGTGGAACAGATCTCAAAATCACAAGAACAAACAATGGAGAAAATTTGCCGGAGGATGAAAGAGGGCAGTTAATACATCTACTCACAAAATTCAATGGCAAGAAAGTTCGTGTCATGGAGGCGATGGGAATAACCGCACCAACGCTCGACAGAAAACTCAAACTCTACGGCATCAGCTATAAGCTATTCAAGCCTACGAAGAAAAAGAAGGCAACTGCGTCAAAATAGAGGAGGATTCACATCTGAAAAGCGAGCCATTCAAAACGTCGGATGGCTCGCTATATGCAGTAGAAAGCGGGGGCTGAGACAGTGTTTTCAAGCCGACCTTATTAAAAGATGTTAAATAATCTAAAATCAGACAGCCCACCAAAATTCAGTCCGATTCAAGAGGGTAAAATTTCCAATTTTTCAGACCTTCGCTGACAATTTGCTGACAAAAATTGAATGAAAAATCCCGCAACTCTTGATTTTCAATGAGTTACGGGATTTATGGGTGCCCAGAACAGGACTCGAACCTGCACGCCTCGCAGCACTCGCACCTGAAACGAGCGC
>JAXJVW010000102.1:0-1381 GCA_036308365.1 Muribaculaceae bacterium
AGGAATATTTTTGCCGGTTTACCTTTAAGGACGGGTTCGATGCGCTGTCGGATGCCTTCCACAACGTCGCCGTTTATTCCGCGGTTTTTGACGTTTGGCATTCCGAACAGTTCGTGCCATTCGCATCCGTGGGTGAGGGAGTTGCCGAGGAATACTATGTCGGTGCTGTCAACCGGGAGTTCGGCGAACAGCGAAGCGCGTTGGTAATACAGTTCGTTGTATTTCTCCGCTTTTTTCTGTGCGGCCATCGGCATTAGTGCCATGGCGGCTAACAGTGTCAGTAAAAATTTACGCATGTCAAAAAAAACTATGTTGTTTGGCCTGGGAAGGGCCGGAGAACGGCCAGCTGTGGCCAGTTCTCCGGATTCCGTTTATCTGCTTGCCATCCTCTTAATGAGACTCGCGATAGGCGTCGGTTGCTTTTTTTACGGAGCCATGCATCAGGAGGAGACGTTTTGACTCCTCGTAGGGTAGGCCGAGTTCTTCGGCAACCATGCGGGTTCCACGGTCGACGAGTTTGGCGTTAGAGAGCTGCATGTTGACCATTTTGTTACCTTTGACACGTCCCATCTGGATCATGACCGAAGTTGTGATCATGTTGCAGATCATTTTCTGTCCTGTTCCTGATTTCATGCGTGAAGAGCCGGTTACGTATTCCGGACCTACAATCATTTCAATGGCTATGTCGGCGGCTTCTGATACGGGGGCGTCGGGGTTAGAGGTTATTGCGGCGGTCAGGATTCCATGTTCGCGGCAAGCCTTGATGGCTCCGATGACATAGGGGGTTGTTCCTGAAGCTGCGATTCCGATCACGGTGTCTTTTTCGTTGATGTTGAATTTCTCGAGGTCTTTCCAACCTTGGAGAGTGTCGTCCTCGGCGTTTTCAACGGGGTTGCGCAGGGCGGTGTCGCCACCGGCGATCAGGCCGATGACCCATGAGGGGTCCATGCCGAAAGTGGGGGGTATTTCAGAAGCGTCGAGCACACCGAGACGACCGGATGTGCCGGCACCCATGTAGAAGATACGGCCGCCACGTTTCATGCGGGGAACGATTTCGGTCACCAGTTTTTCGATCTGCGGGATGGCTTTCTCCACAGCGAGGGCCACTTTTTTGTCTTCGTTGTTTATGTCATGGAGCAGTTCAGAGACGCTCTTTTTTTCCAGATCGTTGTAAAGCGATGGTTGTTCACTGATTTTTACAAACATGATAGGATAGTAGTTCTTAGGGTGTTGTCCTGACGGGTTTGTGATTGGTTTATGTTGGTCAGGCTCTGTTTATGTTAATTTATGGAATTCCGTGACTGGAGTGGGTGGGGGTGATAATGTGTCAGGCAGTGTGGAATTTGATGAGGCCTTCCATGGGGCTCTTGATGATTGTTCC
>JAXJVW010000103.1:0-1886 GCA_036308365.1 Muribaculaceae bacterium
GCCGAAAATGACCGTTAAGGTTGACGAAAGAACTTAAAATTAACATTCGGTAAAAAGTTTAAATGAGTTCATTATTTTCAGGTGCAGATTTAGCTATTTTACAGCATCTATACACCGGTTAAGTCAAGTGGAGTGTCTCCATAAACCGGGCAACCGTGGCTTCATCGCCTGAATACTTCCCTTTGTCTTCACTGAGTTTGCATGTTTGGGAGTAGAACGGCCATGATTCGGTGATTTTGACAGCGGTAAGTTTTATCACGATATTGCGTGGACGCACACCCTCGAAGTCGTTAGTGAAATGAGTGCCGATGCCGTATGACGGGAGACATTTGCCGGCTGCATACCTCTGAATCTCGATGGCGCTGTCAACGTTGAGCCCGTTGCTGAACACAATCTGTTTCGTCGCCGGATCAATGTGCAGTGAGCGATATTTTTCGATGATCAGGTCGAGCTGCTCACGGTTGTCACCGCTATCAATTCTCAGGCCCTTGAACATGTTGGCGTAGTCGGTCGAGAAATTGAGGCTGAATATCTGCCATCCGTAGGTGTCATAAAGGAACGTGCCCAAAGCGCCACGATAGGTGTGCGACCATTTGGTCATCGCTATGTGGTTGGCCATCAACGGACCATACATCCCCGCTATGGCGCACACAAACTCATGGGCCATGGTTCCTATGGGGGTCAGGTCATATTTCATCGCCAGATAAACGTTGCTCGTGCCTGCGAACCGGCCTGGTCCGTCGCTTTTCCGCTGGCATTCAGCCATGGCGCGTACAACGGTTTCATGTGCCTCGAACGATGCTCGACGACGTGTGCCGAAGTCACTGAACACGCATCCTGCCTCAATCATCCGGCGGGCCTTTTCGTAGGACCGGGCGTGATAGTCGGTGTAGTCAAACAGTTTCTCCTCGCCGGTAGCCATGTAATATAGCTCCGACACTATCGCAAGCACCTTGACCTCGAGCAGGATGGTGTTGCTCCAGCATCCCTCGAACTCTATGTGAAGATGTCCTTCGTTGTCCTGCCACACCTTCACCCAGTTACGGTCATAGCGGAATCCACGCAGAAAACTCATGAACCACGCAGGGATATAGTCGCACTTCCGTCGCATGAAGGCTATTTCCTCATCCGTGATCCTGAGGTTTTCAAGCATGGCTATCTGTTCCATGACCATGTCGGCGAATCCCTGCGGATAAACAGTGTTGTCGCGGTCGTTGAACTGATATTTCACCTGTGTGCGAGGAAAACATTCTATCACTGCGCAACACATGGTGAACTTATAAAGGTCGTCATCGGTGAAGTGTTGGATTATCTGTCTCATTGTCAGTTTGTTATTTGGAAGTGACGGCATCACCATCCGGTTGAATGAATATGTTTGGAATCGGCTCGGTGGCGTTTCCAGATGTCCCATTTGATTGTAAGCGTTAACAGTTTAACAAATTGCCATGTTCGATTGTTCTGACATTTGCCCCCTTATCCTGAAAGCGTGTTGCGTGATGAGCGGCGCCTGAGGTCAGTGACGGGAAAATATGTAACAAAATCCGCTAATTATGTAACGTTCCAATGGCAGCCATATTGTAACTTTGCGGCATGAAATTAATCTATACCTTAATTAATATGCTGGCCGAGATGGCGCCTTATCTGCTGTTAGGCTTTTTGGTGGCCGGGGTGCTCTATGCATTCGTCCCAGGCAAATTCTATCGCAATCACCTTTCCCGACCGGGAGCATGGGCGGTCATAAAGGCAGCTTTGATAGGCGTTCCGCTGCCGTTGTGCTCATGCGGAGTGTTGCCCACGGCAGTTTCATTGCGCCGTAATGGGGCCTCGCGCGGGGCGTCGACATCGTTTCTCATAGCTACCCCACAGACCGGAGTCGACTCCATCGC
>JAXJVW010000104.1:0-7552 GCA_036308365.1 Muribaculaceae bacterium
ATTGCTTCAGTAGCTCAGTTGGTTAGAGCACCTGACTGTTAATCAGGGGGTCGTTGGTTCAAGCCCATCCTGGAGCGCAAAGAATGAAAAAAAGAGGTTTCTCAAATGAGATGCCTCTTTTTTTTAGTGTTCTATTGATGGTGTGTAAGTTATGTAGCCGCAGGCTTGCTATTCCTCCTTACGGAATGATGACTTGATCTGCTTGAACAGGTCGAATCCGGCCATGGCGTAGTTACCAAGGGAGAGAACGGCGTCGATTTTACCTATCAGGCCCGACTTGCGGTCGTGGTCACCGGAGGTGAAGGCCGAGAATTTTTTTCCTAACGAGGTGACGGAGCCCACGGCGTCGTCAATGCGGGTTTTAACCGCCTGTTGTTTGGCGGTGTTGACAACCATGCGGTAGCGGAGCTCCTTCAGGCCGTAGCCTTTGAACGGTTTGTGGTTATTTTCCATAGTTGTCATCGAATAAAATTTGAGTGAAGAATTTCGCCAGCGGATTGAAGATTATCACGTAGCGCAGCAAATAGATTATCAGGCCCAGAAGCAGCAGTATGCCTGCCACGCTGAAGCAGACCAGATAGAACGGCATGTACTCGGCCAACAGGTCGCACAGACCGACAACGAGGGCCAGAAAAATGAAGGCGGTCAGGATGACTCCGGACAGTGCCAGCATGATCGTTCCGAAAAATATGGTGGCTTTTTCGGCCAACGTCAGTCGGGCCGATTCGAATTTCAGGGTTATATAGCGTTTACCCAGGCTCCAGAGGTCAAAGATGGATGCGTTGTTGCTTGTCATAATGGTGATGAGGTGATGAGGTGATCTCCGCTTTGTCGCGGCGGATTATTTGTGGTTTCCCAACGGCGCCGGGTTCACTGTGTCGTGATGATGGACCAACCGATGATTTCGCGACGGCCGAAGGAAAGTGAGGGGAGAGCTCAACCGCGATGCGTAATCCGGTTGCGCTTCCCCCTGCGGAACTATTAAGGATTCATTTCGGAAGCTATTTCTTCCACAAGTAAATCGAGTTTGTCCTTTTTGATTCCGGGAATTCTTTTCCGAACGTAGTCACGGATGTCATCACGGGTTTCTCTTCCTGCCTTGGGTGCGAAGGCCACTCCGAGGGCGGCACCGATTACTAACCCTCCGAAAAGGGCTGCCACTGCGCATGTTACGTTTGAGTTCATAGTAGATACTGATGTTGTTTGTGAATATTTTGTTTATCTGTAGCTAAAACGCACGTGTGGCGAATTTTGTTCATGGCGGGGCAGATTTTCCCCATCCATGGTCAGTGAGTGAAGTCGAGGACGTTCTGCGGGGTGTCGTCAGGGGTGATTTCGCGTAGCACACGGCAGGGGTTACCCGCGGCCAGGGTGTGGGGTGGAATGGAGTGTGTCACCACGCTGCCCGCACCTATGACAGCGCCTTCACCTATCTCCACACCAGGGAGCACAGTTACATTGGCGGCTATCCAAACGTTGTCGCCTATGGTTATGGGACGGGCCTTCATGACACCTTGGTTACGTTCGTCGGGGGTTAAGGCGTGGATGATGGTTATGAGCGAAGAGTTTGGCCCGATGAGCACATTGTCGCCTATGGTAACCGGGGCTTCGTCGAGGATGCTGAGGTTGAAGTTACCCACAAAGTCATCGCCAACAGAGATGTTGAATCCGAAGTCACAGCGGAAGGGTGAGTGGACAACGATGTTGTCGCCGGCCTGTCCCAGAATGGTGCGTAGCAGCGTGGTGCGGCGGTCAACGTCGCAGGGTGGGGTAGAGTTCAATTCGAAACATGTCTGGGCGCAACGGTTGAGCGCTTCGGAAATCGCAGGTGAATCTTTGGCTCCGGCCTTGACCCATAGCCCCTTTTCCAGTGCTTGAAGTGTCTTTTTCATGGTGGTTTGCTGATCAGTGATAGTCGCGTCGGCCGGCGTCGATGCGCAGAAGGATGAATATAAGGAAGGTGAAACCCCACAGCGACGACCCGCCGTAGCTGAAGAACGGCAGCGGAATGCCGATCACGGGCGTTATGCCGATCACCATACCTATGTTGATGCAGAAGTGGAATATCAGATATGACGCCACGCAATAGGCGTAGACACGCCCGAAGGTGGTGGGCTGACGCTCGGCGATGGCAAGAATGCGGAGTATCAGCGCCATGAACAGCAACAACACGGTGACCGTTCCGATGAACCCTTCCTCTTCGCCGATGGTGCAGAAAATGAAGTCGGTGTGTTGCTCGGGCACATATTTGAGCTTGGTTTGGGTCCCTTTGAGGAATCCTTTGCCGCTCAGCCCACCCGAGCCTATGGCGATTTTCGACTGGTTGACATTGTAGCCTTTGCCCCTGAGGTCCTCCACTATCCCCAGCGTAACGTTGATGCGTTGCTGCTGGTGGGGCTGCAACACGGTGGTGAACACGTAGTCGATGGAGAACAGGAAACCTATCGAAATCAGGGCGGTCAGCACGGTGACAAGCAGTTTTTTCAACCCCGATTTCAGCATCTCGAATATGATGTAGCCCGACGCTATGGCTATGGTGGCGATGAAAAACAGGTGGCCGTTGATTTCCAAACCTAACGCCCCGAGGATGAACGCTGCGACTCCGGCCGTCACGTAGCCCACCCCGACGTTGCGGGCAACAGTCAGGTTTTTGGCATGGAAAATCAGCATCACAACCATCAGCAGCATGATCATGATGAACACCGAGAACTGTCCGACGGTGATTCCCATGATCATTTCCTGGGAATATTTCAGCGCCACAACAAAGATGATGATGGCGAAGGCCGCCGCAAACAGAATCAGTCCGCTCATACCCTCGCGGTAAAGAACGAAGAACAGCGACATGTAAACCAGCGCTGAACCTGTTTCATTCTGAGCCAAAATCAGAACCACCGGCAGGAAGATTATCGCTAACGCCCGGAGATAGTTCGACACACGGGCGTTCAGAATGAAGTTATAGCCCCCGAAAAGTTTGGCCAATGCCAGCGCGGTGGCGAATTTGGCGAATTCCGCCGGCTGAAGACTGACCGGCCCGAACACCAGCCATGAGTGCGAACCCTTGATGTTGGGCGACACGAAAATGGTCACAAGCAACATCAGCAGCATCCCGACGTAGATCGGGAAGGCATACGTCTCATAGATCCTACGGTCGAGCAGCAGCAACACCAGACCTATGAAAAACGACAGACCTATCCACAGCATCTGCTTCCCCGAGAACTCATCGAAGGAGAATATGCTCGCGTTGTCGAAATCATAGCTCGCCGCATAGATGCTAACCGCCCCCAAAACCACCAAAATGGCATAGAGCGCCACGGTGAACCAATCCACTCCCCGCAGCAATGACGGCTGATTATTAGTGCTTCTTAACTCCACTGTAGATTATTGTGTTTGATTCTAACATTCGTTGTTCCAGATATTTACGCTCGGGGGCTATGGCGCGGTTGAGATATTTCTCCATCACCAGCGACCCTATGGGCACTCCGAACGTGGCGCCGAAGCCGGCGTTTTCAACATAAACGCACACCGCAATTTTGGGGTCGTGATAGGGGGCGAAACCCATGAAAGCGGAGTGGTCCTTGCCATGAGGGTTCTGGGCGGTTCCGGTTTTGCCACACACTTCCCAGCCCGGCAGATTCGCAAGCCGGCATGTGCCACCGGTGACAGCCATGCGCATACCTTCGGCCACATCGTCGTAAAACCGGGCGTCGATAGTGGGACGGTGCCGTTCCTGAAACTCCGGAGCGAGCACCGTGTCCTGGATCTCTTTCACCACGTGGGGTGTGATGAACCATCCCCGGTTGGCTATGGTGGCGCTCAGGTTGGCTATCTGCAACGGGGTGGCGAGAATCTCACCCTGACCGATGGCTATTGAAATGATGGTGTTGGCACTCCAGTGACCTTCACCGTATATCTTGTTGTAGAACTGGGCGTTAGGCAGAAATCCGCGCTTCTCGCCCGGCAGGTCGACCCCTAACTTGTAGCCGTAGCCCATCGAAACCAGATGGTGCTTCCACACTTCAAAGGCGTCGGCCGACGAGCCATACTTCGACCGTTTGTCGATCATACCCTTCAGACCCCAGCAGAAAAAGGCGTTGCACGATGTTTGAAGCGCCGGTTTCAGCGGCAGCGGCGACCCGTGGGAGTGGCATCCCACACGCAATCCGCCCGAAATGAAACCGTGATAACAGGGATAGGTGGTTTGCAGATTGATGATACCCTCCTGCAGCAATATCAGTCCCTGCGTGGGCTTGAACGTTGACCCCGGGGGATAACACGCCATGATCGACCGGTCATAGAGCGGTTTGTAGGGGTTGTTGACAAGCTCGCGATAACCTTCGCCACGTTGACGTCCCACCAGTTTGCGGGGGTCGTAGGTGGGCGACGAAACCAGGGCGAGAATCTCACCCGTGGCTGGCTCTATTGCCACCACGGCCCCGATTTTGTTGACCATCAGTGACTCGACATACTGCTGAAGCTCCAGGTCGAGGCTCAACTTGAGGTTGCGTCCTGACACAGGCTCAATGTCATGCGCCCCATCCTGATAGCGTCCCTGGATACGTCCGTTGGCGTCGCGCATCAGAATCTCCACACCCTTGATGCCGCGCAGATATTCGTCGTAGCTTTTCTCAATGCCGAGGTCGCCGCAGTAGTCGCCGCGCTGATAGTAGGGGTCACGCTCAATGTCGGCCTGCGACACCTCCCTGATGTTGCCCAGCACGTTGGCCGCCGTGGCATGGTTGTACTGCCTGAGTATACGCTTCTGGATGAACAGCCCCGGGTAGCGGTAGAGCTTCTCCTGCAAACGCCCGTAGTCCTGCGCCGAAAGGTGTGTTATCAGTCGTTGAGGCGTATACGATGAATACCCCGTGGTGTTGCGCATGTCCTGAAAACGCTTACGCAGCTGGTCGGGGGTGATGTTGAGCGTGTGGCAGAAGTCGATGGTGTCAAACTCATGCACGTCGCGGGGTATCATCATCACGTCGTAGGCCGGCTGGTTGTATACGATCAGTTCGCCGTTGCGGTCATAGATCAGACCGCGCGAGGGATACACCGTTTTGTTGAGGAAAGCATTGTTGTCGGCGTAGATTTTATATTTGGAGTCACCTAATTGCAGGTTGAACAGACGCAGAATATAGATTATCGCCACCAAGACAAAGAAACCTCCAATGACATATTTTCTTTTTTCGAGGTTATAGTCTTTTCTCACGTGTTATATGTGTTAAACTGTCGGTAGCCAGAATAAGAATAAATGTAAGTATGGTGCTGCAGACTATGTTGATCAGCAACCGCCACAGGTTGAAGAAGGTGAATGCCTCGACAACGAAGAACGTGGTGCAGTAGATGGCCGTCAGCGTGATGGCATATTTCATGTAGACGGCGGCGCCGAGCGATGTCATCGACGGCTCGGGGTCGGTCAGGTCTTCCTCACGCGGAAAATACAGACGGAGCACCGGTTTGCGGACAGCCGCGAGAATGGTGCAGGCGAGGGCGTTCTGACCGGGCGTGTCGGAAAAAACGTCGACCGTGAGCCCAAGAATGAACGCCAGCGACATTGCCGTCACCGACCCTGTGCCCACAGGCAGACTGAAAATCCAATAGATGAAAACCAACGGCAGCGCCATGCCCCAGAGCGTGAGGTGGTTGAAAACTATCACCTGCACTAACACCAGCACTATGAACATTATCGCGAAGTTAAGTACGGTTTTGGTCATGGCTCAAAAGTTGGTTTTGGTTTCCGGATCGGAGTTCTCGACGAACATCAGCTCGTCAGTCATGTCGTTGGCGATGACACGCACCGTGCTCAACTGCGAGAAGTCGGTCAGCAGCCTGATGCGGAGGGTGAAGAAGTTGTCGTCGCCCCCTTTGTAGGCCTCCTGGACCGTCCCTACGGGTATACCCTCGGGGAAAACGGCTGAGTAGCCGCTGGTGATGATGGTGTCACCTTTGTGATAGACGGTGTGCTTTGGAAGCTCCTCGAGCAGGGCTTCGCCGGGCGAACGTC
The DNA here is from genome assembly GCA_036308365.1 of Muribaculaceae bacterium. Classification (GTDB taxonomy): domain Bacteria; phylum Bacteroidota; class Bacteroidia; order Bacteroidales; family Muribaculaceae; genus CAJUPY01. The sequence continues at coordinate 6,002 of JAXJVW010000104.1, forward strand.
CGTCCCACACCAGCGACCCGAAAACGTCGCTCCCCTTCAGTTTGCACGACAGCCTGAAGTTGGGGTTAAGCAACGAAATCACACGGGCGTAATGCTCTGACACAACATTGACAATCCCAACCACACCGCTGTGGTCAACCACCCCCATCTCCGGCTTGATGCCGTCGGCCGAGCCGCGCTCAATGGTGATGTAGTTATAGGGGCGGTAGATGCTGTTGTTTATCACATGGGCCAGAATGAACCGGTAGGGCTGCAACGGCTCAACCACGGTCATTGTGTCGGCATACTGGAGCTCTTTGAGCGCCTGAACCTCCTTGCGCAGGGCTATCGCCTCGCTTTCCAGGGCGGCGTTGCGGTGTTGCAGATCCTCGTTGATGCCGCGGAGGTGGAAATATGAGGTGACATTGTCCGATATGTCGTAGACGGTCGAGGCAACCGCGCCCGCCGACGACAGGTAGATATGCTGCTGATAGGGGTTGTTACGGAAAATCATGATGCATGAAAGCAGAACATAGATGGCGAACACCAGCCATGAACTGTATTGCATTATGAAATTCAGTAGGTTACGCATCAGCCCAACGGACCCTTATCGGATCAGGAACGAGAAGTTGTTGATGTTTTTCAATGCCACGCCGGTGCCTTTGGCCACAGAGAGCAGCGGATCCTCGGCAATGTGGAACTGGATGCCGATTTTGTCGGTCAGACGTTTGTCAAGACCGCGCAGCAGCGCACCGCCGCCGGCAAGCCAGATGCCGTTGCGCACAATGTCGGCGTAGAGCTCGGGGGGGGTCTGCTCAAGCGCACCTAAAACGGCGGCCTCGATCTTGGAGATGGATTTCTCGATGCAGTGTGAAATCTCCTGATACGACACGGGGATCTCCATGGGGAGGGCGGTCATCTGGTTCGGTCCGTGAACAATGTAGTCCTCGGGCGGATTCTCCAGTTCGGTCAGCGCCGAGCCAACGTTCATTTTTATCAGTTCGGCGGTGCGTTCGCCAACTCGCACGTTGTGGGCGCGGCGCATGTGGCCAATGATGTCGTCGGTGAGGTCGTCACCGGCAATCTGTATCGATTTGTTCGAAACGATGCCACCTAATGAAATCACGGCGATCTCGGTTGTGCCACCGCCTATGTCGACAATCATGTTGCCCTCGGCTGCCTGCACATCCAGGCCTATACCCAAGGCGGCCGCCATAGGTTCGTAGATCATGTAGACGTCGCGGCCGTTGGCGTGTTCCGATGAGTCGCGGACCGCGCGGATCTCAACCTCAGTTGAGCCTGAGGGTATGCCGACAACCATGCGGAGCGACGGTGAGAACCAGTGGCTTTTGCTGCTCGCCTTTTTCACCAGGCCGCGGATCATCAGCTCGGCGGCGTTGAAGTCGGCGATGACACCCTTGCGAAGCGGACGCACGGTTTTGATTCCCTCATGCTCCTTGCCCTGCATCAGCTGGGCCTCCTTGCCGACGGCAATGAGTTTGTCGGTGCGTTTGTCGAGCGCGACTATCGAGGGCTCGTCAATGACTATTTTGTCATTATGGATTATGATGG
>JAXJVW010000105.1:0-3941 GCA_036308365.1 Muribaculaceae bacterium
TCACCGGACAGCTTGATGAGGAAAAGGACCGGAAACCGGCCGCCGCGAAAAAACAACAGGCCGACGGAGGTGAGAAAAAGAAACGGACCATCATCAAGTCGCTCGACCAGATTGTGTGTCCGTCGTGCGGAACAGGCCACATAGTCAAAGGCCGCACAGCCTACGGATGCAGCAACTATGCCAACGGATGCAAGGTGCTTTTCCCCTTCGAACAATATCCGGCCGACTTGACCCCGGCCAAGTTAGCCACTCAGTTAAAGAAATTGCGCAAATGACACTTAACTTGATATTGCAGTGGGTGGCGGTGGCCATAATCCTGATAATGGCGCTCATATACATTGTCAGAAAGATGCGGCGCAACAAAGGTTGCGGCTCATGCGAGCTGAAAGATAAGTGCGACAAACTAAAGAAATAAGCCACGGAGCGAGATTGCATCTGAGCATATCCCCGCATCTTCCTCCGGAAATATATTACAAATTTTTTTACACCTTTTAAAAATAGGATAATTAGAGAAAATGAGAAAATGGCGAGTTGAAGACAGTGCTGAACTGTATAACATCAACGGATGGGGAATGAAGTATTTCTCCATTAATGAAAAAGGACATGTGGTTGTTACCCCGCGTGAGGATTCATTCCCTGTCGACCTGAAAGAGGTTCTCGATGAACTTCAGGTGCGTGACATCACCTGTCCGGTGTTGCTCCGTTTCCCCGACATTCTGGACAACCGCGTGGAAAAAATCTCACGGTGTTTCAAGGTGGCCTCGGAGCAGTATAACTACAAGGCTGATAATTTCATCATTTATCCTATCAAGGTTAACCAGATGCGCCCGGTGGTGGAGGAGATAGTGAGCCATGGCAAAAAGTTCAACATCGGTCTGGAGGCCGGATCCAAACCTGAATTGCACGCTGTCCTCGCAACCAACATAGCCGAGAACGCCCTGATAATCTGCAACGGCTACAAAGATGCAAACTACATTGAACTCGCTCTGCTGGCGCAGAAAATGGGCCGACGCATCTATCTTGTTGTGGAGAAACTCAATGAACTGCGACTGATTTCCGACATAGCGCGTCGATTGAAAATCAAGCCAAACATAGGTTTCAGAATCAAAATAGCAAGCTCGGGATCGGGTAAATGGGAAATGTCGGGTGGCGACCAGTCGAAGTTCGGTCTGAACTCCAGCGAACTGCTCGAGGCCATCGATTTCCTGAAGAAACGTGAACTCATGGACTGCCTGAAGCTGATTCATTTCCACATCGGTAGCCAGATCACCAAGATCCGTCGCATCAAAAATGCCCTGCGCGAAGCCATGCAGTTCTACGTGCAGCTGTCGAAACTCGGATTCGACATTGATTTCGTTGACATAGGCGGCGGTTTGGGTGTGGACTACGACGGAACGCGTAACTCCGCCAATGAAAGTTCAATGAACTACTCAATTCAGGAATATGCCAACGACGCAGTGTCAACACTGGTCGACGCCTGCGAGAAGAACAATCTGAAACAGCCCAACATAATCAATGAGAGCGGACGCTCGCTGACAGCCCACCACTCGCTGCTCATTCTCGATGTGCTCGCTTCGTCGTCGCTCCCATCGTTCAAGGACAACGAGGAGATCGGTGAGAACGAACATGAACTGATCCGCGAACTCTATGACATCTGGGACCGTCTCAACCAGCAGCGCCTTTTCGAAAGCTGGCACGACGCATTGCAGATCCGCGAGGAGGCACTCGACCTTTTCAGCCTCGGACTGTTCGACCTCCGTTCGCGTGCCATAATGGAGAAACTGTTCTGGTCGATCGCGCGTGAAGTTGGTGAAATCGCCGACTCCATGAAGCATCCGCCGGAGGAGATGCGCAAAATCAGCAAGATGATCCCTGACAAGTATTTCTGCAACTTCTCGCTGTTTCAGTCGTTGCCCGACTCCTGGGCCATCGACCAGATTTTCCCAATAATCCCCATTCAGCGTCTCGATGAGAAACCAACCCGCACGGCAACCATCCAGGACATCACTTGCGACTCTGACGGTAAAATCTCAATGTTCATCTCCGACCATGGCGCACAGCCGTCGCTTCCGGTGCATTCGCTCCGCCCCGGTGAGCCATATTATATAGGTGTGTTCCTCGTGGGCGCTTATCAGGAGATTCTCGGTGACATGCACAACCTGTTCGGTGACACCAACGCGGTGCATATCAGTGTTTACAAGGACCGTTATGAAATCGACCAGGTCTACGATGGCGAAACCGTTGCCGATGTTCTTGACTACGTTCAGTTCAACCCTAAAAAAATGGTGAAAAACGTCGAGACATGGGTGACCGCCTCAATGAAATCGGGAATCATTTCGCCTGAAGAGGGTAGGGAATTCGTAAGCAACTACCGTTCAGGCCTCTACGGCTACACATATCTGGAAAAAGAATAATGCGTTACTTCATGACGCTGGCTTATCGGGGGGAACCGTTCCACGGTTGGCAACGGCAACCCCACGATAATTCCGTGCAACAGTGCATTGAGGAGGCTCTCGGGAAGATTCTCCGCCTCGAACCGGTACCTATTGTAGGTGCCGGAAGAACCGACGCGGGCGTCAATGCATCAAAAATGATAGCCCACTTCGACCTTGACACACCTCTTCCGGATGATAAATCAGGATTGATACGCGGCCTTAACTCATTGCTGGGCAAGGATATCGCTATTTTCGACATTGCACCTGTCCACAACGATGCCCATGCGCGTTTCGATGCCACGAGCCGAACGTATCACTACTATGCCCACACCCGTAAATCTCCCTTCACCTACCCTTTGAGCTGGCAGGCTCCCCCATCGTTGGACTTCGACAGAATGAACCGGGCCGCACAGATTTTGTTGACGACAAGTGACTTCACATCGTTCTCCAAGCTCCACACCGACGTTAAAACCAACATATGCAAGGTCACACGGGCCGAGTGGGTCAACACGGGTGAGCATCAGTGGGTCTTCATCATCACCGCCGACAGATTTCTGCGCAACATGGTGCGGGCCGTTGTCGGAACGCTCGTCGACGTGGGCAGAGGAAAAATCACAATCGACCAATTCCGTGACATTATAGCGATGAAAGACCGCTGCGCCGCCGGAACCTCAATGCCGGCCCAGGCGCTGTTTCTGCACGATGTGACCTATCCATATCCCGTAAACCGGGTAGAGCCACAAGATTTTTGAACATATCCCGCTCCATAGTTGTTACATGAATAAATCAAAGATTGAATTATGAAAAAAACAATGTTATTTGGAGCCGCGGCGATGACACTTTTCGCCATGACGGCATGTTCAGGGAAATGTGACAAGGCTGAATCATGTGGCAAAAGCGCTGATGTGGTTTACACCGGTGTGATTCCCGCAGCCGATTGTCTCGGAGTGCGCTACACTCTCACATTGGACTATGATGATGATGCGAACAAAGGTGATTACAGCCTTGTTGAAACCTATTTGGATGCAGACACAACGGTTTCTACCGGCATCAGAGATTTGAAAACATTCAGAAGCGAAGGTGACTTCACTGTCAACAAAAAAGGTGACGTGACATATCTGAAACTGGTCAAAGACGCCAAGGATTCGCAGGGCGGATCAACTGAGTCACCCATCTATTTCGTTGTCGACGGCGACTCATCAATCACCCTGACCGGATCTGACCTTGTGGCCACCGCAACTCCCGGAATGAACTACACTCTGAAAAAATAGTGAACACACACACCGGGGAGTGATTGTACTCAACGAATGACAGTTCTGAATTTGGCCGTGGAATTTTAAATCCACAGAAAATCCACCAAATTCAGAGCGAAAGGATACCGAAACTAAAAACATGGGGATGTCTGACAATCAAAGTCAGGCAGCCCCATGTTTTTTCTTAAAAATGTTGTAATCAGGCAGTTGTGAAGTTTGAGAGTCTTGTCAATATATTTATAATCTTGATTCA
>JAXJVW010000106.1:0-2658 GCA_036308365.1 Muribaculaceae bacterium
GAGTTTAGGGGCTCCTGAATGACTGAATCAAGATTATAAATATATTGACAAGACTCTCAAAGACAAGATAAAATAAATTTTAACAGTTTCTTAGCCACATCCGATCCACGGCAACGATGAAAACAAAACCGGGACCATCCTTGCGGACAGCCCCGGCTTGATCCTATACTCACGGTCTGACGGACGACCCGCGGGCCCCCGTCTTGCCATAATCAGTTACTTATTTATTCACACGGAATTTGTCGATTCCGTCGCGCAGAAACGCCACCACCTGGCGGGCAGCCGCTATTCCGGCGTTGATGTTTGCCTCGGCAGTCTGCGCACCCATCTTCTTGGGAGTGAAGAACACACGGTTGCCGAATTCCGCTTTCAGCTCATCAGCATTGTCAGGTTTGACATCGGCCACATACTTGATGTCGGCGCGCTCACGCAGTGCCTTGGCCAGACCTTCCTCATCGATGACCTCCTTGCGAGCAGTGTTGATCAGCACCCCGTTTTTAGGCATAAGCGTGATCAGATCATAGCCCACGCTCTTGCGGGTCTCGTCGGTGGCAGGTATATGCAGCGAAACGAAACGGTTACCTTTGTAAAGCTCCTCCACACTGTGCACGGGATTGACTCCCGCATCAACCATCACCTGGTCGGGACAATAAGGGTCAAGCGCATTTACGGTCATACCGAAACCTTTGGCTATACGGGCCACATTGCGCCCTACCTGACCAAAAGCGTGGATACCGAGGTCGTTACCCTTGAGCTCAGTGCCCGATGTGCCGTCAAACATGTTGCGAACGGCCATAACGGTCATTCCGAAAACCAATTCAGCCACGGCATTGGAGTTCTGACCGGGAGTGTTTTCAACACACACCCCGTGCTGTGTGGCAGCCACAAGGTCTACATTGTCGTAGCCCGCTCCGGCTCTAACCACAATCTTCAGGCTCTTGGCCGCATCAAGAACTTCAGCGTCAACCTTGTCCGAGCGGATAATCAACGCATCGGCCTCTGCAACGGCATCGAGCAACTGCTGCTTGTCGCTATACTTCTCCAAAAGCTCGAGGGTGTAGCCCGCAGCCTCTATCTCTTTACGTATCCCGTCAACCGCAATGGCGGCGAAGGGCTTTTCTGTCGCAACAAGAACTTTCATATCTTTCCGGATTATTTATTGTTCTGGAACTCGTTCATGCATGCTATCAGGGCGTCGACACTCTCCATGGGCAGAGCGTTGTAGAGCGACGCGCGGAAACCGCCCACATCGCGGTGACCCTTGATTCCCATCATACCCTTGGCAGTGGCGAAATCAATGAACTCTTTCTCCAGCTCGGCATACTCGGGTTTCATCACGAAGCACACGTTCATCAGCGAACGGTCGGCATGGTCAGGCACGGTGGCAACGAACATACGGCTTGAGTCAATCGCCTCGTAAAGTTTTCCTGCCTTGGCAATGCAGGTCTTCTCGATCTCACGCACGCCACCCAGCTGTTTGTAGTATTTCAGCGTCTGAAGCGCCGCAAATATCGGAAGCACCGGAGGTGTGTTGAACATCGATCCTTTCTTGACATGTGTGCGATAGTCGAGCATCGTGGGCAACACGCGGTCAACATGACCTAAAGCATCATCGCGGACAATCACGAAAGTCACACCCGAAGGCGCGAGGTTCTTCTGTGCACCGCCATAGATGAGGTCATACCTGGCCACATCAACCGGACGTGAGAATATGTCGGACGACATGTCGGCTACCAACCTAACCCCGTTGGTCTCGGGATCTTTCCGCAGCTCGGTGCCGTAAATCGTGTTGTTGCTGGTGTAGTGGAAATAGTCCAGACCCGCCGGCACGGTGAAATCTTTCGGTATATAATTGTAATTGCGGTCTTTCGATGAGGCCACTACCTCTACCTCGCCAAACAATTTAGCTTCCTTGATAGCTTTCGAAGCCCAGACACCGGTGTCGAGATAACCGGCTTTCTTGTTCAGAAGGTTCATCGGAACCTGGCAGAACTGAAGCGATGCGCCTCCTCCCAGGAACAGAACTGAATAACCCTCGGGAATCTCGAGCAGCTCCTTGAACAGAGCGACCGCTTCATCCATAACAGCCTGGAACTGCTTTGAACGGTGTGAAATCTCAAGAATCGACAAGCCCATGTCGGCGAAGTTAAGCACCGCGTCGGCGGTGTTTTTGATGGTGTACTCGCTCAGAATTGACGGACCTGCGTAAAAATTGTGTTTCTTCATGATTGTAACTGAAATATTTAGTGTAATTGATTATGAATGGCATCCCCGTGGGTGAGCCGTCGATAAGTTGTTACGGTTGCAAAGTTAGTTATTTTTTTTTATTGGCAAATGATGTTGCTTACTTTTTTTATTTCAAAACATATTTCATCTCTTGTCGCCATTATCCTTTCACCGGTGTATCGCATTGTTGGTTATGGCTTTAAAAATGATTTCAAAAACCTTGAATCGGTAACACTGTGAATCCGCCAGGGCTTCCCCGGCCGATCAGTCGTCACGGTGCCGCCCGACTCCATTCCGTCACCCGCTTAGAGTGTGTTTAAATTTAACTTTGGTTAAGATTGAGAGGGTTTTTGGAGGGATTTTTGCAAGTTGAGGAAGGAACATAGCGAGCTATGTGACTGACGAAACTTGGCAAAAAGCACCCAAAAAGAC
>JAXJVW010000107.1:0-2903 GCA_036308365.1 Muribaculaceae bacterium
GATTGTCAAGCTCTCCGTTGACCAACGGACATGCTTTCTCACACAGTCTGCATTCCACACAACGTGTAGGGTCAACCTCGGGATAAAGAAATGTGTCACTCCCCTTGCGGAATTCTATGGCTTGATGCGGACAAATATTGCCACAAGCACCACATCCGGTGCATCTATTTTTTGTTGCTAAAACTGGCATGATATTAAGCGTGTATATATTATTCTCAAATGTAGGGATTCGGAAAATCGCGTTGTGCAGAACGCCTCCGATGCCCACACTCTAACTGCTTTATAAGTCTGCGGTATCCATCGGCAAATTTCTCGAATCGGTAATATCTTTCATAAACCTCGACTGAGGCACGGCTCATCGATGCATAAGTCTCTTTACTCAGCTCCGGAAGTAAGTTAAGCGTCTGGGTTAACTCCTCCCAACTCTCTGGAACTAAAGCATTTCTACCATCAAACGCTATCTCGCAGTTACCCCCGACATTGTTGCATATGATGGGCGTACCGGTCATAGTTGCCTCTATCAGTGATATGGGCAGACCTTCGTGGCGTGAGTAAAGCATCATGAAGTCACTCTGTTGCATCAGTTCGGGAACATCCGCACGAAATCCCAATGCTACGAACTGAGTGGAATCACCACACTCTTTTTGCAGCTCCTCATACTCCGGTCCTTCTCCCGCAAAGAGTATCCTCACCTTGTCTGACAATTTACCGCGAAGATTCCTGACTATCTCCACCTGGCGTTTGACACTGTTGATACGAGCCGGATACAGAATGGTTATCTCCTCAGGATTGAACTCCTTACGCTTGGCACTGAACCCGTCCGGCTTGCGCACGCAATTGTGTATCTTGCTGATATATTCGCGCTTAACACCAAAATACTCGGTCAAATTCTTTATTCCCGCATCTGAAATGGCCACGACATGCTTTGGAAAACGCGACAGCAGTCGCTGACCGTAAAGCTCATTGTGATGCACATAAATCAGTTCAATATCAAAGCGCAGAATCTTATTGAGCACCCAAAAAATGGGGAGATAACGCCGCTCATGAACTATAACCACGGAGCCTTTCAGCCTCCCGTAGCCATTGAATTGAATATAGTCCGACTCGTTGATGCCGAGATCCTTGCTGACTTTCTCCATCGGCACTGTCCCGATGATTTTCGCACCAAACGGCTTCAACGCCTCATGAATATCCATCATCACCCGCTGAATGCCGGTGACTTTATATAATTCGGAATTAAGTTGATATACTGGTCGCATTTCGTGATGTTAACTTTTTGTGAAACAGTGAGTTGTTATAGAAGCAGGAGCAGAGGGTAAACATCGGCAGGAAGTAGTCGAGCTGCACACAAAAAATGTAGCCCGGCTCAAAGAAAAAGTAGAAGTGGGCAGCTAAAAGGCATATCTTGTACATCAGCCTGCGTGCCTTCCTATACATCCAATAGACAAACCCCACATACACCACCGGGATTATCCACCCGAGCACATACAAACTCGCTACATACATGTTGTGCACCGGATAATTCGTCGCTTTCTCGGTCATGGTGTTGGCAATTCGCCCGAACCCAAACGGCGTGATGTCATAATGACTCGTGATGTAAAGCAATTGAACACCTCGTCCGGCGCTTCCCTGGTCCTTACCCATCATCTCCAATCCACCCTTGGCCGATGCCGGCTCTATCACCATCATGTAATATGCGGCATAGATAAGCACTCCCACCAGCACAAGCGGAAGTCTCTTCTCAAATCTCACCCACTTGGCCTGAAGCAGATCACTCCCTATAATCGCTATTCCCACCAGCAACGCATTTCGCGACCTGGTGAGGAAAATTGCAATGAACAATGCCCCATAAAGCAAATACTTCCGCTTACCTTTCTCCATACTCACTGCCGTTGCCAACAGCGTGGAAACCAAAAAGATGGAGCAGGTATTTGCGTTTGAGAACATCCCCGTCCACCCATCGCTATACCCGGAGCCGGGACCCTTGATAAGATATAGCGGAAGAAACACCACAATCTGAAACAGAAACATCCACAACAACGTGCGAAGCACCACCTTTTGCACACCTCCCACCGCCATCACGGAGGTCAGCGACACCATCGAAACCACCAATATTATGTCGTTGACAGGTTTCTCATGTGCCGCAACTAAGTGCATCGCCAGCAGCACTGCAAAGGTCACAACCCAGGGCCACAGCATTCGCAGATAACGGTCCATCACGCTGTTGCCAAGCAGAAAAATCTGACACGGAAGCACCCCCATCAAGCCATAAATAACCCACTTGAACGGAGAGTCGCCTCCCACGGGGAAAAACACCGTATACACGCAAAAGCTGACTATCAGCAGCGTGACTACAATCTTAATCATCGCTAAACTATCGTTTAAATATCTTTCTCACGGCAACCACCACAGGCTGAATAACCTTGATGACATTATTCCCCAACATACGCTTTACCTTCTTGCGGAAACGCACCCCCGGCGAGCACCAGCTCGCACTGTAAAGATGGATGGTCCGGGAATTCTCCGTCAAATTCAGCACCAACGTCGGTGTCATAGGGCAGAAATAGTCCCAGGGATAAATCCAAATCCCCGCAACCTCCTGAATCTCACCGCTATTGCGCAACCCATGCTTAGTCAAAAGCCCCGTTGTATAGTCAACCACAGTGTCAAGATTCAAACTGCCATCCTCTTTCACAAACTTCAACGTAGAGTAAAAATCCAGCAGCTCCTTATAGAACGGATGCCCCGCCGCAACTCCTAAGCCCAGTCCCGGAGCAACATGCAAATCCTTGGGACTGCCATCTGGTGAAGCCGGATTCTCGCACCCCATAAAAGCCCCGCGGGCCACAATATCTTCCATCTCCTTAACCACCTGGACATCAGTGTCACAATACAATCCACCA
>JAXJVW010000108.1:0-6012 GCA_036308365.1 Muribaculaceae bacterium
AAGACTCCTCTCCGAGATCTCTTCGACAAAAAGAATATCAACGATGTCAGTGTGCTCTATGGTTCAAGTGAACCGAATTTGTTTAACTTATTATTTGATTAGTGCCCTCCAAAATTTTTAGTGGACACTAATGAGCCAAGAACTCAAAAAGAGGCCGCCTTGACGGGCGGCCTCTTTTCGAGTTTTCAGTATGTGGGATACTTATTTTTTGAGGTAGTTGTAGTATTCTGCGTCAGAGTTGCAGTCCCACCATACGGGGATACCCCAGATGTAGTTTTCGAGAGCGTTGGCATTCATTGCAACAGCGTTGATCGCGTTGTAGTTCAGCTCAAGAGCGTTGGGCAGACGCCAGCGGCGAACCCAGTATTCAACATCTGTGGGAGCTGTACCGCGGAAGTAAGCACCACCGGCGAAGAGCTTGGTGCGGCCGTAGCCGGGATAAACAACACCGAAGTTTTCAACGTTGCCAGCTGAGAAGTTGAAGCGGCGCATGTCAACCCAGTTTTCAATGCTCCAACCCATAGCGATGTATTTCTGGAGCATGATGTCGCTCATGGTGAGCTGACCGGCGTTCTGACAAACTGCGTCACTTGCCATGTAAGAAGCGATGGCAGCGGGATCCATAGGAGTCATGCTCGGGTTGCCATAACCGTCGCCACCCCATTGGGAGAGCTTGCTCTGCATGCGGTCGAAGCTTGCCTGGATACCGGCTTTGTAAGCGGTGTGCGCACCGTTTTTGTCACCGTTGCGGAAGAGGACCTCAGCTTTGATGAAGCAAAGTTCAGCGTAGTTGATGATGTCGAAGTCAGAAACGGGATAGATCTGGAATGAACCAGTACCTGAAACAGCACCTGCTTTGGCAGCGTACTCGTCGTTTGAGTGGTAGAACACGTCTTTGATACCCATGCCCCAAGCGCCGTTGTTGGTGCTCTGAGAGCCTGCGCAGTAGTTAACGTAGGCGGTGTCACCGGCCTGAACGAAGTTGTTAGAGTGAACATACCATGCACCTGCGGGATAGCAAACAGCAACCACGTCGTGTTTAGAACCGTCTTCGTCAGTTTTGACGTAGTTTTTCAGCTGACGGCCTTTGAGTTGGGCTGAAGCAGCCACTTCTTCATAACCGTTGCCGAGATCTTTGTTTTTGAAGTCAGCGATGAACTGAGCTTTTTTCGCAGCGTGGTCACCATCGAATTCATATTCCATGACAACATCGTCAGCAGCGAGTTTCTGAACAGCGATTGAGGTTGCGCCACCGGCAACGAGACGGGCTGCGTCACCGAACATGTCGATACCTTTTGAACGACGCCATTCGTAGCTCTTCACGTTGCCTGAAGCATCGAGAACGATGTTGGTCATAGAAGAGGGGATGATGCGGTCAACACGGGGGTCTTCCACGCCGGCACCACGGAGGTTGGTGAGCAGGTCGAGGTAGTATTTTGATACCCACTGCTGTTTACCGTAGGCTGCGGTGTCCCAGTTACCGTTAGTCTGGATGGGGTCACCCAGGAGGAAGTCAGTTTTGTCACCTTTCACGTCGAAGCAGGAGAGATAAACGTTGTCGGCGTTGCTCTGGCCTGCTTTTTCAAGACAAGCGAGGATTTCGGTGGGGTTGTAGTGGTCTTTGTTTTTAGTCAGACGGAGCTGCCAGCGGGCTTTGAGACCGTAGCAAAGTTTGATCCATTTGTTGGGGTCACCACCGCACCACATGTCACCTGCAGAAAGGGGAGTGGCTGTTGAGGGCTGAGTTTGAGAGAAGAGCTCGATAGCGTGGTCAAGACGCTTCATACATCCTTCCCAGATAGTTTTTCCGTCATCGTATTCCGGAGCGGGGCTTGCGCCGAGGGCCTGGGTGTAGGGCATTTCACCGTAGAGGTCGAGCATTTCCATGAAACCGAGGGCGTGCATCACCTCAGCGGCACCCATGTAGTGGTAAGCGCTTTCAGCTTCGGCCTTGTTGTAAAGGTCGGGCACGTTAGAGGCACAAGAAGCAAACCATGCCTGATAGGGGGTGGTTGTCAGACCGTTAGGACCGTTCCAAGTCACGGAGATACCGTTCATGTTACCGTTAACTGAATAGAAACCGCCACAAGTAGCGAAGGTACGTGTGTTGGCACAACCGGCGCTGTAAGTGTATTGTTTCTGAATCCAGGGAAGGCGGTTTTCCACCATGATTGACTCATTGTTAGGCTGGTCAGGGTTGTTGTTGACGTCCAACCAGTCATCGCAAGATGTAAGGCCGAGGGCCATTACACTGCCGAGAACAATATATTTTGCTAATTTCATAATTGACAACTGTTTAGAAAGTGAGGTTTACACCGAAAGTGAAGCTTGAAGTTGCGGGTACAGAGCAGTAGTCGATACCGGTTGAGCCAGAACCACCAGTACCACCGGCGGTAGAAACTTCAGGATCCATACCTTTGTAGTTAGTGATGGTGAAGAGGTTGCTTGCGGTCATGTTAGCTGTGAGACCTTTGATGGTTTTCTTGCTCTTGAGCAGACGGGTGAAGTCGTAAGAGAGGCTAACATAGCGGAGTTTCAACCAGTTTACATCAGTGATGAAGTTGTGAGAGTTAGAAGCGTAGTTGCTCCAGTATTTCTGGATCATAGCATCACCTGAGTAAACAGTACCGGCGATTTCATACATTTCGCCAGATTTGTAAGTCTGGTTGAAGGGTTCGCCTGTTTTGTAGTCGACACCTGAAACGGTGACTTCCTGACGACCGTTGAGAAGGGTCTGAGGATGCATACCGGTTGTGGTCATGTAGTAAGCGGTACCGTTGTAAACTGCACCACCGAAACGGAAGTCGAGGAGGAATGAAAGGTTGAAGCCTTTGTAAGAGAATGAGTTGGTCAAACCACCGATGAGTTTGGGCTCACGGTTGCCGACGATCACGTTACCTGTGTTGACACGGTAGAGACCGGTGGCGGGGTCAATCTGATATTGTCCGGATTCAGCGTCTACGTAGAATTCAGAACCGGTCATACCGAGGAAGTAGTTTTTGCCGTAAGAGGCTGACTCTTTGTCATTTGTTTTGGGGATTGAAGCTGAGCGGATAGTACCGAACTGAGCGTCAGTGGGATAGAAGTATTCAACGCCGTTGATGAATTTGCCGAGGCGACCTTTGTTGAATGAGAAGTTCAGGGTGAGGTCCCAGGTGAATTCTTTGTTCTGGATGGGCACTGCGTTGATTGCGAATTCCATACCGTCGTTGATTACAGAACCGGAGTTGATTGAAGCGAAGATGTAACCGTTGGCGTTAGACAGACGGGGTGACGCGATCTGGTTTTTGGTTTCGCTGTGGTAGTAGGTGTAGTCCAAACCGAGTCGGTTGTTGAGGAAGCGGAGTTCAGCACCGATTTCCCAAGATTCCTGGATTTCAGGTTTGAGGAACGCGTTACCACCAGAGTACTGGTTGGCGATAGCCACGAAGCCGTTGTAGTTGTAGGGAGCGTTAACGTAGGTCAGAGTGGCATAGGGGTTGGCGTCTTTACCTACGCGTGCCCAAGAACCGCGGACTTTACCGAAGGTGAGGATGTCGCTGCCCATGAGTTCTTTATCCTGGAGGAACTGAGTGAAGACAACTGAACCGTTAACTGAGGGATAGAAGTAAGAGCGGTTTTCTTTGGGAAGAGTTGAAGACCAGTCGTTACGTCCGGTAACACTCAAGAACACGGTGTTTTTCCAATCGGCACGGAGTTCACCATAGAGACCGACGAGGCGTTTTTTAGAAGTTCCGTCGGTGAAGAATTTGGTTTCTTCGGGAATGTTGCCGAAGCTGATTGTTCCAGGAGTGATGAAGTTGTAACCGTAGTGAGTCTGGTTGTAACGTTTGGTGTATTCTGTAGTAAGACCAACGAGACCGCCGACAGTGTAGTCACCGAAAGTTTTGTTCACACCGGTCATCAAGTTGGTGCTTGAGTAGGTGTAGTGGTAGTCACTGCGGCTGAGACGACCGTTCTGGTATTTGGCTGAAACAACAGATCCGGGGGCGATGTAGCCGTAACCGTCGGTTGTGTAGTCGTCGAGACCTACGCGAGCCACGATGTTCCACCAGTCGGTGATGTCGAATGCGAGCTGGAGTGAACCGGTGAAGCGTTTGGTTTCATCGTTGAGTTTGTCTTTGTTGATGATCCAGTAGGGGTTTTCCTTATCATCGGCGAGGTCCCAGATACCTTCGAAGAGACGATATTTCTGACCGTCTTCGGTGAGGTAGTGGCTCATGTCCTCGGTGCGGGGCCAAGAGAAAAGACCGGTCATCGCACCGTTACCACCACCGCCGTAGAGACCGCCTGAGGTCAGGGTTTTGGTGGTTTTGGCCATAGAGTAAGCTACGTTAGCGCCGAGGGTGAACTTCCAGATTTTCTGTTCGCCGTTGAAGCGGAATGTAGTTTTTTCGTAACCTGTTTTGGGAACGATACCGCCCTGGTCGTAGTTAGAAGCTGAGAGGAAGAAAGTAGTGTTTTTGCTACCACCTGAAACGCTGACAGTGTTGTCATAGACTACGCCGGTTTCAAAGAATTCGCCGATGTTGTCGTAGATGGGTTCGTTGGTGATTTTCTTACCCCAAGAC
The DNA here is from genome assembly GCA_036308365.1 of Muribaculaceae bacterium. GTDB lineage: Bacteria > Bacteroidota > Bacteroidia > Bacteroidales > Muribaculaceae > CAJUPY01. The sequence goes on from JAXJVW010000108.1 coordinate 4,572, forward strand.
TGATAGGTCTGATCGTTGAAGACGCCGTTGTTTTCATAGAGACCGCGGCCGAAAACGTCCTGAGCTTCGGGGAGCTTGTTGGCCCAAGAAGCGGTGATTTTGCTTGATACGTTAACTTTTACTGTTCCTTCAGAACCTTTTTTGGTTGTGATGATAACCACACCGTCGGCAGCGCGAGAACCGTAGAGGGCTGATGCGGCCGCACCTTTGAGGATTGACATTGATTCGATATCCTCGGGGTTGATGTCCATCACACGGTTAGAGTAAGTGGTGTTTGAACGGGTCATACCGTCAGTACCAGAGTTACCGATAACCTGAGTTGAGTTGTCGTAGATGATACCGTCGACAACGAACAGAGGTTCGTTGGTACGGCCATCGGAAGTTGAGTTACCACCACGGAGAGTGATGTTCGCGCCGGCACCTGCGGCACCGCTGTACTGAGTGATTGTGACACCCGGAACTTTACCGGCTATCGCGTTGATTACGTTAGGGCTTTTGTTTTCAAGAATTTCGTCAGATTTCATTTCTGAAACTGAGTAACCGAGAGCTTTACGGTCTTTTTTGATACCGAGGGCTGTCACAACGACTTCGTCGAGGTTTGTAGCGCTTGGCTCCATGGTGATGTTCATGGGCTGGCCGTCGTACTTAACTTCGATGGTTTTGTATCCGACGTAGCTCAAGATAATTGTCTGACCGGGATTCGCGGCGATGGAGAATTTACCATCGATGTCGGTGTTCACACCACCGGCTTTACCTTTGACAATTACAGAAACTCCTACCATAGGCTCACCGATTTCGTCGAGGACGACTCCGGAAGCTTTGGCGGCCTGTGCAACAGCAGAGAAACCACTGAGTGAAACACCGTTATAGACAACCGGAGTTCCACACGCGATCGCTAAGGCTGCAAACATTGCGAGTTGCTTTTTCATACAATTAATGTGAAGGTTAATATTTGGTTGATTTAGTTTATTCATGGTTCTGTGTCCTTAAAAAACGACACGTAACACTATTTGCAATCGCAAATTTATATATTATTTTTGATTCAGAGCAACTTTTAAACGATAATTTTCAAAAATTTTTTCTACTAATGTTATTAATGGTTAAAATATGTTTAAGAACATGTTTTTATGTTTCTTTTATGTTCACTAAGGTTTATCTCTCTTTGCTATAAGTTGTTTTAAGCCAATTCTTTGTGGTGATGGATGGTGCCTGACGCAACATTAATGGCTTGCTCACGTTATATATTATATGTGACAATGGGATCCGGCGAGGTTTTCCCCTGTGAATTTTTTATAATTTTAGATTTTCAATATGTTAATTTTAACAAATAAGGCTGTTTTGCGTAAATCAATGGTTGTGGCGGCGATGGCGGTGTGTGCCGTGTGGTTTCACTGCCTGGGGACCATAGGCCCTGAGGCCGGAGAGGGCTCCGATTCAACTT
>JAXJVW010000109.1:0-10446 GCA_036308365.1 Muribaculaceae bacterium
CAGATCGCTGCGGTCGCCGTTTTCGGCCCCGTTCGGCGGTGTGAACATTGACCGTGTGCCCGACGACGCCATGGTTGAGATGATTCTGGAGGATCTGCGGGCCTACGCTTCGGCAAAGGGGAAAGAGGTTGTTCTGACCATGCCGCCCGACATTTATTCACGCAGCGTTGCGCCCTTCATAATCCGTGCCGTCAACACTCCATGGATCAAGACTGTGGCCGACTACAACTATCACTACGTTACGGCCGACGCGGCGGAGTATGACCTGCTGCTCCCCCACAAGCGTCAACGGCGTAAGCTGCGCAAGGCCAACTCGGCCGGGTTTGTGTTCCAGCGTGTCATGGATGAGTCGAAAAAGGCCGAGGTCTATGACATCATCAGCCGGAACCGCCGTGATCAGGGCTACTATCTGAAGATGACTTATGACCAGGTACGGGCAACAGAAAAGGTTGTGCCGATCGACTATTTCATCATGCACAATGTTGATGGCGAACCGGTTGCGTCGGCCATATGCTATCATGTCACCGGCGATGTGGTGCAGGTGATTTACTGGGGCGACTTGCTTGACTACCGTTCGCAACACCCCATGGACTATTTCGCCATGAAGCTGTTCAAGCACTACCGCGAGACGGGTGTGGCCATGGTTGATGTTGGTCCGTCGAGCACCGACGGAGTGCCAAACCGGGGGTTGTGCGAGTTCAAGTTCAATGTGGGGTGCCGGCTGTCGGCCAAGTACACTCTCACGGTGATGCCCAAGTGAGCGTTGCCGTAGCTCAGGATTTACCGTTTATGATATGCGTACCGGCTGAGAGATCGCCGAGGGCTTCCGACGATGTGATTATAACCTCCTTGACCCCGGCGTCGAGAGCTTTGAAAGCGTTTTCTATTTTGGGGAGCATGCCACCTGACACTGTTCCGTCGGCTGTGAGCGCCTTGAACAGGTCGGGGGTGATTTCAGGGATCAGCGATGAGTCATCGTCGGGGTCGGCGAGCACACCGGGTTTCTCGAAGCAGAACACCAGAGTGACCTCATGATAGGGAACGAGCCCTTTGGCCACTTCCGAGGCTATGGTGTCGGCATTGGTGTTGAGCAGATTTCCCGCGCCATCGTGGATCAACGGGGCTACGACGGGGATGAATCCTGCGTAGGTTAAGCTGCTGAGGGCCTTTCCGTCAACGGCGTCGACGTCGCCCACATGGCCATAGTCGACGGTACGCACCGGGCGACGGTGACCCTTGATTATGCCACCGTCGGCGCCGGTCAGCCCCATCGCGTTGCAATCCAGGGCCTGGAGCCGCGCCACAATGTTTTTGTTGACATCTCCGGCATAGACCATAGTGCAGATTTTGAGCATCTCGGCCGAGGTGACGCGCCGTCCCTCGATCATCACAGTTTCCACACCGAGATTTTCAGCCATACGGGTGGCCGAGCGGCCACCACCGTGCACCAGCACCTTGTCGCCCGGAATCGATGCGAACGATTCGAGTAAAGCGGGGAGCAGCCGGGGGTCTTCCACCACGGCTCCTCCCACTTTGACAACTGTCAGTTTATTCATCAGCGTTATTGTTCTTATTTAGACTTTGATATACCTTGCGGAACAGTTCGGGTCGGGCGTTCATTTCAGAGAACGCTTTGTTGTCGCGGGTTGGATTGACACGGTTGCAGAGGAACACGAAAATCAGCTGATTGTCAGGATCGACCCAGAACACCGTTCCGGTGAAACCGAGGTGGCCGTAGGTAGCGGCAGTGGCCTCGTCGCATGTGGGTGAGTAGTCGGGGTTTTCCATGTCGGGTTTGTCAAATCCGAGACCGCGTCGGCAGGTGGGGCTTTTTGAGGTAGTGAACAGCTTCACTGTTTCAGGCGACAGAATGCGTGCGTCGCCGTAGGTTCCACCGTTGAGCCACATCTGGCACAATTTGGCCAGGTCGTTGGCGGTTCCGAACAATCCGGCGTTGCCCTGTACGCCACCTGAGAAGTTGGCCAGCTCATCGTGGACATAACCGCAGAGGGTTTGTTTGCGCAGGTAGGTGTCCTTTTCAGTTGAGGCTATTTCCGTGGGTTTGAATTTTTCCAGGGGTCGGTAGGTCACACGTTTGGCTCCCATAGGAGCGAAGATGCTGTCGTGGATCCATGTGTTGTGGCCTATTCCGGTCAGGTTCTCCTCCATCTGCATGAGCAGGCAGAAGTTGAGGCAGCTGTAGGCGTAGCTCTTATCTTTTCGGAGCGGAGAGTGGTAGATACGGCTCATCAGGGTGTCGTAGGTCTGCTTGTTGACAAACAGTCCTTTGGCGGCTTCGATGGGGAACTCGTCGGATTTCACTGCCGAGGTTATGTCGCGTCGCAGTTTTGCCGTAGCGTTGCCGTAGACCCCCTCCTGAATTTTTATGGGGTTCGACTTTTTCCATTTGCGGGTGATCAGGTCGCCGGTGTAGGTTGTTGAGTCCATCATGATATAGAACATGTTGAGCGACGGCTGAATACCTGATTCGTGATAGAGCAGCTGTTCGACGGTCACATCCTCCTTGTCGGTTTCTTTGAGCCCGGGGATGTAGTCCGAGGCCTTTGCCTTGAGGTTGAACATACCGAGGTCGTAGGCCTTCATCACACCGGGGAGTGTGCCTGTTGCCTTTGACACAGATGCGAGGTCGTAGAGAGTTTCGTCGGTCACATCGTAGTTGCCACCCATGGATTGTTTGCCCATCGAGCGGTTGTAGACGACGTTTCCGTTGCGTGCCACCAGGAGCTGGCATCCGGGGAAAGCGCCCGTGGCCACACCTGATTTCAGTATGGAGTCGAGCTGGCAGGTGAGTGCGGGGTTCATTCCCTCGGCCATAGGCGATGAGTAGCCCAGACGGTTTTTGTCACGTGTCAGACCCTGGCCCATGGCCGCCACACCCTCGATGTTCACGGGGAACTTGCCGGTGATGGCCACTCCACCGAAAATTGCCTGGGCGGCTGCACGCTGCAGTTCGGGGGTGTTGTCGTACATGGTCATCAATGCGCCCTCCGAGGTGATGCTTCCGCTGAACTTGGCCATTTTGAACGGATTGATGAAGAACACCTCAACCAGGCCGTTGAGCGATGCGAGCTGCGACAACTCGGTGCGTGCGGCATGCGAGTCGTTGTAGACGGCCGCTATGACCGTTGTATGTTTCTTTATTGAAGAAAGGTTAGCGGTTGAGTTATAGACTGTTACGTCGGTGTACTTGCGACACATGTCGGCAAATTCCTTGCCGTCAGCGCCGATGTTAACCACCGCCACGGTGTTATCCTGCAGTTTTTTGAGCGGAACGATGTTGTTTTTGTCGCGCAGCAGAGTGGTCACAGCCACTGAGAGTTTGCGGTTGACCGCCTCGGCCCGGGGTGAGTTTATTTCAGCCTCCGCCATTTTGAGAGAAGCGGCCCTGGCCGGTCCTTGAGCGAGGATATATTTGTAGGTGAGCACTTTGCGCACCTTGTCGTCTATATCTTTCTGTTTCAGAGTGCCTGACTTTATGGCGTTTCGCACGGCCGTCATGTCAGATGCGGGCGACGCGGAGGCGAGCAGCATGTCGGCTCCGGCTTTCAGTGCAGCCACACAGTTGTTACCGGTTATCTTGGCCCCTTTCATTGCGAGCGCGTCGGTGAAAATCAATCCGTCGAAGCCCATTTTGTTACGGAGCAGTCCGGTTGTGACGGGCTTGGAGAGTGACGCCGGGGTGCCTGTTTTGTCGAGCGATGGAACGCTGAGGTGTCCGGTCATGATTCCTGATCCACCGTCGGCGATAAACATGCTGAACGGCACCAGGTCGGTTTTTTCGAGCATCTCCATGCTGTGGCCCACTGTGGGGAGCATTTTGTGGGAGTCGCCCGAGGTGTCGCCATGTCCAGGGAAATGTTTACCCACGGCCATCACCCCGCCGGCCTCGAGACCGCGTGCGTAGGCTGCCCCCAGCAGGGCCACCCGGTTGGGGTCTTCACCGAATGAACGGTAGCCGATGACGGGGTTTTGCGGATTGGTGTTGACATCGAGAACGGGAGCGAAGTTCACGTTCACACCCAGCGCGCGGCATTCGCGGGCCATCTCCTGTCCGTATTCAAAAAGCAGAGCCGGATCGTCGACCGCCCCGAGAGCCACGTTCGACGGGAACTTCGGGGTGTTTTTGATACGCATCGACAATCCCCACTCACCGTCGAAAGTGATCATCGGGGGTACCTTCGCCAGATCGTCGGCAAGGGTGATCATGTTGAAATATTGTTCGAGCGAGCCTTTGCTCATTAGTATGCCACCGGCGTGATGCCGTCCGACAAGCGCCTTCATCCCCGCCACGGATTCAGCTCCGGCGGCCGGATTGAGCGACGGTATGAACAATTGCGCTACCCTTTCCTGGGGTGACAGAGTGTTGAAAACTGAATCGGCCCAGGCCTTCGCGGCTGGTGATTCCACTTTGTTTGATAACGCCACTGTGGCGCCATCGCATAACGTGGCTGATGATGCCAGTGTCAATAATGCTACGAAAAACTTTCTCATGGAATAATGATGTGGTTAGGGAACATCCGGGGCGACGGTCATCGCCCCTTGAGTCCTCACTTGAAGCACGTTAATTTTTAAAAGTGCATGCGTGGTTTATTGTCAGGGTTGATTTTTTTCTTTTTGAATTCAGTGCGGAGATATTTCAGGAGGTCCTGGTTGACTACGGATTCGCTGACGGCGATTTTGCGTCCTCGGGTCAGTGGTTCCATGAAGTCGCCACCGTTAGCCAGATAGTCAATGGTGGCCACGGTGTAGGTTTTGTCGGGGTCGATGGGCTGACCGTCAACCAGAATCTGGGTGCATTTGCGCGACTCGGAGTCCATGGTGATGTTGATTTCGCCACTGACGGAGTCGCCACCGCGATAGTATGACATGACGTTGAATCCGTCGATCAGGTCGGAGCCTTTGACCTCGAGCACTTCCAGACGGTTGTTGAACGGCTGCATGTCGATGACCATTCCTTCAGTGATGATCCCTTTAGGGAGTGAGCGGCGCACGGATCCCTTGTTCATGATAGCCATGTCGACCTTCCGGCCTATCAACTCGCTACCTTTTTTCGCCACAAAGTCGGCGAGGAAATTGTTGAGCGCAGGTTTGGAGTTTTCCAGTTCTACGGCGCTTGTTGCCACCTTGACGTTCATAAGCGAGTCAACGCCGGCCCTGTAAGAGTCGATTATCGCTTTTAGCTGCCGGTCATGGTTCTTGTCAAGGCGCGAGTCAATTTCAATGACATTGAACTGCGAGGTCAGGCTGTCGAGATCGATGGTTATCTCCCCCACTCTCTGCCCCTGTTTACCGGCCTGGGTTACGAGCACATCCTTGCCGACGGCGTTTTTCAGACGTGTTTTCGCCGTGTCGGCCGGATCGAGAAACGTGTGGGAGTGCCCACCTATTATTATGTCTATGTCCTCGCTCTGCGCCGCCAGGTCAACATCCTTCGGAGCCGGTTTGCCTGAGTAGCCGATGTGGGTGACAGCGATCACCATGTCGGCTTTCTCGTTATGTTTCAGATGCCACGCTGTTGCGTTGGCCGCCTTGATTGCGTCGAGATACGTCACACCGTTGTAGTTGCCCTGGGCAATGAGTCCGTCGGGGTCGACGTTTATCCCCATGATGGCTATTTTCTTGCCGTCATACTCCTTGATGATATAGGGCTTGAAAATGCTGTCGAGCGGACCACCCTTGAGGTCGTAGTTAGTTGTGACCCAATTGACCTTGTTGTCACGCAGCAGGTCGCCCAAATGTTCGGCGCCGTTGTCGAAATCATGGTTGCCGAGGATGGCCATGTCGTAGCCCAGTTGCTCAAGCATTTTATACTCCACCTCACCTTTATAGAGGTAAAAGAAAAGGGTTCCCTGAACGGCGTCGCCGGCATCCAGGAGCAGCACGTTGGGATTGACCGCGCGCACGCTGTCAATGACCGCTTTACGGCGCAACACTCCTCCCAACCCTTTTTCGTTGGGGTCGATGGTTGAATGGGTGTCGTTGGTGTGGAGAATGACCAACTTCTCCGCTCCGGCGGTCAGTCCTCCCAGAACCGACATCGCCACGATGGCAATGGTAGCGAGTTTCTTCATTATTTATGTCAGTGTGTTTGTTCCACAAATTTACTCACTATTTTTGCTCTCTGCAATTTTTTCAGATTATTTTTTGGTTTTTCAGAATAATTGTCATACATTTGCAGTGTGCTATATAACTATTACACCATTACAATATAACATCACACAGAATCTCACTATGATCGAATGTAAAAACTTGACATTTTCCTACCGCAAGTCGCTGCCGGTGCTCAATGACTTCAACCTGACCATCAGCGAAGGGGGCATCTACGGCATCCTGGGCAAGAACGGTGCTGGGAAATCAACCCTTCTGCATCTGATTTGCGGATTGCTCACCCCAACCAAGGGAGAAGTGACGCTCAACGGCCTCGACGTGCGCAGGCGTATGCCCTCGACACTATGCCAGACATTTCTCGTGCCAGAGGAATTTGAACTGCCCAACATCACCATGGAGGAATATTGCCGCATCAACGCGCCGTTCTATCCCAACTTCAGTGTCGATGACCTCAAGCGCAATCTGGAGATGTTCGAACTCTCCTTCAACATCAATCTGGGACAGCTGTCGATGGGTCAGAAAAAGAAGGCGTTCATGAGCTTCGCGCTGGCATGCAACACCCAGGTGCTGATTATGGACGAACCCACCAACGGGCTCGACATCAGCAGTAAAATGCAGTTCCGCCGTTTTGTGGCATCGCACATGAACGATGACCGCATAGTGATCATCTCAACCCACCAGGTTCACGACATCGAGCTGCTGCTCGACCATATAATCCTCGTTGACCAACGCCAGCTGCTCCTCAACGAGCCCACGACCAACATCACCCGCGCGCTGCGCTTCCACAACTCCCTGTCAGAGCCTGACATCAACGACAGTTCGCTGCTGTTCTCATCGCGCAACGTGGGCGGATTCGCCAACATCTCCTATCGCTCTGCCGAGGATGATGAAACCGACATCAATCTGGAGTCGCTCTTCGAGCTGTGTTGCAAGAATCCGCGTTTGATAAACAACATTTTCAATAACTCAGAAAACCAACAGGGATGAAAACAAACATAAGCACCGACAAATTCTCAGCTACACGCTTCATGATGCTCGCCAAGCGTGAGATCACGTCAAGAAAGAAACTCCTGATAATGCAGATGGCCGTGATCGCCGGACTCATCCTGCTGTCGGAAGTGTGTATCTCATGGTTAGGCTACCCCTCGGTTGAGGATTGCATCAACAACCAGAATTATGAATACATCAGTTCACGCTACACCAGCGATTCCGTGGTGGGGATAATCTGCGGAGCCGGAATTATAGGTTTATCCTTTCTGTCGTGCATAGCCGGCTCGCTGGTGTGCTCAGGGCTGAGCAGCCGCAGGGGGCGCATCGACAATTTCATGACCGTTGGCTCACCTCTGGAAAAATATCTCGTCAACCTGCTGCTCCACACGGTTGTGTTCACCGTCTACTTCTTCGCAGTATGGCTGATAATCGACTTCGGCCGCTGCGTCTACATCGACATGCTCTATCCGTTCAAAGGGGAGCTCTTCATAAGCTATCTTTTCTCCGTCACCCCAGGTGAGGCAATCCTGTCAGCCGTGTCCTCATATCTGTTCACTCAGGCGTTTTTCGTCCTTATCAGCGCCTTCTCCCCGAAATGGGCGTTTCTCAAAGGGTTCGCGCTATGGTACGGAATTTCATTCCTGCTCGTTCCGATAACCATGCTGTTATTTGCCCTGACAGCCTCGGATTTAGCCTATACTGACTCCTTTTACTCAATAACAACAGCATGCGCGCTCGCTCTTTGCTTCACAGCCGCGATGCACTGGCTCGCCTACTATCGTTATAAAGAAACCGACATCATATGACATTCAACAGCAACAAAGCCATATATCTTCAGATAGCCGAATCCATCACCGACGACATTCTGGCCGGCAAACTGACGCCCAACAACCGGGTGCCGTCAATCCGCGACCTCTCAGCGCAGTTCCAGGTCAATGTCAACACGGTCACCCGCGCGCTCGAGCATCTGCAACACAGCGAAGTGGTCTACAACCAGCGCGGAATAGGTTTTTTCGTGGCCGAAAACGCCCCGGGCACTATTCTCGAAACACGTCGCCACAACTTCATGAACAACGAACTGCCGTCAATCTGTCACCAGATGAAGCTGATGAACATCACGGCTGAAGAATTTCTTAATATTTATAATCAGATAAAGTAATGAAAAAGTCAAACATATATCTGGCCATATTGATTGTGTCGGCAGTGGCCACTTTCATCCTTTTTTTCGTAGCCCTGCAGTTCATGCCCAAAAGGGAACGCTGTCAGCCTGAAGAAGTTGAGGTTACTGAAGAACCTATGGAATATTCTGCGGTAACATTCCCCATGGTCGACACTGAGTTTCATGCCATCAGCCTTGATGAAAACGCCCGACCCGACAGCGTCATAATAATCGGCGTGGAAAGCCCCAAACTGCAGGAAGCGTCAATCTATGGAGTACTCGCGCAATCATCGATAGAAACATTTTTCATCAATGAAGAAGACGGCTGTCTGACTTTGGGATCGAATGACCAGTTCTCCTACTATCATCTTGATAAATTCATTGTGAAAATCAAATCCGACATGATGCAAAGCCTCGACAATTGGCGTATGCTCTCCGCTAACACCTGCCAACTCGAGTTAATCAACATCAATTCGCCATTGTTGAATGTCGAAACAAGATCCCACCTGATAATCATCAAAGATTGCAAAATCCAGAAACTGAATCTGACCGCCCAGGCCGAGAAGTCTGACTGCATCATACGCATCATCGACAGCTCCATTGACGAACTCGACTTCGACACCACCGGGACAATCCAGATTGAAGCCAACAACAATGTGAAAAATCTGAAGATAACGGCCAAATCCGACCTGAACATACGTCTGTCGGGCTACGACCGCAAACCTGAGTTCAATAAGAACGGTCACAGAATCTTCATAGAGGAATAATCCATCTCACACCAATTTGTCAGGGGGCATGCCGGCGTAGAGCCGTGCGTGGCCCCTGATTTTTTGGGCCAAAGGAGCTGAAATATTATTAGATGTAGCCTTACGCGGGCCGGGGGTTGCAAATCTCCGTTTTTTTCGGTACTTTTGCACACTGCAACATATAGACATATCGTATGGGAAAAAACAAGCTGAAAAAATTCAGGGAGATGGAACAGCTGCAGCGGGTGTACCAATTTCCTTTCGGTGCGCTCGAAGGCGCCGACTGCCCGCTCAAAGGGAAATGGAACAGTGAAGTGTTCCACAACGACAACCCCATAGTGCTCGAACTCGGATGCGGCAAAGGGGAGTACACCGTTGGGATGGCCCGCCATTTCCGCGACAAAAACTTCATAGGTATCGACGTGAAAGGAGCCCGTATGTGGTCAGGGGCCCGGATAGCCAACGACGAGGAGATTCTCAACGCGGCCTTCCTGCGCACCAACATCGAGCTGCTGCCGTTTTTCTTCGCACCGGGCGAAATCAGCGAGATATGGATAACATTCCCCGACCCCCAGATGAAAAAAGTGCGCAAACGCCTGACATCGACACGCTTCATGGAGCTCTACCGGCGGATCATGAAACCCGATGGAATCGTGCATCTGAAAACCGACAGCCCGTTTCTCTACACCTACACCTCAGCGATGGTGGAGCACAACTCAATCACCCCCATCAAGAACTATTCCGACCTCTATCAAAGCGAGGAGGCAAGTTCACCCATACTGCAAATCAGAACACACTATGAACAGCAGTGGCTTCAACGTGGGCTGACCATCAAATACATAGCGTTTCCGCTTGACCACACAACCCCGCTGACCGAACCCGACATAGAGATTCCGTTTGACACCTACCGGAGCTACTCGCGAGGCGAGCTCCAGATGTGACACTACGCCTGAATCAACCCACCATCATCACTCTCCGCAAAACAACGCATAGCGAATCAGCATACTCATCCTAAATTATGGAACAAGCAATCTACCCCCGACTCATACTCGACGCCCTTTCAACAGTGCGCTATCCCGGCACCGGGAAAAACATAGTGGAAGCCGAAATGGTGGAGGACGACATACGCATCGACGGACGCAAAGTGTCATTCTCACTGATTTTCGAGCGTCCAACCGACCCGTTCATCAAATCGATAGTCAAGGCCGCCGAAGCCGCCATACTGACCCACGTGGGCAACGACGTGGAAATCAAAGGCAACATTAACGTCAAGACCCGCCAGGCACCCCCGCAACCGCAGGAAAAACCGCTGAAAGGAGTGAAAAACATCATTGCCGTTTCGTCGGGCAAAGGGGGTGTGGGAAAAAGCACAGTAGCCTCCAACCTGGCTGTGGCCCTCGTTCGCGAAGGATACACCGTGGG
>JAXJVW010000110.1:0-9877 GCA_036308365.1 Muribaculaceae bacterium
GACGGCGTGGCCGCCGCGCAGGTGCTTACCACGGCGATGAACCAATACGGCGTAAGTCTGGAGGACCCGACGGCCGCGAGCGAGGAAATGGCGCGCATGATGAACGTAATGGCGGCAGCCGGACAGGCAGGATCCGCAGAATTACCGGCGATCAGCGCGGCATTACAGCAGTGCGGTATGGCGGCAAAGGCGGCAAATGTTAGCTTTGAGGAAACCAACGCTGCAATCCAAGTGCTTGACAAAGCCGGCAAAAAGGCGAGCGAGGGCGGTGTTGCGCTCCGCAACGTACTGGGCCAGCTCGGCAAAGGCCGATTTGTAGAGAAGCAGGCAGCCGAGGAACTGCAAAAGGCCGGCATTGACGTGACGGCATTAGGCGACAACACCAAGAGCCTGAAAGAGCGGCTCGAAATGTTGAAGCCTATGCTTAACGACTCCGCGCTGCTGTCAAAATTCTTTGGAGTGGAAAACGCCAACGCCGCGCGCGCCCTTATCCAAGGCACCGACGCGCTGGAGGACTTCACAACAGCGGTGACAGGCACCAGCAGCGCCACCGACCAAGCGGCAATCGTAATGGATAGCTACGCCGAGCGACAGGCCCGAGTTAACCAGAAAATTGAGGACTTCAAAATATCAATATTTCAGGCTACTGGAGATTTTACACTTTGGGCCGGTGCGATATCAAGTGCCGCCGTCCCAATAGCCCAATTATTGCCGTTATTAACTTTAATAGCCAAAGGCATAGGCTCAATTATCGCGCTAAACTGGGCAGGAATGTGGGCGACTGTTGTCGGCTGGGTGCGCTCTGCTGCTGTGAGCTTCGCGATGATGAACGGCACCCTCTCAACAACCAACATGATATCACTGGGCTTTATTGGCAATATGGGGCGCGCCGCATTGGCTGTGATCCGCTTTGGAACAGTCGGAATTTTCAATGCAATTAAGGGGTTGATCTCACTGGGCCTGTCATTTATAACGGGAGGTGCAGCTTCCGTTACATTTGCGGCTACCGCATCAACTTCATTCGCCGCTTTTTCGGCGGCAGCTTCCACGGCGTGCAGCGCTGTTACAGTTGCTATTTCCTCAATCCCGATAGTAGGATGGATAGCTGGTGCAATAACGCTCATAGGAGTGCTCTGCTACTATTTTGAAACATTCCGCTATATTGTTTTAGCTTGTTTTTCTCCGCAAATTGCTTTGGTTGCTTACCTTTGGAATACCTCTGCAACATTCAGGGCTGTTTTAAAAGGAACCTGGGCCTCTTTCCAAATATTTTTTTCAGGGTTAAGCAAATTAGCCGGACAAGTGTTCGGAGCGATAGGTGACCTGTTGAAATCATGTTTCAATCTTGACGCCGCCGGTATTTCCTCAGCGCTAACCAGATTGAAATCCATTTTTTCCGATTATGGTAAACTGACAGGCAATGCTTTCAATGATGCATACGACGCCGAGATAACCGAATCAAAAAAGAAGGAAACCTCTGAAAAGAGAAAAAACAAAACCACTACCCCCCAAAAAACATCGATTGCAACCGTAGTAGCTACACCGACCGAAGACCCCACTGCGGGTACTCTCTCAACCGGAGGTGGAAGCGCAGGCGGTAGCGATAAAGGGGATTCCACTGGTAAAATTAAAAATATCACGATAAGCATTGACAAACTTATCGAAAATTTCACTATACACACTGCGACAATGAGCGAGAGCACTGAACAGTTAAAAGCGGTTGTGCTTGACACCCTCATGGGTGCGCTTAATGATACCCAATTAGTAACAGAATAAGATGGCACTTAAATTTCAAGCTCCAGGTAACCGCGGGTCATTCATACCCGTAGCCATAGACTTAGCCGCAGCCAGTTGGGGACAGTATCTGGCTAAAAACCTTGTGCGTTTCAAACAGGGGAGACAGGGCGACTCTCCGAACTGGGAGGGGCGAGGGCAGGACATAGCCGAGAGTGGCGTCGGCATACCCCTTACCGACCGGGGGTGGTGGGAAAGCCGTTTTGTGCTATGCCCTTTGCACCTGAGGGCACAGACCGAGGCGGGGACGCTGGAGGTTGAGCTTGTGGACGCGATAGCGGCGGTGAGCCGTGAGCGCCGGATAGTGAGCACGGCAATGGCCGGGAGGGACGGCACGGTGAAAGAATACATAAACGAGGGGGATTGGGCGGTTAACCTTGTGGTAGGCATACAGGCGACCGAGAGCGGGCGCATACTTGACGAATACCCGAGCGACGCGCTGCGCGAGCTGCGGAAGATTCTGGACGTAAAGGACAGGATCGAGGTGGCAAGCGAGTTTTTGAAGATATTCGACATTACGCATATCGTGGTAAAGAGCTATGCGGCGACGCAGACGACCGACCAGAACTACCAAGCCGTTAGCATTAGCGCGGTGAGCGATGAGGCGGTGGAGATATTCAGCAACGAATATAAGTAATTTAGAAAATATGCGATAGATTAAACAACCCTTAAAAATCAATAAAATGGCATTAAACGAAAAACAGGAGGCTGGACTGCTTGAACTGCTGGCAGCCTTTGAGAACGGCAAGCGCATAGCCGACCTCGAACCGGCGCAGGGCGAGCCCGGCGCTATGCGTATAGAGGTAATGGATGCGAGCGGAGAGACGCGGAGCATGGAGCTCGAGCGGGCCGTGGCGGAAGCCGGCAACCCGATAGCGGGTCGCTGGTGGGATAACACGACAGGGACGCCTACAGCCGGGGGATGGTGGGGCTCAGTGGAGGCATTGCGAAATTTGCCGCAGACGCTGGGGCTTGGCCGCTACCTTGTGACTGATGACCGACAGATGCGAAAACTTGATCCGGGGGATTCGCACAGGTTCGCCGACGGAAGCCCGGCGGCTCTTGATGGGTCGATGGGTCAGTGCATGTGGTGCTGGTCTCGCCCATGGTATTTCACTGAGATAGTCACTGTGGACCGGACCTACTGGGCTATTACATTGAAGCCCCTGGAGGGTTATAAAAGTCAAAGAATCCCGGCCGGCGGCACGAGTTGGTTGGGCGCCGGGGTGGTTGACCGCACGGAAATGAAGCTGTGTTCTCTTATAAGTGATGAGGAACGTTACCGTGGTGGAGCGGGCAAGTCCATAGCAATGGGGAACGAGGGATCCGTTCCGTTGCCTGACAGTCCACAGTCTACGATGCTGGGGATGCCCGCGACGATGATTTGCATGAATGATTTTAGTGATTACGCTCGAAAGCGCGGCGAGGGCTGGGAAGCTAACTGGTTTGTAGCTCAGGCGGCTGTTCAGATCCTGGTTGCGGTAATAATGGGAACCCGTGACATCCAGGCTGCGTACGTTCAGGAGAAGGATAATGATGGATTGTATCAAGGTGGTTTCGGAAGAGGTGTAACTACCATGTATGGAATGCGATGGGATACTTATAACAAAAGGTTCCCGTTGATTCCAACGAATGTTGGCGCTGAAATGGGCGACAAAGTGGGGCTTGTGGAATACAGGCTGCCTGAGATTGATGAGTCGGAGGGCTCGGATGCGACAAATATAACTTTTGGAGTGCCGTGCTTTTTCGGGTTGATGCATGCCGGTTTCGGACATTTGTGGAGGCTGACGGCCGGGGTGTCGGTCTATGCACATTATCCGACGGGCATGAGGTCAGTTTATGTTTCCGGAAGCATGGGGGCGTCTTGTGACGTTAATCATGTAGACGAGATGCTGAAAGTGTCGGAATGTCCGGCTGGGGAGGCATGGATCAAGCGCGTCAGCACGGAGGGGCTTTGCATGGTGCCAACGGATGTGGGCGGAAGTCCAAGTTTGTATTACGCGGATTATTTCACTTCATGCAATATGGGGCCGCATGCGAAAGCGGCAGGTGGTTGCTCAGACTGTGGGATTCAACAAGGCGTTTTCGCCACAACGGCTGAATATCCCAGCGGGGTTCCATATTCAGAATGCACGTCACCATTGTGTTTTTTTATCGAAGACCCCAAAGTTTAAACTATTGAAAGAAAGATAATGACAAATTCAACATCACACACGCTTTGCTATGCGGAGCGCAGGAAATACGAGATTTATGACGCCGGCCACGCCATTCTTTATCTTAATGAGTCGAGCTGCTCCTTGACCGACAATAACGGTGATTTAGTGGCTGGCTATTCATATACGGGCGACATGCCCGACGGTGGCACGCTTGTGGAGGCTTCGGGGGTCACCGATGAGAACCGACGTGACAAGTTCGTGGCCGGTCTTATTGGCAGGAGCTACGACATGGACGCACAGATCGCCGTGCTGGCAAACGGCAACGACACGCCGGAGCACGCCGCCGAGCTGGAGCAGTTCGCCCGGATGCGTGCCGAGTGTAAAAAGGCGGTCGATGAAATGCTGAACCGATAAAGGCGCGCGGCTATGGCACGGACTATTGAGGAAATAAAACAGGATATGACGGCGCGCTTCATGCAAATGGAGGCCGTCAAATCCGCCTACGGGCTGGACGGCTCAAAAGGCTTTGATGACTGTTTCAGCCGGGCAAGTCTGGAGAGCGTTCTGTTCTGGGTTTTCGCCGCATGCGTGTGGGCGCATGAAAAACTGTTTGACCTGCACCGCGCCGACGTGGAGGCGCGCATTGCCCTGCTGGAGCCCCACACATTACGCTGGTATGTGAACAAAGCCAAGGCGTTCATGTGGGACCAGTCCGGCAGCGTAAAACTCCAGCTAAAGCAGGACACAGACGTTTACGACCTCAGCGGTCTGACGGATACGAGCGAGGAGGCACTGGAAAAGTACCGCCCCGTAAAATATGCAGTGGCTACAGAGGAAAACACGGTGATATACATTAAGGTCGCTCGTGAGGATAAAGACACGAGGAACCCTGTGCCGTTGACGGACGGCATGCTCAACGGCTTACGCAGCTACATCGGCGAAATCAAAGACGCCGGGGTCACAGTTGTGGTGCGCAATGAGGCTGCCGACGAAATGCGGATCTCTCTACTGATATATTACAATCCGATGTTATTGACCGTGAGCGGAGGCGTCGGAACGTTGACCGATGGCAGCCAGCCCGTGCCCGAGACGGTGCGGCAGGTAATCCAGAACCTGCCATTTAACGGCACATTCCGCAAAAGTGATATGCTGGCAGCGCTACAGGCGTTGCCGTGCGTGGAGGTGGCCGACATCCGCAGCGTAAAGGTCAAGGCCGGAGACAAAGGGGAATGGCGCGAAGTTGAGGGCTACGACCGCCCATACAGCGGCTATTACAGCATTTTCGACAAAGTAACCGGGCGCGACCGGCTCACCGTCGAGTATAAACCTTATAGCTCCGTCGATGATGTTTGAAATTGATTTTAAGCGACTGGTCGCCCTGCTGCTTCCCACGGTGCTGCGCCGCCCGTTAATCTTCGGGCTGCTGCGCGCCGGAGTGGAGGCGGTGGAGAGAGTCAACAGCGAATTTAAGAGCGTGCGCGCCGGGCACGTTTTCAGGCTTACCCACAACGGGCAGGTCTGTTATTTGCGCGGCGCGCTTAACGAGCGTTTCGGCCCTGGCTTCCGCATTTATGACATGCGGAGAGAGGGCGCGTGGCTCTATGCCGTTACCGAGAGCGGAGAGGGTATCCCGGTGGCGGTGACAGAAGCCGGCAAGGGTGTGCCGGTCCTTTACAGTGAAAGCCGGTTGAACGAGGCACAAAACGACTTCGAGGTCTGCGTGCCAGCGCGATACTGGGAGAGACTGCAGGAAATAAAAGCGATGGTGGATAGCTACAAACTTGTTACCAAGCGGGCGCATTACCGAAAGGTAAGCAACCCCGTGATTGTGACAGGCTGGAGCCGTAACGACATGATAGCAACACTTCAACCTATCTATCTACTCAAAAAATGAAAACAGCGAACTACACCGACACCCAGACCGCCACGGGCGGCAACGGCAAATATCCGCTTTCAACCGAGACGCTGGACTTCATACAGGAGCAAATCCACCTGCTTGAAGCTCTGGCCTGCATTGGCGGCACTAACTACATACTGCGCCTCCCCGGCAACGGTCTGGACGGGGTGGCTGTAATCTACCACGACCCCAAGACCGACACCACAGCGCGCAAGGGAGAAAGCGAGCTGCTTTATATCGCGGCCGCACCCGCTTACAGTGCCACAATGAAATATCTGGCCGTTAAGACAACGGCGGAAACAGTCACGGCCGACGGCGAAAAATATCTCGAGGCGCGCGTGCTGAGGACCGCGCAGTTCTCAGCCAAAGCGTTTGCAGGTGCCGAGAATTACGCCCTCAGCAGCTTTGCAAATATCACAGGCTCCACCTTTGCCGCGTTCCCGACAAATGCCGCGCTTGCCGCCCGATTAAAGAACGTAGGCCCGACGGTGTTAACCTACCTGAAGGACATACTGGCCGAGAAACTGACCGCCAAGACGCAAAAGGGAGTTACCCGGGAGCAACTGGATAAACTCAAAACCGCGTGCGTCCTGTCCTGTGTTGACAGTTACGCATTTTTCGGCATGACAGCCTACACGGTGGTCGTGACCGAGCAGGGGGGCAGCATGGTGCGGCAGGAGATAATCCAAGGACAGGACCAGCACTATGTGCGCACGTTCAGCGGCGGAGCATGGGGCGCGTGGGTGCAGCAGCTTGAAACGGCCATGCACTTAGATGTTAAAATCGTCGGCTCAAAAGTCTATTTGCGCCACGGCGCTTTATCTGACGACTGCGATATTGTCCTGTTGCGTAAAAAGAAGCGCAGCGCACGACGTGCCACCGGTGGCCCTAACTCATACGCCAAGAACCGGGGCAAGGTCAAGAAGCGCCAGCCAAAGCGGCAATATGTGCACTTTAAGGGTATCAAGCTGAGCAAGGGGGAGCCGGGCAAATGGTATGTGCCTAAGTGCGTGGCAGTGGCTGACAGGGCGAAAGACGGCAACCTCATAGGCAAGGAAATGCCGACGCTGTGCGCTTCACTGTTCTATGTCGGAGCCGACGGCATTAGCCGCGTGCAAGGAGTCAGAAAAAAATTGATCCTGAAAAGCACCACCAACAAAAAGGGCACGGCACACCGGGCATTTGTCCCCATTGGGGTGCAGATAGCACGGTTAAAGCCCTCAGGTGGAAAGGACAGCGGCGGCGAAATCGTGCGCATGAAATACCGAGTAAGTCAGGAGGGGCAACGCGACCCCAAGACAAAGAAAATAACATATAGCTGGCGCCGGACATTCTCGCAGGACTGAGGACATAAAAAAAGTGGGGTTGAAAAACTCCACTTATGGTCCCCGCGGTCGAAACACATTGTACGCACATCAAGGACAGAATAAAATAAAACTGTCGCACTCTGTTCAATGTCGGTCGGTGGCACCCCGCCACACGGAAAAGAACAGAAAAGCAAAGGGACCTAAATGATGCTCAGCACCCCATTCAGGAGGGTACGTTGGTTGCAAATGTCGAAAGTCCCCAAATTGCAGGGACTTGAACGTCGCCTCAGCTCACAAACACTTTTCAATAACGGGAAATAGTAAAACGGTGCATATCGGGCTACAAACGGACTTTTACAGGAGTTCTAACTGGTAGCGCAAAGTTAATACAATTTTTTGAAACAACCAACTAAATAAGAGGCATTATGCTGAATGTGTAGGAACTACAAGTGCGCGCCGCTCCCGTTCATGGGGCAAAAGCGCTATTTTCTGCGGGACTTTACAGAGGTTCTGCAACAGGTGGAGGGAGAGATTGACACAGTGGTCGATCTTTTCGGCGGCTCCGGGCTGCTGAGCCATACGGCAAAACGGGTTTTGCCGGGGTGCAGGGTCGTTTATAACGACTTCGACCGCTATATTGACAGGCTGGCCGCCGTTGACACCACTAATGAAATTTTAGGGGTGATTAAACAGCGTTTAACCGGCCTTGAAGCAAACAAGCGGCTGTCTGAACAGGAGCGCGCCGACGTGCTGGCGATAGTCGAGGACTACACGCAGCGCGGTTATGTGGATATTATGACAATAGGCCGTAACGTGCTTTTCTCCGGCAACTGGGTAACATCATTTGAGGAGCTGACAAAGCACACTATGTATAACCGCGTAAGACCGGGGTTGTATGAGGCTGTGGGCTATCTGGACGGGCTGGAGGTGGAACACATGGACTACCGCGAGTTATTCGAGCGTGAGCGTGGCAACAGCCGCGCGCTGTTCGTGCTGGATCCGCCGTATCTTACGACCGAGTGCGGCATGTATCAAAATTATTGGCGGCTGACCGACTATCTGGACGTGCTTAGCCTGTTGGACGGCACAAAGTGGGTTTATTTCACTTCTGACAAGAGCCAGATCGTTGAGCTGTGCAAATGGCTTGGCGAGAACTTCGGCGAGGCTGCGCCTATGTATGGCGCCACAGTGAGGCAGCGCACAAACACCCTGAACTATCAAGTCCAATTTAATGACATGATGATAACACGACTCTGACCGACCCACCAAGCGCGGAGGCATAGAAAAAGCCCCCGGCTTGCTTGTAGAATCCTACCTCGTACAAACATAAAGCGCGAACACCGCACAGCCGGGGGCAAAATGCCTTTGACTGCGGTGTTCGCGCTTTAATAATACGAGGTAGGAGTTGCAAAGTTAATAATTTTATGCTGAATGACCCAATATGAAGCGTTAAAACTGAGTGGCAAACTGATTGAACAGCTTGAAGCCGTCGGAGTGAGGCCGAGCGATCACAAATATTTGCGCCTGTTTGAAGACTGGTGCGAAGCAAAGCAGAGAGGCGAAAAAGTGGCTTATGTGGTCGCTTGTCTGGCCGATAAATACGGAGTAAGCGAGCGGACTGTTTACGATGTTGTGAAGCGTCTGGAAAGCGACTGCAAAAGCGTTTCAGTATGAAGCAGCGGCGAAACGCCTCGGAACTCACAGAAACGGCCTAATTTCGCACTGAATGAACAGAAATAAGTATTATGCCATGCTCGGTAAGATATTGCAGCACGGCAAACGACAGAGCAATAAAAAGGGTGATATAATTTATTTGCTCAATGAGCAGCTCCATTTGTCGCCTTGTGACCTGCTGGAGATTTTCGAGGGTCACAACATAGCGCGCAAGAAGCTGCGCAATGAACTTAGCCTTTTTATGGCCGGAGAAAGAGACCTGACAAAGTACAGAGAAGCCGGGATAAATTGGTGGGATTATTGCGGCCAAATTCTCATTAACAGTTATCCAACCTATTTTGAGAAATTGCCGGCTTTGATTGAGCAAATCAACAGGGAGAAGCGAAGCAGCAAAAATTATGTGCTGTTTCTGGGCTCAACAGGAGCGGAGACAAACCAAGCGCCATGTTTAAGCCTCATTCAATTTCAGCTCGAGGACGGCGAATTGGTTTTGTCAGCTTACCAGAGAAGCAGCGACGCAAATTTGGGTTTGCCTGCTGACATTTACCATTTATATCTGATAGCGCGACAAATTGACGCTCCATTAAAATCTATCACGTTGAACCTTGGAAATGTTCACATTTATGCGAACAATGCAGAGAGAACGCGCGAACTTTTGGCCGGAAATGAAGCTGTGAGGTTTGACCTGAATGTCTGAAAAGAAAGAGTAAACGAAGCCAATTTAATTACTTCAAAGTTACAAAATTCTGCTGACATGAGCAAGAAAAACAGCAGAAAAATAACGCCGATTTTAAGCCTGTTTGAATGGCTTTTAATCGGCGTTAAAATGATGTTTAAGCGGTCGAAAGAGCAAGAGAAAAAAGGAAGCGAAAAAAGAGAAGATTTGCTCGTTTCGTTTTAGAATTGTGCACGTTTCGTTTTTGCGGTTATAAGAGGTTTTCCTTTTTTACTTGTGTAATCATTTTCTGTTGTTTTTATATGTGAATAATGTTATCACCAAAAATTAATACATAAATAAATAATACACAAGTATTTATAAATATATCATA
>JAXJVW010000111.1:0-14898 GCA_036308365.1 Muribaculaceae bacterium
ATTCATAACAGCCTGATTGAGACTGCAAAAGTAATTTCAAATCGTTGCGCATCAAAATCTCTTACAACAAATTGAATATCAATAATTTCAAAGCACTCTTATGATTTTTTAGTGGACACTAATGAACTAATAACTCAGACCTAACACCTACAACCATGCTTGACCCTGAAAACGACGATATAACCATGCTGAAAGTGGCGCTCAAAGGCTCGAAAGAGGCCTTGGCAACAGCCTACCGCCGCTCGATACGCATGTTGGCTGAATACGACAAGGAGTTTGGCGCTGACGCCCAACCCGACGACCTTGACTTCCGCTGGGAGTGGATCAAGGGCTACCGTGTGCTCACCGTCATCACCAACGGCGCGGGCATCCACGCCAAATTCGACGACATCGACGGTATCACCGAGTGCCTGTGGGCAATCTACGATGACTACTCAATGCTCTACGCCTCCAACGACCGCGAAGGCATCCTCCTGAACGACCGCACCACCTTCGGCATCCCCGAAGCCCGCTATGAAATCGACTGACTATGGATTTGGAGGATAGGTTGAACATTGACGAGGCTTTGGCATTGCAGCTGTATGGGATGCCAGTGGCTGAAATCCGCGAAACGGATTATCATCAGTTTGACGTGATGATGTTCTATTACGATGGGCTGCAGGAGCATGTCGATGTAGCCAACGATATTCTTGACCGCCAGGAGGCGATAGGGATTGTCAGCCTTTCGTGTCAGGATGAATTATTCCCACGGCGTCTGCTCGAAATCGGCGATGAGTGTCCCCCTGTAATCCACTGCAAGGGCAATCTTGAACTGCTCAATGCCGAAAAAGCCGTAGCGATAATCGGTGCACGCGCTGCCGATAAAGAAGGCTATAATAAGGCATATGAATTAGGCCAGAGGTATGCCGTTGAGGGTTATGTGGTAGTCAGCGGATTGGCTCTCGGATGCGACAAGGCAGCCCACGAAGGGTGCCTCTCTGTCGGAGGTAAGACAATAGCAATAGTGGGGAATGGTCTCGACATCTGCCATCCTAAGGAGAGCAAGGAGTTAGAGCAAGCCATTCTCAACAATGGAGGGCTGTTACTATCGGAGTGGTATCTTCGGGTAAAGGCCAACCCCACGCGCCTCGTGGCCCGTAACCGCTTGCAAGCCGCAATGTCCGATGCCGTCATCCTGGCGCAATGCCCAATAAAGAGCGGTTCGCTCCACACCATGCGCTTCGCCCGCCAATATCACAAGCAATGCCTCGCCGCCACCTTCCCCCGCCGCACCGAGGCCAATGCCGGCAACTACGACCTGCTCGACCGGGGGTTGTGTCGGGCTTTGCCCGAAGGTTGATTAGTTGAATGGTTGATTAGGTTGAAAATCAGGTAACTGTTAGATACTATGGCCGGAGCAAGCGACGCCTTAAGCACGGTGGCTTGGGAGAACCCTTACTCGGGAGGTACTGCCGGACATAGACTTTTATAATCGTTATGAATATACGTAAATTGTTTTCTTCTTGGTACACCTCCGACCGCGACAGCCAGCCATAACCCGCCGACCACCGCCCGCGCACAAAAGAAGCGTCCCGCAAGCCATTCGCCTGCGGGACGTTATTTTAGCAATATACGTTATTTATATAATAGACGAAACTGGCGCCATTGCCATCATCCGCCCCTCGACGTTCTTCTTATTATTATTCATCAAACTCCCACAGATTGCCGTCGACATACCGCGGCCTTTCGACATAGGCCGGCGACGTGACGTCGAGCGAGTCGGCATACATCTGATATCGCGTGCCCGTCAGAGCACAAACAAGATGCGGTATTCCCGCCGTCGTCATCGAGCGGTGACGAGAGTTCCTCAACCGCTCCACCAGCTCCGGGTAGCGAGCCTTGAACTCGTCGTTTAAATAAAGGACCAACGGCACTTTGACATGCTCCCGGTCGCGCCCGACGCAATCTTCGCCGTCGTCATACACATTTTCCCCATGGTCTGAAAAATAAATCATCGCTGTCGGGCGCTCTCTGCGCGACACCATATCGACCACTCGCGATAGGATATAATCAGTATAACGGAGCGAGTTGAGATATTCGGCCACAGTTTGCGCCTGCGAATTAGAAAGGTCCTGGTGGACGCTAAGCCTGAGGACAGAATCACGGTTGAAGACAGCAAAATCGGCCGGATAGCGCCGATTATAGAGCGTGTGGGAGCCGATGAGATGGAGTCCCGCGAACGTGGCCCCCGCGTTGCGCCGAAGCGTCTCATCCAGCGCCGGCAGCAATACCTCATCGAAATTCTGGAGCATCACGTCCGAATTGTCAATCCCGCTCAAGTATCTCACATCATCGGCCATAGAGACCATTATCGCCGTGGTGTTGCCCCATAATCCGTATTTTTCCTGATTTGAAAGCCAAGCGGTCGAGTAGCCCGCCTGGTTCATCAACGCCACAAGCATTGGACTCTGCGACCAATCGGCATCGTCGTCCGTGTCGTTGAGAAAAGTCAGTATGCGCCGCATATTAGCAATAGTCGCAGTTGAGGTGCCGATCACATCGTCGAAGACGATGAGGCTGTCTTTGATGGTGTCGAGCTTGGGCGACGTCGCGAGCGGGTAGCCGTAAAGCGAGAGACGCTCGCGAGAGGCCGACTCCCCTACTACCATCACCACGTCAACCGCCGCATCGCTCTCTACCGTCGCCGCCGCCGGCAAATCGGAGAGCTTGCCGAGCCCATGCATCAAGAGCTCATAATCATTATAGGCGCGCATCGTCGACCTCGCGAGCCGAAATGTGGCGAAAAAGCCTGAGCGCCCCTCGGGTAGTGATATTATCGACGAGACAAGAATGACAAAGCCTACCGCCGATAGCGACAGGGCGGAAATCACAAAAGGCTTCGGCCTTATTTTCCCGCAAACAGCCATCATGACAACAAAACCGCCTACGGTTAAATATAGCGCAGGTTGGCTCAACGCCCACAAAAGACTTTGCGGAACTGTCTGCACAAACTCCCGAAACTCATTGACATTGGTCTGGCCAATCACAGTTATCAACTTTATGGATATGCCCATGTCATAGAACCAGTATGTCACGCCGTTAAACACGCATATTGCCGTATAAACCGCCAAGATGGTCTTTGTGGCGACCGACAAATATTTTAGCCTGCCGCAAAAACGATAAGCGCCATAAGCAGCGTGGATTTCAGCGCGCTGATTGTCAGCAAGTCAATCCACTTCCACACCTGAGTGGAGCCGAGCAAGTTTCTGGCGGGAAAATCAATCATTCCCAAAATAGATATCGCCATAATAATCAGCCACAATCGCTGTCGGCGCGGAGTAGCGAAGCGTGATATGTTTAGACGTTTGAATGGTTTCATAAGAAATCGACGTATATGTATTTCACGCGAGGCTCCGCGTTAAAAATAGAGTCGGCCTCGTGCGCGGAAATTCTTTGATTGGAAAACACGGCATAATCGCGGGGGAGAAAATGGCGCAGGAAAAAACTTTTACTTTCAAGGCCGACCGCATGGAGGCCCGAGGGCGACAGGTTTCTGTAGGAGTGCATTGGCGTGTATCCGAGGCGCTGACATTCAGAGTATTGCTCTTTTGAGAAACATTCCACGAGCATCCTGTCGCGGAAATCGCCTAAGCTCTTGTCGACCAAAGCCATGTCCTGAATCTTGTCTGTCACAAGGTGAATGTCGGGATTTGCCCTAAGCACAGAATCGATCATTTCGGCAGTCATGGGCTTGAACTTGCCGTAGACCCGGCTGCGTCTAAACGTGTCGTAGGCCGGAGGACTGGCCGCTGAGGCCTCCACGCCTGTCTGTTCGGCAAACGTGCCCCAGTCGTGCGCCGCCACAAGCTGCCCGTCGGAAGTCGTCACCAAGTCAAGCTCAATATACTTGACGCCGCGCGAAATTGCGTTGTCGACCGCCTCAAGGGTGTTGGTGACGGGATGGCCCTCGATAGCCCCTCCGCCATGGGCAATATAAAAGTGCGGCTCATCGCGGCCCGCGAGCCTGGCCGTGACGCAAAGGCACAAAACAAACATCGCGACTGCCGCCAACAACCCTAATTTAAATTTTGTTATTCCTGTTTTCATAAACACAATTGCATTGCATGAACCTTATTAACAATGTAGCGATTAGATTATTGTCTATTGAGCAAAGACCCAATTGCCGCGAAATAAGCGCCGTCATCCGCAAATATACTAAAATTTCACAAATTAATGGAATTATTCGTAATTTTAACACCAAATACAATCATCTTATTCTCTTTTCTTCCGCAGGATGAAAAACGACAACGACATAATATCTGGTTTCGACAGCAAAGCCGACAGCAGCGTATCTTCTGCCCCCTGTACTCGTGGAACAGTTTACGCACCGTCATACCCTTTCTGGATAGACGCGTCACGTAACCGGGTATCAGCGCATCCCGTTCCAACTGCCGCTGCGACGGCTCGCGGTGACGGAATTTCTTGCGCCCGAACATCTCCCGGAGATGATCTTCCGACAGAGCCAGCAGTTGCTCCGTCGTTTTGCCGCTTGATATAAGCAAGCTTACATACTTGCGCACCTATTTTGACACAGCCTCATCACTGGTTTACAGAAATCTCTCTTGTATTTCATACTTTTGGCCAAATTAAATTGTCACTCAGTGTCACTCTATGACAATCGACAGCGAGAGGGGAACATGGTTATGGCCTTGAAATACCTCAGATTACAGATTGGAGATATGTAACAATCTTCTTCCTCAGGGATTATAGTGCCAATTCTATACCTCACGAGGATTTCGGAGGATAAAATCAGGGGCATATTTCAGTATTCACGAGGAAAGAAATTGGACATGTATTTTAGCCAAACAAACCCCAATTTTAAGAAATAGGTCATATTACAACAATATCTATTTCAGTGCGTTACAATGTTTGCATTTATTTGGCCAATGCACAAAAAATCAATCGGACAAACAAACGCAGGGTTGCTTATCCGATTGATATGCTTTTATTTACAAGCCTTAAAGGGCTTAATATTCCTCCTCGTTGAAGAAAGGATAAAAGTCACATAATCAATTAGTTACAAGGTTTAAAACTACCTTCAGGCAAACAAAATATGTAGTCTGAGGCGGTCATAAGCAATCCTGACAAGCAAATTACTGATTTTGACAAACAAATCCCGCTTTTATTGTCATCTTTAAAGACATCGGGTGGTAGGCATCTTGAGTGCCCTATTCTTCAACGACCCATACAAGATATGGATAACTACAATGCGAACTTATGGGTCTATCTCGATGATAAAATATTTATGGAAATAAAAAAACTCCTAAAATTTGGTCAATTCAAGATTATTAGCTAAATTTGCGGTCAGACTCCTCAAAAAATAAGTTATCAAAAATGATATGACAAAAGATTTAGCTCACATACCGAATGATTACGGCTCTCTCCTTAAGGCTGAGCTGGAACGTCGCGGCATATCCCAAAAGGATTTTGCCGAGGCTTTTGGGCTAAAGTCTTCAAATCTTAGTGGGATACTCAACGGCAGGCGCAAGATTCCTATTTCCCTCATTCCTGTTGTGTCGGAGATGTTGAACATTCCGGAGTCTGCTATAATCATTGCGCAGAAGAATTTCTAGAAAAAACCGTCGTCTTCTGAGATCGGATCGGAAGAGGAAGTTGCAGCAAAAGCAGAGCTCGATTCTTTTGAAAAGATTATTTCCTTAAAGTCTCTGCTGAGAGGCCTCGCTACACTCAAAAGTACAGCAGTCGAAAAATTGCAGATTCTTAGAGAGCACTATGGTCTCACTTGTGCATCGGATTTATTGAGAAGTTCACAGAGTCTGACCGAAAATTGCTTCCGGCGTTCCGACAAGACCGGATTAGACCAAATAATGATTACGACATGGGTCATTAAGGTTAAAGCCGCTGCAATGAATCCCGAGAATACTCCAGAACGACCTTTCGACATCGGCGAGATGGAGAAGCTTTCAAGAGCCATGTCAGAGACTCTTCACAAGAATTCCGGCAACACACCAAAGAAAGTAAAGAAATTACTGAATTCTTACGGCATTGGCTACATAGAGATGGAGAAAGAACCCAAAGCCTCTATTGATGGATACTCTTTCTTATTGAATGGAAGGCCCTATATTGCCGTAACGAGACGTTTTGACCGTATTGATAACTACGCGTTCAATATAATGCATGAATTGGGGCATATTTACCTCGGTCATGTCGATGAGACCGGAAAAATAAATGTGGCAGTTCCAATGTCGGAATCTTCTGAGAGCTTTCCTTCTCAGGAAGAGGAAGCTGATAGATTCGCCACTGAAAATTTGATTCCTAATAGCGTGTGGTTTCTTGCGCCACCTGTGCCGCTGAACCCGTATGTCATTCAGAAAAAATATACCCAATGGGCAAAAGCCAAGGGTCTGAATCCCTGGATTGTGCTCGGGAGGGTTTCGCATGAGACGGGTATGTATCGTTTTACCAGCGACGCATTCCGCAGTATCAACAAAGGTAAGGAAGGAGTGGGTATGGCCAAGTAACCGCTATATAAAGTTCAAGCCCCACAAGGCTGCCACCGAGTAGGGCTTGTGTTCTCGTTTTGCGGACGGCTGGCGAGAATGAACCCCAATCAACCGATTGGAGAAGGGGCTCCTTTTTATATCAACTGCAAATATAGCTCAATATTTTGAGTCGTCAAAATTATTTGTCGTTTTTAACATTTGGAGCCGCAGAGATTATTAATCTTTATAACAAGTTTAATTTATTAATGAACTCCAAAATTATGGATAATAATAAATTATACTGCGGATCTCCCCTGATTTTGCCTGGGTTGGAGGAATATGCAGTCTCTATTCCTGAACCCAAAAGAAAATCCGCACCCAAAAGAGACCTATACAATCTACGTTTGCTCGTTGGATTGACATATGCAAACCACTTCGGGCTACCATGCTTGAAAGGATATATCCCCTCCGCAGTCTCAAGACCACTTCCGTTTCATGAAGCGAGAGCCATGTGGAGAAAAGGGAAAAACCTTAGAGGCTATTTCGTTCACTTCTATATAGAAGATGAGAAATTCGAGTGCGTGCGCAAGACACCCGAGAAATATCTTGAAATGCTGAAATCAGCAGATTTTATCATTTCTCCCGACTTCTCAACATATCGAAACTTTCCTTTCCCTGTGCTTCTGAAGAATGCATTTGATAACATTCTTCTTGGCGCATACTATGAAAGAATGGGGGTGAATGTTGTATCCAATACAATTTGGTCTACTCCGCTTTTCTACGACATTCTCTTTAGTGGGCAACCAATAAGAGGAGCCATATGTGAGAGCGGTAATTCCCTGAATCTTCGAGACAAAAAAGGAATTAAACATTGGCTGCATGGATATAAGGAAGCGATCAAACGTTTGAATCCGGTACTCGTGATTCGCTTGGGAAAGATAATTCCAGGAGAGGAAAACATCTACTCCAATCCCGTAAGAGTAGCCGTTGATAACCCTTATGTAGAAAGGATGCGTCATGGGAGGTAATGGAGCAAGAGCTGCGTTTATGGCCAACACTTTGGAAGGCTACAAAGGTGTTCGTTTTCATGAAGTCGGCAGAATTGACGATGCAAAAGTGATAGAAGTATCGAATCAAAGCCGAACAGCGCAGCCCATGGAAGCGTTCACCTCCCGGATGTATTATGTTGTTAATCCCGATACAAAAGAAATCAAACATATTGATTTCTACGATAAGGAAGGCAATATAAAACACAGTATCGATCTTGATCTAAACAAAGACGGAAGTTTCAAGCCTTACCGTGAATTTATGAGGAAAGGCAAGAAACGTTCGGAAGGTTCCCATTTTCACCGCGACTGGCCAAAGCAAGAGAATGGAGACAAAGGGAGGACACCTCATAACGAGGATAACATTGAAGCGGTTAACCGCTACTACATGAGATTCGTTAACAAAGCCATCAAATACAATCAAAATGTACGAAATAATTCCAAAAAGCAATCGTAGGGTACCAGAGGTGAGAGACTTCTGGTATCCAACAGATACTCAACCTGACACTACTCTATATGAAGATCAACTTGGCTGGCGTATCGAGCTGCAAGTAGAATCGGGTGGCTACACCGATACATACGATGTTTGGCTCAATCTCATGGAAGATCGACATATCCGAGGAGTCGGTTGGGACCTGTGTTTCTTCTATCTTCCCACTCGTACTTTCTATTATATCAATCAGATTGATAAGTATATCTGTAAACTACCTGTTCGTGAAGATTGGGATGGCAAGTATATAATGAATAGCGTCGACATCGGGCCCCAGATTGTTCCTGAAGAAGATGAACTCATGGATTTTGAGGTAGTCTCTGAAGTATGGGACAATTTCAAAATCGACGGCAAGGATATGAAGTACATCCTGGAACATTCAGTGCTTTTCCTGAGCACATAGCAGATGGAAAATGTTACAATCAATGGCAAACGAATCATTGACATCATTGATGACGTCAGGGATATCGTAATGCAGTAAGTCTTCTATCTGACAAATCCAAATGAACAAGGACGACACCGAATATACTCCCGGTGTTGTCCTCGTTTTCTTATAATTATCCCTCCGATTTGAAATTTGGCAAACAAACTTTGCAATCTGAGGTGGTCATAGGCAGTCTGCCCGAAAAGCCGAACTGACATATTTTAGACAATTTCAGTCACTTAGGTTACAACAGCCAATTTATATTCTTCTTTGTGAATATAAGGCGACTAGAAATCTTACAAAAAAGAGGATAGGCTCAAAAATAGCCGAAATCCAGTATTCACGAGGATGAAAAAATCGCGTGTATTTTAGACAAACATATTCGATCTGGCAAGATAAGACAAATCCGTAAGATGCAGATTATTAACCATATCAAATGTTTGCATTTCTTTGGCTAAAGAACAAAAAAATCAATCGGACAAACAAATTATACATTGTTTATCCGATTGATTATCTTTTATTTGCGTGCCTGCACGCGCTTAATATTCCTCTTCGTTGAAGAAAAAGTCTTCTTTTGAGGGGTAGTCGGGCCATATTTCTTCGATGGAGTCGTAGGTTTCGCCTTCATCTTCCATTTCTTGGAGGTTTTCTATTACTTCGAGTGGAGCTCCGGAGCGCATGGCGTAGTCGATGAGTTCGTCTTTGGTTGCGGGCCAGGGTGCGTCTTCGAGTTTTGATGCTAATTCGAGTGTCCAGTACATTTGGGTTGTTTTTTTAGGGGTTGTTGTTTTCGGGGTTGCAAAGTTAGCAATGGTTTGTGATTCTAACAATTTTTATCCCAGAAAATTTCGTTTGTTTGCGTTAAAATGTTGTAATAGCGTGCCATGGCGAACAGGTGGTCGCTCAGGCGGTTTATGAACCGGATGATTGCGGGGTCGACGTGGGTTGATTGGCTGAGGGTTATTATGCGTCGTTCGCATCGGCGGCATACGGTGCGCGCTATGTTTATCTGTGCTGACATTGGGCATCCGCCCGGGAGTATGAATTGGTTCAGGGGGGGGAGCTGGCTGTCGAGGCGGTCGATTTCGTTTTCGATTGTTGCGATGGCTTTGTGGCCGAGGCCGAGGCATTCTGTCGGGTTGTTGCCGGGGTTGTCGGTTGCGAGGTAGGCTCCGATGTTGAAGAGTTTGTTCTGGATGTAGTTTATGGTGTGGGCGTCGGCGGGTTGCAGGGTGGGGTTTGCGGCTATGGCTCCGAGGTGTGAGTTGAGTTCGTCGACTGTTCCGTAGGCTTCGAGGCGGGGTGAGTTTTTGGGTGTGCGGAGGCCTCCGACGAGTGATGTTGTTCCGGTGTCGCCGGTTCGGGTGTAGAGGGGGCTTTTGTCCATGGCTGTGTGGTGTGTGGGTCGTTGTGGGTTTAGTCGTCTGATCGGGAGCCGAATATGAATGCTGCGATGACGCCTGGCACGTACCCTATGATTGTTAGTATGGTTGTGCCGAGCAGGGGCCCGCACCCTTTGTCGATGACGGCAAGGGGCGGGCATATCAGGGCGAGTATGACTCTGAAGCAGCTCATTGTTTTAAACAGTATATTAGAATTCTGCGTTGTTGGGTGTGCGTGGGAAGGGGATTACGTCGCGGATGTTGATCATTCCGGTGACGAAGAGTATGAGGCGTTCGAATCCGAGTCCGAATCCGCTGTGGGGGACTGTTCCGAAGCGTCGTGTGTCGAGATACCACCACATGTCTTTCATGGGTATGTTGAGTTCTTGTATTCTCTGGAGTAGTTTGTCGTAGTTTTCTTCGCGTTCGGATCCGCCGATGATTTCACCGATTTTGGGGAAGAGCACGTCCATTGCTCTGACTGTTTTGCCGTCGTCGTTTTGTTTCATGTAGAAGGCTTTGATTTCTTTGGGGTAGTCGGTCAGGATGACGGGGCGTTTGAAGTGTTCTTCTACGAGGTAGCGTTCGTGTTCGCTCTGGAGGTCGGCTCCCCAGTAGACGGGGTATTCGAATTTTTTGCCTGATTTGAGCAGTATGTCGACGCCTTCGGTGTAGGGGAGTCTGACGAAGTCTTGTTCGATGACGGTTTGGAGTCGCTCAATGAGTTGGTTGTCGTACATGTCGTTGAGGAACTGGATGTCGTCGCGGGCGTTGTCAAGGGCGTATTTGATGCAGTATTTGATGAATTCTTCGGCCAGGTCCATGTTGTCGGCGATGTCGTAGAATGCCATTTCGGGTTCTATCATCCAGAATTCGGCCAGGTGTCGGGGTGTGTTTGAGTTTTCGGCTCGGAATGTGGGGCCGAAGGTGTAGATCGCTCCGAGTGATGTGGCTCCGAGTTCGCCTTCGAGTTGTCCGGAGACGGTCAGGGCTGTGGGTTTGCCGAAGAAGTCGTTTGTGTAGTCGACGGTGTTGTCGGGGTTGAGGGGGAGGTTGTTGAGGTTGAGTGTGGTGACCTGGAACATTGCTCCGGCGCCTTCGCAGTCGCTTTCGGTGATGAGCGGGGTGTGGAGGTAGAAGAAGCCTTTTTGGTTGAAGAAGGTGTGGATGGCGTAGGCCAGGACTGAGCGTACGCGGAATATCGCTCCGAATGTGTTTGTTCGCATGCGGAGGTGGGCTTTTTCGCGGAGGAATTCCAGGGTGTGTCCTTTTTTCTGGAGGGGGTAGGTTTCGGTGTCGGCTGTTCCGTAGATGTGGAGTGTCTGGGCTTGGATTTCGGCTGTCTGTCCTTTGCCCATTGATTCTACGAGGTTACCTGTGACGCAGATTGAGGCTCCGGTGGTGATGGGTTTGAGTTGTTCTTCGGTGAATTGGCTCATGTCGAAGACTATCTGTATGTTTTTTATTGTGGAGCCGTCGTTGAGCGCTATGAATTGCACGTGTTTGTTGCCGCGTTTGGTGCGGACCCATCCTTTGACGCATACGGTTGTGCCGAGCAGGGCGGGGTTGAATATGTCAACTATTTTTGTCCGTTTCATTTGGATTGGTGTTGATCGGTTTTTGGTGTGTTGTTTTTGTTTCTGTGTGGTGTTGGGGGAGGGGGGTGGGGCCCGTCGCCCGCTTGTTCGCCGGTGGTGGGTTGGCTGTGGGCGGGTGACGGGTGTGTGGGGGTTATTCGAATGATCCCATTTTGAGGAAGTTGACTTCGTCTTGTGTGAGGTAGCGCCAGCGTCCTCTGGGGAGGTTCTTTTTGGTTAGTCCGGCGAAGTAAACGCGGTCGAGTTTTGTGACGTGGTAGCCGAGTGATTCGAATATTCGGCGGACGATTCGGTTGCGTCCGGAGTGTATTTCTATTCCGGCTTGGTTGCGGTCGGTTTCGGTTGCGTATGATATTTCGTCGGCGTGTATGGGGCCGTCTTCAAGTTCTATTCCGTCGGCTATGCGCTGCATGTCTTCTTCGGCGATGTCTTTGTCACACCACACGTGGTAGATTTTTTTCTTGACGTATTGTGGGTGTGTGAGTTTTGAGGCGAGGTCGCCGTCGTTTGTGAGCAGGAGCACGCCTGTGGTGTTACGGTCGAGGCGTCCGACGGGGTATATTCTTTCGGTGCATGCTCCTTTGACGAGGTCCATGACGGTCATTCGTCCGTTGGGGTCGTCGCAGGTTGTGACGCAGTCTTTGGGTTTGTTGAGCAGGATGTAGCATTTGCTTTCGAGGGCTACGATTTTTCCGTCGTATTCTACTACGTCGCTGTGGGTGATTTTTGTGCCTAATTCGGTTGTGACTGTTCCGTTGACTGTCACGAGGCCTTGCTGGATGTATTCGTCGGCTTCGCGGCGTGAGCATATTCCGGCGTTGGCCATGAATTTGTTGAGGCGTATCTGTTCATTGGGGTCGGGGATTGGCATTTCGTATTCTATGCGTTTCGGGCGGGGAACGAAGCTTTTTCCGGGACGTGGCTGTTGGTTTCCGGGGCGGTAGCCTCCTGTTGCTTGGTTGTTGTTGGGGCGGTATCCTCCGCGGTTGTTGTTGGGGCGGTATCCTCCTTGGTTGTTATTGTTTTGACGGTATCCTCCTTGGTTGTTGTTTTGGCGATATCCTCCTTGGTTGTTGTTTTGGCGGTAGCCTCCCTGGTTGTTGTTTTGGCGGTAGCCTCCTTGGTTATTGTTTTGGCGGTAGCCTCCCTGGTTGTTGTTTTGGCGGTAGCCTCCGCGGTTGTTGTTCTGGCGGTAGCCTCCTTGGTTGTTGTATTGGCGGTAGGGGCGCTGCTGTTGTCCGTCGCGGTTGTATTGACGGTATTGTGTGGGTTGTTGCTGTTCGCCGTTTTCGCCGTTTTCGTAGCTCGCGGGGCTGTCGGTCTGGGCGTATGGGGTGTCGTTGTTGTTGTAGCTGTTCTGGCGGTTGTTCTGGTAGTTGTTATGGTAGTAGGGTCTACCGTATTGTTGTTGCTGTTGGTAGCGGGGTGTGTAGCCCTGCTGTGATTCGTTTGTGCTGTGTGAATCGGAGTTGTTGTTGTAGCGTGGGCGTGGTGTGTAGCCTACTCTTTCGAAACGGTGTTGTGTTTGTTCTCCGTCGGTGTTGTTGATGGTTGGACGGGCTTGTCCGATTCTGGGTCGTTTTGGTTTTTTTTCTTCGGTATCCATAATAAATTGTTGTGTGATTATCCCATGGCCTCTCGGTGCTGGGGTTTGCGCATTGGGTTATATTTGTTTTATATGGTTATTTAACGCAAAGTTAGTTTATTTTTGTTTATTGTGCAATTGTCGCAGGGTGTTTTTATTTGTTTGATTAACAATTGGTTTGGCTGGATTGTTCGTTGCTGGTTGTGGTTATGGGCGGGAGGTGCGCGTCGGTTATGGGATTATATTCCGGTGTATGTTGCGGGGGAGAGTGCGCGGAGTTCTTGTTTTGTCTGTTCGCTGACGTTGAGTGTTTCTATGAATTGAGCTATGCTCTGCTGGTCAACGGTGGCGTTGGTCCGGGTGAGTTGTTTGAGGGCTTCGTAGGGGTTGGGGTATCCTTCGCGTCGGAGTATGGTTTGTATGCCTTCGGCCACTACGCTCCACATGTCGTTGAGGTCGGCTTCGATGGCTGTTTGGTTGAGCAGGAGTTTGTTGAGCCCTTTGAGTGTTGAGGCGAAGGCTATGAGTCCATGTCCCATTGGGACGCCTATGTTGCGGAGCACGGTTGAGTCGGTCAGGTCGCGTTGCAGGCGCGACAGGGGGAGTTTCTGTGCCAGGTGTATGAGGATCGCGTTGGCTATGCCGAGGTTTCCTTCGGAATTTTCGAAGTCGATGGGGTTGACTTTGTGGGGCATCGCTGATGAGCCTACTTCACCTGCTTTGATTTTTTGTTTGAAGTAGTTCATTGAGATGTAGGTCCATATGTCGCGGTCGAGGTCGATGATGATTGTGTTGATCCGCTGCATGGCTTCGAAGAGTGCCGCGAGGTTGTCGTAGTTGCTTATCTGTGTGGTTGTTTCTTCGCGTTGTATCCCTAATTTCTGGCTGAGGAAGTTTTGCGCGAATTGTTTCCACTGGATCTGTGGATAGGCTGCGTGGTGGGCGTTGAAGTTTCCGGTCGCGCCGCCGAATTTTCCTGAAATGGTTGTTTGGCGCAGTGACTGCAGCTGGGTTTGGAGGCGGTAGATGAAGACGTTTATTTCTTTGCCCAGGCGGGTTGGCGAGGCGGGCTGTCCGTGGGTGCGGGCGAGCATGGGGATGTTTTCCCATTCGTGGGCCATTGACTGCAGTTTTTCGATTATCTGTTCGATGGCGGGGATGTAGGCGTTGCTCAGGGCGTCGGCTATGCTCATGGGGACTGATGTGTTGTTGATGTCCTGTGATGTTAGGCCGAAGTGTATGAATTCTTTGAACTGGGCTATGCCGAGGCGGTCGAATTGTTCTTTGATGAAGTATTCGACGGCTTTGACGTCGTGGTTGGTCACGGCTTCGATGTCTTTGATGCGTCGCGCGTCGTCAATTGAGAACTCTTCGTAGATTCGACGGAGCTGTGGCTTGATGCCGGGGTCGAATGATTGCAGCTGGGGGAGGGGGATCTCGGTCAGGGCAATGAAGTATTCGATTTCTACTTTCACTCTGTAGCGGATCAGGGCGTATTCTGAGAAATACTGGTCGAGTGATTCGGTTTTGGAACGGTAGCGTCCGTCGATGGGAGAGATTGCGGTGAGTGAATTGAGTGTCATGACGATGGTTTTGTAAGTTTGATGCGATGTTGGCGTTTCAGGTGCCTGCCGGCTCCTTTGTGCCTGTGAAATTGACCTTTTGATGGGCTCTCTTTTTAATTATGGTGCAAATGTAATAAAAAAAGTTCAGATGTTGTCTATGTGTGGAGTGAAATTTGCGGGTATGTTTGTCTGGCGGTGTTGCAGGGTGCTCTCATTGAAATGTCGATGCGCCGGCGTTGACGTCAGTGGTTGACGTTTTTGCCGGCGCGTCGGGTGAAATTTTTTTTGTGCGGTGTCATCGGTGATGACTCGCTTTGCTCATGGTA
>JAXJVW010000112.1:0-15465 GCA_036308365.1 Muribaculaceae bacterium
GAGGCGTTCGTGGCTTGTTGCGGTATCACGGATTTTGTCGACACACTGCATGATTGTGTTGAGCGCTGTGTCGTAGCCGATGGTGGAGTCAGTTCCATAGAGGTCGTTGTCGATGGTTCCGGGCAGACCGATTATGGGGAAATTAAATTCGTTGGCGAAAATTCGGGCACCGCTCAGGGAGCCGTCGCCGCCGATAACCACCAGAGCGTCAATTTCCTGTCGGCGGAGCACATCGTAGGCCAACTGCCGACCCTCGGGAGTGCGGAATTCCTGGCATCGTGCCGTTTTGAGTATTGTGCCACCCATCTGGATGATGTTCGACACATTCTGAGTTTTGAACTCAACGATTTCATCGGTTATGAGTCCGCGGTAGCCGCGGTAGATCCCTTTGACGCGAAATCCGCTGTAGATAGCCGAGCGTGTCACCGCACGTATAGCCGCATTCATTCCCGGGGCGTCGCCTCCGGATGTGAGAATTCCAATGGTTTTGATTTCTGCCATAATATTTGTTAGCTTTGTTAAATTGCTGCTTTGTCAGCAAGTACGATATAATTGAGTCTACTCCTCATCGATGGAGTAGTTGATAAAGTCGTTGAGCGGTTTGAGAATCATGAACAGATCGGCGGTTTTTTCAATCCAGTCGGGCTGCATGAAAAACTGTTTGTCAAGGATGTGGGCTTTGGCCAGATGTTTCATTTTGAGGAGTTCGGCCTGGGGATGGTTTCTGTCCCACCCTTTCGGGATGGTTTTTAGGCGCTCTCCCTCCCACCGTGGGAAATATTTCATCATCTGCGGTGTGGTGGTGATTTCAGTGAACTCCTCGATGTTGTCAACGATGGCTTTCCGCAGTTTGGAAAGGGTTGCGGTGTCGGGCCACCATATACCTCCGTAGACTCCTGAGTGGAGGTCGCGGTCGGGGCGATGCAGGCCCATCTGCAGGTAGTAGCAGGCCCGCATGTCGTTCTTTCCGTAGGGTGTGATGATGGCGGAGAAGAACGTTTTATATGGTGATTTGTCAGCCGAGAATCGTGTGTCGCGATAGAAACGGTAGGCCGCTTTTTTTGCGGTGCAGTTTTTGAGCGACGGGTCCTGCATGGCCATCAGACGGATCAGACGGTCAATGTCGGCGAGCCAGAGCGAGCGCAGTCGGTCGAACTCATCCTTGTGGGCGTGGAACCATTCACGGTTGTTGTTTTGTTCCACCTGCTCCAGGAAGTCATACAGGTCACTGATATAGTTGTCCATTAGCTGATATCTTCAAATTCCACGTCGGAAATCTGTGCTTCCGATTTAAATTTCACTTCACTGGTGTTTCCGGAGTGGGCTTCGGACGATTCGATTTCCTCGAACTCCACATATTCCCCCACTTCAGGCTGTATTTTCTTCTTTTTTGGTTCCGGCTGAGAGGGTTCGCGGTTTGCCGCGCGCTTCTGCCGGTCACGGGGTGCTTCACCGGGAAACTCACCGTTCATCATCCGTCGCAGGTTGCGATACTGGCGATGAATTTTGAGAGCTATCTTCAGCACCGGCCAGACGATGAAAAGGCCTATGATGAAAAGAATTACAAATAGTAACCACATAGATTCAAAAAATCATTTTAGGGTGATAACAAATCCCGGAAGGGGATTGTTTCAGTCCACCGCCGGCCGAAACAGGGAGCCGGCCGAAAGGATTATGTAAAGCACTATGGTCCACATCAGTCCGGTGACCCCGAAAATGGCCACCAGAGCCACAGCCGCGATGATGATGAGGAAGCGCAACGCATTCTGACGGAGGCTGAAGTTCTTGAACTTGAGGGAGAACATGCGCATTTTCGCCACCATCATCAACGCCACCGCCGCAATGACGGCCATGGTTATCCATATCATGGGGGTCACGCCGTCCATGGCGAGCATGTTGACGAACCCGATCCAAAAAATGGCGTTGGCCGGAATGGGGAGTCCGGCGAAAGTGGTTTTCTGTGTTTCGTCGATATTGAATTTGGCCAGTCGCAACGCACCCATCACCGGGATGAACAGGGCGAAATAGCTCAGCGGCGAGCCTTCATAGGTCAAGAGCATGGCATTGAACATCAGCATGGCCGGAGCCACGCCGAAACTGACCATGTCGGCTAATGAGTCAAGCTCCTTGCCCAGGGATGAGTAGGCGTGGAGCAAACGGGCCGAAGCTCCGTCGCAGAAGTCAAAGAGCGCTGCCGCACCTATGCATATGAACGCCCACTGGTAGCCTTTGAGGCCCATCCACAGCAGTTCGTTGAAATGAAACGCCATGATGATCGCCACCACTCCTGAGAGCAGGTTCATTGATGTTATGCTATTCGGGATTGAATTCTTAATTGTCTTGAACATCGATTTTGTGATTTGATTTATTCCATTGATTTTCAGGCGAGACTATCGCTCTGACTATCAATTCGTTACACTTTGCATATTTTCACAACGGAGAAGACCTTCTTCCCCTATTGCAAAGTTAGGAAAAAAAATCAAACTGTAAACTAAATTTTTCTTAAATAAGATTGATATCTTCGTCTGACGGACCGTGATGGAGGAAACAGACAGGGTGTGTCGGCCAACAGATGACATATTGCCAGAGCGAATCGACGCAAAAGCCGCACTCACGGGAGCATGCCGCTGCCATTGCACCCGTGAATGCGGCGTTAAAGCCTTTTATGTTGCCGTGTCAATTAACGCTTAGGCCGTCCACCGATCACTACACCCAAACTGATACCTGTGTTATTGTAGCCTCGGCGGGTCAGTTCGCAATATGCGTTCACACGTATGTGATAGAACAATTCCACGCCCACCGTGGGGATCGCCACCATCGATGCTCCTGATGAGGGATACACCTCCGAATCGAC
The DNA here is from genome assembly GCA_036308365.1 of Muribaculaceae bacterium. GTDB lineage: Bacteria > Bacteroidota > Bacteroidia > Bacteroidales > Muribaculaceae > CAJUPY01. The sequence continues at coordinate 2,855 of JAXJVW010000112.1, forward strand.
GATGTCGTGGCATCCGAGGCCTACGCCTAAATTGACGAACGGATTGACTTTCTTTCCCTGCCGGAAATTGTAGCCTCCCAAAACTCCTAATCCAAGAGTGCGGTTGCCCTGTTCCAAACGGTCGAATTTATAGCGTGCTACATCAAGTCGCAGGAATGCGCCCACATCCCATGGTGTTTCCTTCAGATTATGACGGAGAATGACCCCGAGGGATCCGGAACCAACCGCATCTCCACCATGATAACCTCCCACCGGAGCGTTCAAGCCGAAAAAGAATTCTCCCTCGAAATTCTGGACACACTGTGTTTGCTGCGCACTGGCAGTCATGGATGCGACTAAAAGCATCAGAAAAATAATTGTCGTCTTCATACAATCAGTGATATGTGATAAATTGACACGCTCAAATGGCAGGTACAAAGCACATGTATCCGATTGAACACGCATATGGGAAATTCCTGACGACAACTAACACTTTTTAGCCACAACTATTTCAAAGCTGAGATGAAGGAAATGTGAGAATCATCGATTTGAGTTAGAGATAAAACATACCGTGAATTTGGCTCAACCTTTTTACTTGCAATGTTTGCATGGCAAAGTTACGTCAAATTATTCTGTTTTGCAACTATTCCCTTACATATTTTGAATTATTTCACACTTTTGATATAAAGTTGAGCTTTACCAAAAGAGCTGAAGGATGAGAATAGATGATATGAGTTGATCACAGCCGTGACTGCACGATGGGAGTGTCCGTCGGCGTTGGCGGATTTCAGTGATGATTGTATGCGTGGCAGGGGGACGGCTGACTATTGAGGTTGTCAACCTGATTTCTGAATTAGGGGTTGAGGTGTGCCACCGGGGTGATGCCACCGGTTGTTTTGTCGCCGATTTTGACGAGGACTTCCGTTCCGAGGGGGAGGAAGATGTCGACACGCGAACCGAATTTGATGAACCCGAGGTGATCCTCGATTGAGGCGTTGTCACCGGGTTCGGCATAGGTCACAATTCTGCGCGCGATGGCTCCGGCAATCTGACGAACGAGTATCTGCTGCCCTTCGGGGGTTTCGATCACGATTGTCGAGCGTTCGTTCTCGGTGCTTGATTTTGGGAGGTAGGCCGACAGGAAACGTCCGCTGTGATGCGTTGTGTAAATCACCTTTCCGTCAACCGGATACCAGTTGGCATGTACATTGAAAATGGTCATGAACACTGAGAGCTGAATGACTTTTGTCTTGAGATATTCAGGTTCGTAAACTTCTTCGAGGGCTACCACTTCGCCGTCGACCGATGAGACCACCATATTTTCAGATGAGCCCTGGAACTGGCGGTGGGGCGAGCGGAAGAAATTGGTTGCGAGGCCATAGAGAATGATTGAAATCACCGTCAGGGTGATGGGGATGGCCATGAAATGCTCGGACAAGAAGTACCACGCCGGCAAGTTTATTGCCAGCATCACTATGAACATCGTAATCAGTATGTTAGTTCCTTCGTGGTGGAGTCGTACGCTCATCTCGTGTTCTGTTTTTCAAGGTCTATAACCTATTTATTTAGGCAAAGTTAATTTAAATATTTCACATATCAAAGGATTATGGGAAATTTTTGCAATTTGAAGCGGTGGGCGGAATGCGATTTGTCGGATAGCGATGCGCCATCCCTGCACCCGGGCGATGCCAGAAGCGGGGTCACTTGAACAAACTCTTCAGCGCTTTCAATCTTCTTTTTTCAGCAAGATAGCGACGGTGTTGCTCAAGCGCTTCCGCCACCACCTTGCCGGCATCGAGACAGGCGGCTCTGGCGTAGGCCCTCGCCAGCAGCGCGAGCTGGTCGGTGTCGAATGTTATGGCCCTGAACATACGCATCAGTTTGGCTTTCGATGTGACATTGAACTCCATGCGGTTGAGATCGACGTAGTAGAACCGGAAGCGACCGTCCGCCATCCGTTCATAGAGGATGTTGCCCGGCGAGAAATCGCGGTGGAACACCCCCTTGGTCACGAGCCGGTGCATCTCCGCCCCGAGGTCGTCGACGAGCCGCTCATAATCGGGGATTTCGGTCCAGTCACGTACATTATTCAACGGAAGCTGGGCCGAGATGTAGTAGCTACGTCGGAGCGCCCCGCATGATTTCTCCTCAATATAGGCTATCGGGGCCGGGGTGTGGAATCCGAGGTCGATGAGCCTGACGGCGTTGTCGAACGAGCGTCGCGCCTTACTCTGCCGGAGGTTGGTGTAGATGTAGCTGTTGGGAAATTTCGGGGTGTGGAACGCCTTGATGTTGATCACTCCCTCGGGTGTGGGGAGCGTGAAGACTTCGTTTCTGGCCTTATAGATTGAAGTGGCCTCATGCGGCACACCTTCGCGCGCGATGGCGTGTATGGTTTCCGGTGCTGTCTGCGGGTGTATTTTTATCATGGGCGGTAGTTGAAGAATGGCTATGCTGCCTCGTGAGATGAAATCAGAGAGACCATGTGCGGGCCAATGCCGTCAATTTCAGGGTTACGATGGGTGAAAGCGTGCTGCCCGGGCTTATGCCTGACAGGTGACCATGTGTCAGATCCGGCGAGCAATCCCGGGATGTTTCCTGAGCCTTCGCTATGGCTCAAGCAGGCTGTTCAACCCCAACTGGGTAATTTGATTTAATACGTTATTAAAAAGCGAGGAGGATGTGCCGGATGGCACACCCTCCGGGGGTTATGGCGTTAAGTTTCAAAAGATACGGGATTATTCCTGGTAGAAGTTGAGAAGTTTGCTCTCGATTTTACCGTTGCCCAGGAGAATCATGAAGAGGTTGCGTCCGAGGGCCTGTCCACCTTGCTGACGGTTGAATCTGTCGGCTTCGGTTTCGAAGTTGAACTCACCACCTTCGTTTTTCACGTCAGAGACCTCAAATACAGCCACAGACGACATTGTTTGAACGGGGCCTTCCACTTTACCTTTGGGAGCTACAGCCACATTAGCGGCGAGGTTTGATTCGTTGAAAGAGAATCCCTGGATCATACGCTGACCAAACACGAGGCTTGTTGTGTCAACGGGGGCGCCCATGAGCTGGGCGTAGCCATCGATTGTTGTGGCTTTGCCTTTGTACTGCTCAATCAGTTTAGCGGCTTTTTTGTCGGCCTTCACCAGTTCGGTGAGATAAGAGTTGAGCATTTTGTCGGTCACGGGGGTGTAGTCGTCGTAAGTGCTGTTAAGAGCGACAGCCACGAGGCGTCCGGTTTGTTCGTCGCCATAGATTTCGCTGACCTGACCGTTTTTGGCGTTGAGAGTCCATTTCACGGCACCACGGGTTGAGGGGAGGTTAGCGATTGCGAGTGATTGTTTTGTCACTTCGGCGGGGAACACGCGATAGCCGGCTGCGAGAGCGTTTTCGGCGAATTTCTCGGCGGTGTTGTTTTCAGCGATGTATTTGCTGAGGTCACTGTTGAGTTTGCTGATAGTTGCTGACGAGGGGTCAACGGCATACTGGATGTCGGCTACTTCATAGGTGCTTACGGGAGCGGAGAATTTAGTAGCGCGGAACACGCGGATTGCTTTGGCGTTAGCGGTGGTGTCGGGGGTGAAGTATTTACCCACGGTGGCATCGGCGAAAAGTTCGCGTACCTGAGCGCCAGACTGGTCGTCGAGGAACGACACTTTCTGATCAGTAGCGATGTTTTCCTGCGCAGCCACGTCGGCGAGTTTGGCACCGGCGTTGAGAGCGTTGATGATTGAGTCGCGCTGAGCGTCGTTGGTGATTTCAATCTGAGCCACATCGAAAGTCACGCTGTCTTTCTGTGCGGGATTGACGGCGAGGAGCTTCACAATGTGGTGAGTGTTGTTTGAGAAGCCTGAGTATTTAGCTGTGCCCACAGTCATTGTGTCGACTGCAGCGGCGATGTTGGCGGCCAGACGCGCTTTGGGAGCGACGATGTTGTTCACCACGAACATGCCTGAGAGGGCATCGGTTCCTTCCGACTGGTTCAGGAGGTTGATGGCGGCATCAACTTCAGCCTGAGCGGCCGCGAGGTCCTCGGCCGAGGGAGCGATGTCAACCACGATGTAGTTCACGTTGCGCACCTGGTCGTTGAGTTTGTAGGCTTCGCGTGTTTCGTTGTATTTTGCGTTGATTTCAGCTTCGGTGGGGGTTACCAGAGAGTCGGGCACAGTTGCGAGATCAACTTTGGCGTAGCGGATGGTTGAAGCGACGGAGTTGTCATCGTGGATTTCCTGTGCGTCGATTTTATTGGCACGGAGAGCACCGTTGAAGAGGTTGATGAGTTTCTGCTGTTTGAGAGTCTCGGACATCATCTTCTCGTTTTCCATCCACATCTGTTTGAGCTGTTCGCTCTGAGCGGGATCCATCTGAGAAGAGTTGGTGAAGATCAGTTCATGGAGCTGACGGGGATGCATTCCGAACTGCTGGTAGATGTACTGAACGAACTGGGGGTTGGCTGACTCACCGATCATTGATTCAGAGAGTTCATTGTCAGTCACCACGATACCGAGGTCGCTGATTTCCTTATTGAAAAGGGCTTCGTTAGCCATGGCCTGAAGCACCTGTGCCTGCACCTGCTCTGTTTCCACTTTAGCATAGCCCTGCTGCTGCATTTGCTGAGTGGCCTGCTCTACGCGGCGGTTGAATTCGTTGAAGTCGATTTTCTCACCTGCTATGGTCGCGGCGGTGTGGCCCGGGCCGAACAATGAGCGAGAGGAATTAAAGAAGTCACCCAGGATGAAGGCAAGCAACGCCAGGATGATAATGGTGAAAAGAAGCACTGAGCGGCTTCTGATTTTCTCTAATGTAGCCATTTAATTATGTATGATTTTTGTTTTTATCGATAATGATTTGACCTAAGGGTACTTTTCAAGTGTGCAAAGATAAGGTTTTTTCTTTTTATAAACAAAGGAAAAAGTTATAATTTTGAAATTTTCGGAAGTAAGCCGTTTAAACTTTTTAATAATTAGCCTTTTTGGGGTGTTTTAGAAACTGTTTAAAATTTATTTTGAACAGTTTCTTAGGGTTGACAAAGGCCTCTGATCCACGGATGGCGGAGGGTGTTATTAAAGAACAGGGACACGCCTGGCCTGCGCGGTCGGGGCGTGTCCTGAACATTTCAATCAAAAAATTTCAACGCTATAATTAATTCCAAGTGCAAAGTTAGCCACTACGCGTTACGGCCACAATACCTAAATGTGGGTAAAATGGACATTATAGGTGGCGCGCCGTGGCGACGGAACGAGCATCAGCGGGCCTGTAGCAGTGTGGCCGTGGCCACACGGTAGTCGATGACGTAGATGCGCAACTGAGTGCGTGCCTCAATGAGATTGGCCTGCGAAGTCTGCCACTGGCTCTGGGCGTCGAGCATCTCGGTCAGGTTGGCCAAACCGTATTCATAGCTCCTGGCCACCGACTGGAGCGAGGCCTCGGCCTGTTCCATCGCTTTCTGGGCCGACACGAGCATCTGCTGACCGGTTGCGAGATTTGAAATTGCCTGTCGCACCTGAAGGTCGAGCATCCGGCCGGTGTGTTCCTTCTCGAGGATGGCGTTGTCGACGGCTATTTTGGCATGGCGCACCTTTTTCACCCCTTCACCCCAATGGAACAGCGGCACTTGCAGCGAGAGCATTATGTTCCAGCCGTCGCCCTTGATGTTTTGCGATGTGGGCACGGCTCCTGAGCCGTCGGGTAAGGGCGACATGGAGTTGAGTTTGATGTTACCGTAGGCGCTCCATCCGGCCGAGAGTCCGAGCGACGGGAGGAAGTCGGCGCGGGTCACGGCCACTTGCTGCCGTTTGGCGTCGATGTCGGTTTGGAGCAGGCGCATTTCAGGTCGGTTGTCGAGGCTGTATTCCTCGGGATCCGAGGGGAGTGCGAGTGGGATCTCCTTGTCGGCCGGGGTCAAGTCGGTTGCGGTGTCAACCCCAATGGCCGTGCACAGCGCCATTCGGCAAAGGTCGGCACCGGCCGTGGCCTGTTGCAGCTGATAGTGCACCTGGCTCTGACGGGCTTCCACTCGGAGCAGATCGGTGGCTGTGGCCATTCCGGCGTCGAGTGCGGTTTTTGTCTGCGCCCAAGCGGTGTCGACCTGTGCGGCGTAGCTACGCATCATCTCCACTTTGGCCAACACGGCGACGTAGCTCCAGTAGGATGTTTCGGCGTCGGCCGCCACCGAAGTGCGCATCAGGTCGAGCTGCTGTTCGGCGGCACGTTTGCCTATTGAGGCCAGTTTGTTTGCGGCGAGGATTTTGCCCCCGGCGAATATGGGCTGTGTGACGGAAATGCCGGCCATGTACATTCCGCGCATTTTCATTGTCATTGCCATTTCGTCCATTTTCTTGTCGGGCAACATCCAGGCCGAAGTTGCCGAGCCCGAGAAGTTGGGCAGATAGGCCGTGCGGGCTATCCCCTTCTGGAGTTCGGACTGGCGTATGGAGTTTTCGGATGATTTGATCCGTTCGTCGGACTGCAGGGCCATTCTGACGGCTTCGTCGGCGGTGATTGTCATGGCGCTCATGGCAGGCGCCAGGGCCAGCAGCAGGGTGTATATGATGGCTAAACGTTTCATTATGCAGGTTTTTTAACTTTGAAAAGGATGGAGTAGAACAGCGGGAGAATCAGCAGAGTCACCAGCGTGCCCACGAAGAGGCCACCGATCACGGTGACGGCCAGTGAGCCATACATGGCGTCGGGGATGAGGGGAATCATGCCGAGGATGGTTGTGAACGAAGCGAGGAGCACCGGACGCACGCGGCTCAGTGTGGCCTGTATGACAGCCGTATAGGGGTCGACATGTTCCTCACCCGTGAGCCTGGTTATCTCGTCGACGAGGACTATGGCGTTTTTCACCATCATACCTATCAGACCCATGAATCCGAGGAGGGCCAGGAAGGTGAACGGGGTTTGAGTGAGCAGGAGCATGGGGGTGATTCCGCAAATCACGAACGGGAAGCATACGCAGATGAGAATCAGCTTGCGCCAGTTGTTGAACAGCAGCAACAGCACCACGCAGATGATCAGGCACACCATCGGCATCATTCCAACGAGCATTCCGGTTGACTCTTTCGAAGTGTCGCCTTCGCCCACGAAGCGCATGGTGTAGCCCTGCGGAAGCACAATCTTGGCCAGCGAGTCGGTGAGCGCCGCCTCAACTTTGGCCGGAGTGGCGTCAGGGTTGAGCGGGTCGGGGTCGCATTCGGCCTGGATGGCCCTCTGCCCGTTGTAGCGGTAGATGAAATCGTAGTTGTTGCGCACCGTGGCCGAGTCGATGACATTTCCGAGCAGGGTTGTCGAGAATATGGTGTTGTCCATGCTGGAGTTAGCGCCGGCCAGCATTCCGCTGATCTGTTCAGGGTCGATTTTGATGTTGGCCATTGACCACACCGGAATCGACGCCAGCGATGACGGACGCGAACCGTCGGCGTCGCGCATGATGATGTTGATGGGGACCACCTTGTCGCCGTCGGCGATGGCACCCACGGCATAACCCTCGTTGGCGGCCTGGAGCGCGTTGCCCACATCGCCGCGTGACACTCCGGCCCGCTCGGCGTCCTGCTGTGAGAACTCGAATGTGAGTGTCGGGGCCTTGGGGCGCCAGTTGTTCTGCACGCTGTAGGGGTCGATGAGGTCGCAACCGCGCATCATCCGTTCAACCTGCGCGCTCAGTTTCTGGAGCACGGCGGGGTCAGGACCGGCGAATTCCACCTCGACGGTGTGGCTTGAGGATATGGAGAAGTTGTATTTTCGGGTGCGTATGTACGCGTCGGGGGCAATGTTTCGGAGCAAGGTCCTGACCTCATTGGTCATCCGCTGCATTGTTTTGAAGTCGCGGCAGTCAATGATCATCTCGGCGTAGTTGTCGCCACCGGTGGGCATGGGGCGCACGAAGCAGTAGCGGCCCGGTGCGCCCGTGGTGTTCACGGCCACACGGTCAACGTCGGGGAGGGCTTTGACGGAGTCGGCCATGGCGAGGATGCGGTGTTCAACGGTGGTAGGGTCGTTAGTGCCGGGGAAGTAACACTCCACGACGAACTGCCCGTAGTCGAAATCGGGGAAGAACACCTGTCGCACCTTGCCCATGCCGACTACTCCGAGCACAATCAGCGAGCATGCGGCTGTGACGGAGATGACACGATGGGCCATGAGCCAGCGGAGAGTTGAGGCGATCATGCGGTTGACACGTCCCTCGCGGCGCTCCTCAGTTTTGACTTCGGCGGTCACGGCGGGCGACGGGCCCATCCACTGGGCGGCGCACACCGGCACCTGCACCAGCGCCAGAATCCAGCTGACAAGCAGGCTGACGCATATCACCAGGAAGAGGTCGCCGGCGAATTCGCCAGTGGATCCGGGGGTGAGATATATGGGGAGGAACGTGCTGGCGGCGATGATTGTTGCCCCGAGCAGCGGCATGGCTGTGTTTTTGCCGATACGGTAGAGGTAGACCGACGGTGGCAGTCCTTTGGCACGGTCAACCAATATGCCGTCCATGATCACCACGGAGTTGTCAACGAGCATACCCATGGCGACGATGAACGCTCCTAAGGAGATGCGCTGCAGTGTGGTTCCGAGAACCGACAAAATCGGGAACGACAGGGCCACCGTCAGCACCAGGCCGAAGCCAATGATGACTCCGGAGCGCCATCCCATGGAGAACATGAGCACCAGAACCACGATCACCACCGATTCGAGCAGGTTGAGCATGAAGCTGTCCATGGCCGCGCTCACCTTGTCGGGCTGGAAAAATATCTTTTCGGCCTGCATGCCGGCGGGCATCCTTTCGGCCACTTCGGCGATTTTGGCGTCAACGGCTTTACCCACGTCGGGGACAATGGCGCTCTTGTCGAGGGTGATGGCGAACGTCAGCGCCGGTTTGCCATTGACATAAAAGAGGTTACGCGCCGGCTCGGCATAGGCGCGCTCAACCTTCGCCACCTCGCCCAGACGCACTTTCTTCCCTTCGGGAGTGTCAATGAGCAGATTGGCCACGTCGGCTGCGTCTTTCACCCCTTCGGTCACATCGACCGACATGCGGGTTGTGCCGCTGGGCACGGTTCCGGCGTTGATTGATTTGGTTGCGTTCTGCAGCGACATCATCACCTGGGTGGGGAGCAGTCCGTTGCGTTTGAGTTGCTCGGGAGTGAGCTCGATGTTGATCACCTCGCCGCGTGTGCCACCGATGTTGATGCGTTTCACTCCGGGCACCGTGAGCAGCTCGCGACGTAGCATTTTGGCATATTTCTCAGCCTCGGGCAGTTCGTAGCCGTCGGCGGTGAAAGCGAAAAACAGGCCGTAGACATCCATCATGTCATCGACCACCACGGGGTCCATGCACCCTTGCGGGAGCGACCGGGCGGCGTCAGACATTTTGCGTCGCACCATATCGAAATGTTGCTCCAGCTCCACACTGGGGAGGGTCAGCTGGAACTCCAGCGTTATCTGCGCCTTGCCGGGCATGACGTCGGTTTTGATTTTGCGTATGTCGGGCATGGTGCGTAGTGCGTCCTCCAGAGGCACTGCCACATCAAGTTCGACGGTGTGGGTGTCGGCCCCGGGATACAGAGCTATGACGCTGACCTGCTTGACGGGGACGGCGGGGTCCTCCAGCTTGGGCATGCTGACGTAGCTCGCCACACCGATGAGAATTATACCGACCATGAGCGACCAGAACAGAGTGCGTCGCTGCATGAAAAATTTAGTAATCCGTTCCATCAGAGCATCTGTCCGGCGTTAGTTGAAGAATGTTCATCGATGGGGCGCACCTGCTCGCCGTCGGTCAGGGCGTGCACACCGGCGCGCACAATCTGGCTCGTGGCGGAAATGTCACCGGTCACCTCAATCAACCCGTTCTCGCCAGATCCGTGGGTCACTACGGGTGTGGCCTTGACGGTGGAGTCGGCCGGATTGAACAACCACACGCATGATTTTCCGTCGAGGTCGAACAGCGAGCTCAGGGGTACGGCGATGGTGGGGTCGGAGCCGTCGGCGGCACTGTCGGTCACGGTGACCTTCACGTTCATTCCCGGGGTGAGTTTCACTTTTGATCCGGGGACCACACCTAACTTCATCTGATACAACTGGTTATTGTCGGCCCTGGGAGTCAGTGACAGCATTCGCAGCGGAAAACTTTTGCCGGGGTCGATCGACGTCTCCCCTTCGAACGAAGTGAAACGGTCGCTGTTGGCGTAGCCGTGCAACGGAAGGTCGACCACCACCTGCAGGCTGTTGTTGTCCATCAGCTCGAACACCGGAGTGCCGGCGTTGACCATCTCGGCCCGCTCATGATTTTTCTGCACAATCACCCCCGACACCGGAGCATAGAGGCGGCAATAGTCGAGTTTGTTCTCACTGAGTTTGAGCTGCAGTGCGAGCTGCCTGAGCGCCGATGTTGCTTTTTCAAAGTCGTTGTCGCTGATGTTGCGGGTGGCGTGAAGCTTGGCCTGACGCTCGGTTTCGGCCTTGAGCATCTGATATTGTTCACGCAACTGTTTGACATTCAGCGCATAGTCGACAGTGTCGAGAATTGCCAGCAGCTGTCCCTGAGCCACATGGTCGCCATCCTTGACGAACAGGCGCTCGATTTGTCCGCCGGTTTTGAACCCCACGGCTATCGACCGGGCTTCCTCAACCCTGGCGGGATAGACCGAGGTGGCTCCCCCACCCCGCACCACCGGCGAGGCAAGGAACACGTTATGGTATTTCACACGGGGACTCCGGGCGGACTCTCCGCCTCCGCATCCGCTGAAAAGCAATGCCGCGGACGCACATATCAAAAGTGACTTTTTCAACATGGTGATTGGTGTATGTTTCGGGGCGCAAAATTAACACTTTAAGTTCATGGTTGCAAAGAGGTTAACACGCCGTTGGCACTATTTCCCAATAAAAAAGACAAATTTACCAAAAAAACGGTAATTTCCGACTCGCCACGGCCTCGCCAAGTGATAATCATGCGGGCCGGATGACCCTCAACACTCATTGCACCCTCATTGCACCCCGCAAATTTTTTGCGGATACGGACCAGTTTTTGTAACTTTGCCAAAAATAAACACATATCTTAATGGAAAAAATCATACTCACCGGTGACCGCCCCACCGGAAAATTACACTTAGGGCACTACGTGGGTTCGCTGGCACGCCGCGTGCAGCTGCAGAATTCCGGAGAGTTCGACAAAATTTTCGTGATGATCGCCGACGCACAGGCGCTGACCGACAATGCCGACAACCCTGAGAAAATACGCCAGAACATTGTCGAGGTGGCCCTGGACTATCTGGCAGTGGGTATCGACCCCACGAAAACCAACATATTCATTCAGTCGGCGGTGCCCGAGCTGACCGAGCTGGCGTTCTACTTCATGAACCTGGTGACAGTGGCACGTGTGCAGCGCAACCCGACAGTGAAAACGGAGATAGCCATGCGCAATTTCGAGAAGAGCATCCCCATGGGGTTCTTCTCCTACCCCGTTAGCCAGGCTTCTGACATAGCTTCGTTCCGCGCCACCACCGTACCCGTGGGTGAGGACCAGGCGCCCATGATTGAACTGACCCGCGAAATCGTGGCCCGCTTCAACAACATCTATGGCGACACACTCGTTGAACCGGAGATTCTGCTCCCCTCGAACAACGCCTGCCTGCGTCTGCCCGGAACCGACGGCAAAGCCAAGATGAGCAAGTCGCTGGGCAACTGCATCTACCTGAGCGACACCGCCAAAGAGGTGGCGAAAAAGGTAAAAAGCATGTACACCGACCCGCTGCACCTGAACGTGAGCGACCCCGGTCACCTCGAAGGAAACTGTCCGTTCATTTATCTCGACGCATTCTCACGCCCCGAGCATTTCGGCACTCTGACAACTGACTATCAGAGCCTCGACGAGATGAAGGAGCACTACACCCGCGGCGGTTTGGGCGACGGCACAGTGAAAAAACTCCTGATCGCCATCCTTGAGGAATCGCTGGCTCCGATACGCGCCCGCCGCGCCGAGTTCGAAGCCGACATTCCCGGCGTGTTCGAAATTCTCCGCAAAGGAACCGAAGTCGCACGTGAAAAAGCCGCCGACACCCTCAGCGATGTCCGCAAGGCGATGCGCATAAACTATTTCGACGACATTGAGCTCATCGCTCAGCAAGCCCAGAAATATCAGAAATGAGAATCGACATCCTGACCGTCATTCCCGAAATTTTCGAGTCGCCGCTGGGATGCTCCATCCTCAAAAGGGCTCAGAACAAAGGTCTGGCCGAATTCCACATCCACAACCTCCGCGACTACACCAGCGACAAGCACCGGAAGGTCGATGACTACCCCTTCGGCGGGGAAGCCGGCATGGTCATGAAGGTGGAACCGGTTGACCGCTGCATTTCCGCTCTGAAAGCCGAGCGCCACTACGATGACGTGATTTTCACATCGCCCGACGGGGAAATCCTCAATCAGCCTCTGGCCAACACGCTGTCGCTCGAGGAAAACATCATCATTCTCTGCGGACACTACAAGGGTGTGGACTACCGCATCAGGGAGCATCTGGTGACCCGCGAAATCTCCATAGGCGATTATGTGCTCACCGGGGGCGAAATGCCTGCCATAATCATTGCCGACGCCATTGTGCGGCTCGTGCCGGGAGTGCTCGGCGATGAGCAGAGCGCGCTGTCCGA
>JAXJVW010000113.1:0-51961 GCA_036308365.1 Muribaculaceae bacterium
ACATCAGCCCAACACCCCAGCCCGACGCAGAGCCTACAACTGCGACATCACCTTCGGAACCAACAACGAATTCGGCTTCGACTATCTGCGCGACAACATGGCAATGTCACCGCAGGACATGGTTCAGCGCAAACACTACTACGCCATTGTAGACGAGGTCGACTCAGTGTTGATCGACGACGCCCGTACTCCTCTTATCATATCAGGTCCCGTGGAAAAAGGCGACGACCAGCTTTTCGACCAATATAAATTCAACGTGGAGAAAGTTGTCGAAGCCCAGCGCCGACTCGTGACAAAGATTCTGGCCGACGCCAAATCAAAACTGGCATCAGACAACAAGGATGATCAGAAAGAAGGAGCAATTCTGCTGTTCCGCGCCTACAAAGGTCTTCCCAAAAACTCAGCACTCATCAAACTGCTCAGCCAGGAAGGCATGAAAAAAGTGTTGCTCGACACCGAGAACCACTACATGCAGGACAACAGCCGCGAAATGCCGTTCATCACCGATCCGCTCTACTTCATCATCGACGAAAAGAACCGTTCAGTGGAACTCACCGACAAAGGTATCGACGAACTCACCGGCAAATCGGAAGACCCTAAATTCTTCGTTCTGCCTGACATCACTTCGGAACTGTCGGAAATAGAAACAATTGCCGATGTTGCCGAACGTCAGCAGCGCAAGGACGAGGCCATGCAGAACTACGCCATCAAGTCAGAACGCGTACACACCGTGACCCAGCTGCTCAAAGCCTACACCCTTTTTGAAAAGAACGTGGAATATGTCATCGACGACAACAAAATCAAAATCGTCGACGAGCAAACCGGCCGTATCATGGAAGGACGCCGCTACAGCGACGGTCTGCACCAGGCTATCGAAGCCAAGGAAGGAGTGAAAGTTGAAGCCGCCACTCAAACGTTCGCGACAATCACCCTTCAGAACTACTTCCGCATGTATCACAAGCTCGCCGGTATGACCGGTACGGCCGAAACAGAAGCCGGAGAGTTCTGGGACATCTATAAACTCGACGTAGTGACCATCCCCACCAACCGTCCGATTGCACGTGTCGACATGAACGACCGCATCTACTGGACCAAACGTGAAAAATACAAGGCTGTCATCGAAGAGATCGAACGTCTCCATGAAATAGGCCGTCCGGTGCTCGTCGGAACAACCTCGGTCGAGATTTCAGAGCTTCTGAGCCGAATGCTCACCATGCGCCACATCAAACACAATGTGCTCAACGCCAAACTCCATCAGAAAGAGGCCGACATCGTGGCGCTCGCAGGTTTACCCGGAGCCGTGACCATAGCCACCAACATGGCCGGCCGTGGTACGGACATCAAACTTCCCGCCGAAGTCAAGGCCATGCAGGACGAAGAAATCGCCAAAGGTAAAAAAGTGGGCGGTTTGGCTATCATCGGCACCGAACGCCATGAATCACGCCGCGTCGACCGTCAGCTGCGAGGCCGTGCCGGACGTCAGGGCGACCCCGGTTCATCCGTGTTCTACGTGTCGTTCGAGGACCAGTTGATGCGTCTGTTCACCGCCGACAACGTGATGACAAAAATTCTAAAAAACTCTTTCTCCGAAGGTGAACGAATCGAAAACTCAATGGTGACCAAAGCCATCGAGAACGCACAGAAACGAGTTGAAGAAAACAACTTCGGTATCCGTAAACGTCTGCTGGAATATGACGACGTGATGAACACCCAGCGCTCCTACATCTACTCGCTTCGCCACCACGCCCTGCAGGGTGAACGAATCGGGTTGGACATTGAACACATGCTTGAAGACGTGATCGACAACCTGGTGCGCAACTACAGCCAGCCCGACGACTATCAGGATCTGTCGATGGAACTGATGAAGGTGCTGACTATCGAAGCCCCCTTCACCGAAAAAGAATTCGTCAAACTCTCAGCCAAAGAGAAAACCGAGCTCATTCGCAAAGCCGCCAAAGATGCCCGCGAACGTCAAACGGCACGCATCACCGAAGTGGCCATGCCAATCATCAAGGACTGGGTTGAAAACCGCGGCGCAACAGGCAAAATCCGTGTGCCCATCACCGATGGCAAACGAATCTACGGAATCGTTCTCGACATTGAGGAAGCATACAAAACAGAGTGCCGCTCAATAATCAAGGAATGGAGCAAATTAGTGATGCTCATCACCATCGACAAACTCTGGAAAGAACACCTCCGCGAACTCGACCAGCTGCGTCAGTCATCGCAGAATGCATCCTACGAGCAGAAAGACCCGCTGGTGATCTACAAAGTGGAGTCATTCAACATGTTCGAGAACATGCTCAACGAGCTTAACGTGCAGACTCTGTCAAAGCTCATGCGTGGTCAAATCTACATTCAGCCCGCACCTCAACAGCCCGCACCCCGGCCCGAGGCGCCGGCAGAAGCGCCCGCACGTCAGGTGAACCCCGGAAACACATCAACCACAGCCGACCCGCGCCTGCGTCAGCACAACAAACCCGAGGTGCGGCTCCCCGAAGTGGAGAAAGCGGCTCCCGAACGCCCAACCGACTACTCACGCTACACAGCAGCGAAAGCCGGTGACCCCGCCGCAGCTCAACGTGCCGCAGCCTCACGACAGCAGTCACCGTCGGCTCCCACCCCCGCCAAAGCCGGTCCGAGAATAGGCCGAAACGACCCCTGTCCATGCGGCAGTGGCAAAAAATACAAAAACTGCCACGGCAAAGGAATGTGACAAACCCAAGTCATCTTAACCATTCCATCACAATGAAGGTTAAGAGTGCTTTTAAATTTGACACATCAGGTTGAATTTGAATCATATATAAGATTTGAATCATATATAAGAGTGGACGGGGCCGACCCCGTTCACTCGTTATATGTAAATCAGCGGATCACGATGCCGCTGATTCAACAATAAAACAGAACACAATGGTATCGATAAACAATCTGTCGGTGGAATTTTCCGCCAAACCGCTGTTTGACAACATCAACTATGTCATCAACAAAAAGGACCGCATAGCCCTCGTGGGTAAAAACGGAGCCGGAAAATCCACCATGCTCAAAATCATAGCCGGACTGCAACAGCCAACGGGGGGCAACGTGGCCAAACCGATCGATGTGACAATCGGATACCTCCCTCAACAGATGGTGCTCAACGACACTACTACGGTTATCGAAGAAGTGTCGAAAGTTTTCTCGCACATCGACGACATGCAGCAACATCTCGACAACCTGAACGCCGAGCTGGCCACCCGCACTGACTATGAATCAGAGGCCTACCAGGATTTGATTGACCGCATGACCACCCTGACCGAGCGGCTGGCGATGGAACAGAGCGACAACCGTCAGGCAGAGATGGAAAAAACACTCATCGGACTGGGTTTCGCTCGTAGCGACTTCAACCGCATGACCGGAGAATTTTCCGGCGGATGGCGCATGCGCATCGAGTTAGCCAAAATATTGTTGCAACGACCCGACGTGCTTCTGCTCGACGAACCTACCAACCACCTTGACATTGAGTCGATCCAATGGCTCGAGAATTTCCTCGTCACCAAGGCCGCCGCCGTAGTGCTCGTGAGCCACGACCGGGCGTTCATCGACAATGTCACAAACCGCACAATCGAAATTTCGCTCGGAAAAATCTATGACTACTCCGTCAACTACTCGAAATATGTTGAACTGCGCAAGGAACGTGTTGAGCAGCAGATGCGGGCCTACCTGAATCAACAGAAACAGATTCAGGAAACCGAGGAGTTCATTGAACGGTTCCGCTACAAAGCAACCAAATCGGTTCAGGTGCAGAGCCGAATCAAGCAACTCGCCAAGATTGAGCGCATTGAGGTCGACGAGGTCGACAACTCACACCTGTCACTGAAATTCCCCCCCGCACCTCGGTCGGGCGACTACCCCATCATAGCCGACGATCTGGGCAAAGCCTACGGCGACCACCAGGTGTTTGACCATGCAACATTCACAATCAAACGTGGCGAGAAAGTAGCTTTCGTGGGGAAAAACGGCGAGGGTAAGTCAACGTTGGTCAAATGCATAATGGGGGAAGTGCCGTTCACCGGAACCCTGAAAATCGGACATAACGTCAAAATAGGCTATTTCGCTCAGAACCAGGCACAGCTGCTTGACGGCGAACTCACCGTTTTCGACACCATCGACCGGGTGGCCGTCGGTGACATACGAACAAAAATCCGCGACATACTCGGTGCGTTCATGTTCGGCGGCGAGGCCTCCGACAAAAAAGTCAAAGTGTTGTCAGGTGGCGAAAAAACACGTCTGGCCATGATCCGGCTCCTGCTCGAGGAGATGAACCTCCTGATTCTCGACGAGCCCACCAACCATCTCGACATGAAAACAAAGGATATTCTCAAGCAGGCCATAAAAGAGTTCAACGGAACGGTGATTGTGGTCAGCCACGACCGTGAGTTTCTCGACGGTCTGGTGGAGAAGGTCTATGAATTCGGCGGTGGGCAAGTGCGCGAATGCCTCGGCGGAATCTATGAATTCCTGGAAAAGAAAAAACTCTCATCGCTAAACGAACTGGAACTCTCCAAGTCAGGCACACAGGGTGTGGCAAAGAACGAACCGACACCCGTGGCCGAGCCCGAGCCAAAGCCATCGGCCACCGGGGCGACAAAGCCTCAGCTCAGCTACGCCGAACAGCGCGAACAACAGAAAATGCTCAAGCGCGCACGCAAAAAAGTGGAAGATGCCGAAGCTGAAATCGCACGTCTGGAAAGCGAGATAGCCAATGTGGAGCAACAGATGGCTGACGGCCGCACCGACAATGAGATAATCGAGACCCACACCTCTCTGAACAAAAAACTCGAAAACACCATGAGCATGTGGGAACTGGCCTCCGAAGAACTCGAGGACCTCTCCGTCTGACACTTTTACTCATAATTCCACGACAATAATTCAACATCACAAATGAGTGCAAAAAAAAACGCCGACACCAAAAAAACGGCAAGCAAACCCAAACATAAGAAATCATCCAAGCCCTCAAAAACCCGATTTGGCCTAACCTTCGC
This sequence comes from Muribaculaceae bacterium, assembly GCA_036308365.1. Lineage (GTDB taxonomy): Bacteria > Bacteroidota > Bacteroidia > Bacteroidales > Muribaculaceae > CAJUPY01. The sequence goes on from JAXJVW010000113.1 coordinate 5,022, forward strand.
CTATGCGTCGGCATTGCTGGCCGTCATACTGGTGATAGGTGGATGGATCACCTTCAACTACGCCACCAAATCTTACTCCGGTGATGAAAAATGGCTCTACATCCCACGTTATTCCGAGAAGACAGCCATCCGTGACTCCCTGACAGCTTTTGATCCGGAGTTCGGCAACCGGGTGTACAAAATCTGGGATATCATCTCCAGCGACCACCACAGAGCAAGTGGCGCCTACAAAATAACCAACGGCACAACCGCACTGGCTCTCGCACGCCGCATCCGAACCGGATCTCAGACCCCCGTCAAAGTCACATTCCACAACATCCGAACCATGGATCAGCTCGCCGAAAAAGTGACAGCGAATCTAAACATCAGCGAACGTGATTTCCTCGACGCCTGCGACACAATTCTCTCTCTCAAAGGATTCAAAAAAAATGAATATCCGGCCGCCTTCATTCCTGACACTTATGAGTTCTACTGGGACGTCCTGCCATACCCCGTGATCAGAAAACTATTCAAAGAACATGAGAAATTCTGGACCGACGACCGCAAGGCTAAAGCCGAGGCTTTAGGACTGACGCCCGTTGAGGTTGCAACCATAGCATCCATCGTGGAGGAAGAAACATCGAAAGCCGACGAACGCCCGTTAGTAGCCCGGCTCTACATGAACCGTCTGAAAAAGAACATGCCGCTGCAAGCCGACCCCACCGTGAAATTCGCTTTGGGCGACTTCAACCTGCGCAGAATCTACAAGCAGCACTTAGGAGTCAGATCGCCCTACAACACCTATGTGAACAAAGGTCTGCCCCCCGGACCCATCCGCGTCGTGACCCGCAACACCATCGACGACGTGCTCAACGCCCCCGAGCACAACTACCTCTACATGTGTGCCAAAGAGGATTTCTCAGGCTATCATAACTTCGCCACCGACTTCGCCTCCCATCAGGCCAACGCCCGCCGCTATCAGGCCGCACTGAACAAACGGGGCATCCTATAATCGTTTTGGCCCCATATATTCCACAGCCGAGACGTTGCAAGTCTGCATATTTTTTTGTATATTTGTAATATGAAAAAAGATGTGATCAGCATTAAAGGAGCACGCGTCAACAATCTGAAAAACGTTGACGTGGAACTCCCGCGTAATAAATTCATTGTCATAACCGGTTTATCAGGATCAGGAAAATCATCCCTCGCTTTCGACACCATCTATGCCGAAGGACAACGCCGCTATGTTGAAAGCCTGTCGGCCTATGCACGGCAGTTTTTAGGGAAGATGGCCAAGCCCGAGGTCGACTACATCAAAGGACTTCCTCCGGCCATCGCCATTGAGCAGAAAGTCAACACACGCAACCCAAGAAGCACCGTCGGAACATCAACCGAGATATATGACTATCTGCGACTGTTCATGGCGCGGATTGGCAAAACCATCTCTCCCGTCAGCGGTGAAGTGGTCAAGAAACATGAAATTGAAGATGTGGTCAACAAAGCCCTGACCTATGCCGACGGAACACGTATAGCCATCGCCTCACCCATCACCCTCCCTGAAGGAAGGGATTTCGCAACACAACTCGACGTCTATCTCAAAGCCGGATACTCACGCATGGTGACTCCATCGGGCGAGTTTATCCCAATCGAGGAGTTGGCAGGCAACAAAAGAATCAAACCGCAGGACTATCTGCTGCTCATTGACCGTCTGTCGGTGCGACATGAGGGCGATGAAGTGAGCCGCATGCGCGAATCTATCGAAACGGCATTCTTCGAGGGGGCCGACTCGTTGAGGCTTTTCGTGTATGATGGCGACAAAGTTTCCACTTTTGACTTTTCACGCAAATTCGAAGCCGACGGAATCACTTTCATCGAGCCGTCTGATCTTTTGTTCAACTTCAACAACCCCTACGGAGCCTGTCCCAAATGCGAAGGATTCGGCAAATGCCTCGGAATTGACGAACGCCTGGTGATTCCCAACCCCACACTGAGTGTCTTTGAAGATGCCGTGGCTTGCTGGAAAGGGGAGAAAATGGGTGAATGGAAAAACGCCCTGATACAGCGGGCCAAGGAATTCAAATTCCCCATACACCGCCCCTACTGCGACCTTTCCGAAGCGGAGAAAAACCTGCTGTGGAACGGTAAAGGGAGCTTCACCGGCATCAACGGATTCTTCAAGATGGTCGAGGAGAACCTCTACAAAGTGCAATACCGTGTTCTTCAGTCGCGCTACCGGGGTAAGACCCTCTGTCCGGAATGCCATGGCACACGTCTGCGCAAGGAAGCGCTCTATGTCAAAGTCAACGGTATGACCATAGCCGATCTTGTCAAAATGCCTGTCACTGAACTGATTGAATGGTTCGACAACCTCACCCTGACGGAGCAGGAACAGATGATAGGCAAACGCATACTGGCCGAAATCCGCAACAGACTCCATTTTTTAGCCGACGTCGGACTGGGCTACCTGACACTCGACCGCTTGAGTTCATCGCTTTCCGGCGGTGAAAGCCAACGAATCAACCTGGCAACCTCGCTCGGAAGCAGCCTCGTCGGCTCAATCTACATCCTTGACGAACCGAGCATCGGTCTGCATCCGCGCGACACTCTGCGCCTGATCAACGTGCTCCGCAAGCTGCAACAAGTGGGCAACACCGTGGTCGTAGTGGAGCATGACGAAGAAATAATGCGTGCCGCCGACTACATCATCGACGTTGGGCCCGACGCAGGCCGTCACGGCGGTCAGATAGTCTATCAAGGATCGGTCAACGATCTTCTGTCATCGTCAAACCCGGGCTACACCGCACGCTATCTCTCAGGCCAGCTGTCGATTCCTGTGCCACGCAACCGCCGCAAATGGAAAGACTGCATTGAAATCGTCGGCGCGCGTGAAAACAACCTCAAGGACATCGACGTCAAATTCCCGCTCGGGGTAATGACCGTGGTGACCGGCGTGAGCGGTTCAGGTAAATCGACCCTGGTACGCGACATCCTCTACAAAGCCCTGTTACGCCACTTTGAGGTGGCCACCGACGCACCCGGAGCATTCAAGCAGATGAAAGGAGACCTTTCAAGAATAAAGTGGGTGGAATTCGTCGACCAGAACCCCATAGGGAAATCGTCGCGCAGCAATCCCGCCACATACCTGAAAGCCTACGATGAGATAAGGGCGCTGTTCGCATCACAGCAAAGCGCCCGCCAGATGGGATTCACCCCGGCGTTCTTCTCATTCAACACCGACGGCGGACGCTGCGACGAATGTAAAGGTGAAGGCACCATCACCGTCGAAATGCAGTTCATGGCCGACATTACCATTCCCTGCGAGGCTTGCGGCGGCAAACGGTTCAAACGCGACATCCTCGAGGTGGAGTACCGTGGCAAAAACATCAGCGACATCCTCGACATGACCGTCAACGAAGCCATCGACTTTTTCAGTGAGTCAGAGGGCAACACGGAAAAGAAAATAGTGCGGCGTCTGACTCCGCTACGCGACGTCGGGCTGGGCTACATCAAATTAGGTCAGAGCTCATCGACATTGTCGGGCGGTGAAAACCAGCGCGTGAAATTAGCCTACTTCCTGTCGATGGAAAACTCCAACCCCACCCTGTTCATTTTCGACGAACCCACCACGGGGCTCCACATCCACGACATAAACCAGCTGCTCGACTCATTCCGTCGACTGATAGCCGCCGGCCACACCGTGCTCATCATCGAACATAATCCCGAAGTGATGAAAACCGCCGACCACATCATTGACATGGGTCCGGAAGGGGGCGACAAGGGGGGCTACATAGTGGCTACCGGAACTCCCGAGGAAATCGTGGCCGACAAAAACAGCTACACCGGACGATTCATTCATCTGGATTCCGACAAATAAACCAACCGCCGGAAAAAACTTTCCACATAAACCAACCGCCCTGAGTCTCATGTTGAAAATGGACCCGGGGCGGTTAAGCATTATCATATCACACTGATCGACGGTGACGGTCAGTTCTGATAGTACATCGGAACACACCTCAACAGGTAGTCCCTGGCCTCCTGCCACTTGATGAACTGCGCCGGATTATTCGGAATGAGGCTCACGGGGCGCTCATTCAGATAGCAACCGAGATAGTAGCGTCCGGAATCGCTCTTGAAAAGAACCATCTGCAGATTGGCCGCCATGGGAACCACATGGAAATCACGCCAATGCAACGCCACGGTGTCGAAATAATTTGTCATGTAGTAGCACCCGGGCAGATGCATCAGTGACACCAGCGGCATCAGCGTTTCAGCATGTCCGAATCTGAGGTTGACACTGAACTTGTTTGTTCCGGCAATGAAGCCGTCGGTTGTTGAAATGAGATCAAGAATCAGCGGCGAGGCTATGTCGGCGGGAACGGTGGAGATTGTGGAGGCTGTGCGCTGCAGATACTGACGGAGGTTGAAAGCCGACCAAAGAGCGTTATATTCCTCCGTGGTGAAGAACACCGAAGCATCAACATCCATCATCATGGCCGACAATCCGGCAATCACATAGTACTCCACCAGCGCCATCTCCTTGGCCTCCTTCATGCTTTCAGGGAGCGGATAAGCATTGCCGAGCACACGCTTCAACGCCGTCAACGGCACCACATGCTCCATATAATTATTGTAAGGAACCTCCCAACGTCCACCCGAGCGGAAGTCAATGTAGTCCTGATCAACATCAAACGGACGCATCAAAGCCGAGTTCTGTCGGCCGGTACCGGTGAAAATCTCAACCTTGTTGTTGAGCCGGTCGAGCTGGTGAACGAAACTGAACATGCTCATCATGCACCTGGGTGAATATGACGAAATGGCGTTGACCCTTCCGTTCTGGAACAGCATGGGAAAATTCAGGAACATGCGCGATGCGATGCCGCGTTGCTCCGCCATTCCCAGCGAATCGAGCGCACCCCACTGGTTGCGGCTACGTTCCATAACCTGGTCGACAATCGCCATCAGTTGCCGACCCTGACGTGTTATCGTTCCTAAGGAGTCAGCCTTGGCAAGCATCTTTTTCATAGCCACAGTGTGAGTGGCCGAAGCGGGATAACGTGCGCCATGGCGTCCCACATGGTTCATGTAGACAGGTGTCAGCGAATCAGGATACTCTATTCCGGATTCCGGATTAGGATAAGGGGTCAGCGAACCCTCGCACTCGACAGCCGAGTAACGTGTCGCCGTAGGATCGGCGGCGAACACCACGCTGAATGCCATCCAGCACAATGACGCCAGTGTTATAATTCGTTTCATTATTGAATGATGTTGTTTAGAATAGTTTATTCGTAACGGGTTAACTTGCCTGAGCAAGTTAGTCAATTGAAATTCCACCAAAGTTAGGGATTTTTTGTTAATTTTGCACCCATGAACGAAATTTTTCTGAAAAATATCAATGAAATGATTCTGAGCGGCGAGTTCATCAAGGCCATAGCCACGCTTGATGAAACCATCGCCGTTACTCCCGACGATGACACCCTCTATGAAATCCGCGGGCGCATCCACTGGCGCATCGGAAACCACACGATGGCCATGAGCGACTATTCAAAAGCGGTGGCACTCAACGAAAAGTCACCGGCCCGCCACCTGCTTGAGATGGCGCAGTCGGTGACCGATTTCTTTAATCCCGACCTGCTCAATCCTTAGACACTGCAACCGCTTCGGATGTTTCGGGAACGGCGGCGCTGTGGTCAGGAGCCGCATAGAGTTTCAACCCGAAGGTCGGAGCCATAGCTGACACATGCTCAATGATGGCACTCTGAACAGCCTCGTAGATTGTCCAGTCGGTGGTGTTGGTGTAGCAATACACCTCCAGTGTCGTACCCCAGGCCTCCGACGGACGGAGCCTTACCAGAATCTGGCTGTCCTGTGCTATTTTATCGTTGTTCAACAGCCACTGACACAGATAGGCCCTGAACAGACCCATGTTTGTAGCTATGGTGCCGTTGACCACGGCCAAACCTGAGTTATAGCTCAATCCGTCCTCACCTGCAGGTAGCTGACGCATCTTAGCCACATAATCCTTGATGATAGGGCAAGCGGCGACGATGCGGTCGATGTCACTGTCGCTAATCGCACCAATATATGAATTGTCGAAATACATGTCGCGGACAATCTGTCGGCGTCCGGTTTCCGACATGCCGCGCCAGTTCTGGAACGATGTCGACACGAGAGTATAAGGCGGCACCATAACCAGGGTATTGTCCCAGTTGCGAACCTTAACCACCGTCAGACTGACATCCTCAACCGTGCCGTTGGCATCAGTTCCCTGAACCACAATCCAGTCGCCAACACGCAGCATGTCATTCTGCGACAACTGAATCCCGGCCACGAATCCGAGTATACTGTCCTTGAAAATCAACATCAAGGCAGCCGCGAACGCACCCAGACCTGCCAACAGCGTGGCCGGTGACTTGTCTATCAACACCGACACCGACACGATTGCTATCACACCCCACACCAATCCGTGAGCCGTGATCAACAAGCCCCTCAGCGGATGTCCTTCCGCATTCTTGCGACGGTTGTAGTTGACATAAACAAACGACACTATTCCGTTGATGGCGACAGCCAGTGTTATAAGCAGATAAACCACAACTATACGCTCAATCAAACCGATTGTGCCGGGGTCGCTCTCGAATGCTAAAGGCACGAGCGCCAGCATCACCAACGGAGGTATGATGTGAGAACACTTCGAAAAAAGATTCTGATGGAGCATGTCGTCCATGACGGCCGTATGGCGCAATGAAGCGATCTTACGCACCACGGCAAGAACAAACCTACGCAACACGTAGCCTACGAATATGGCCAACAGGGTGATTATCACCAGATAAATAGCTGATTCCAACGTGTCATGACCTCTAAGTCCAATCAGGTCTAACAGCCGGTCAATCAAATCCAAAAGCCACACACCAATTTTGTGGGTGGGAATAATACTGCTATTGATTATCATAATATAAATAGTTTTATTCTCTGAACACTCCCAACACGGCTTATGTTCACCGGATAACGCTCAATCCAAGCCGCCTTGCAGTCCAACAAGCTGATAATCAACAAGGTAATGACGCAAGAATGATTTTAACCAAATTTACTCTAAAAAACGCTTTGAATTAACAAAAAAAAACAGTAACTTTGCCACCGTTTTTCTTACACACATCACCTATAACCTTATTCAGTTATATCTGATGCCGATTTGATTATTACATTTTTTATATCACATACTTACTTAAAAACAATACCTATTTCTTATGAAGAAATTCTACCTTCTGATGTTGGCCGCTTTCGCCTGCATCGCAGCCAATGCTGCCACAGTCTATTTTGAAAACACCGGAAACTGGGCCGAAGTCTACGCCTACACCTTCGGTAATGGAGACGCCAATGCCGGATGGCCCGGAGTAGCTGTAACTGAAACTGTCAAAGTATCCTCTACAAATGGCGAAATGACCCTCTACAAGTACGAAACCAACAACAAAAACATCATTTTCAACAATAACAACAAAGGCATACAGACAAAAGACCTTCAGGCAACTGACGGAGCTGTTTACACTGCCGACAACGCAAACTCAATCGATCCAATCGGCTCGGTGAAAGATGGCGTGTTCACCCCCGCCGGCAAAGTGGAAATCACCTACGCCACCATCTATGTCCCCGTTTCTGAATATGACTTGGATAAATGCTACATCTACGCATGGAACCCCCAGATTTTCAATGGATGGCCCGGTTCTGAGATGACTAAAGTGACCGAGGATGGAGTTGACCTCTGGTCTCTTAAAGTTGACAACCGTTTACTCACCACAGTTGGAGGATGGAAACTGACCAACAATTCCGGCAACGAAACCGGTGATTTCCCCGGCGTGACTTTCCAGGACAACTATGTTTACAAATCAAACGGCAAATCAATGACGCTCGCCGACTACATCCAAGAAGTTAACAACGGCGGTGGCGACGATCCCGTTGTTGACTCAGAATGGTACGTTAGCCTCGACTACAACGGCGCAGGCTGGAACCTCAACTTCCCCATGGGTAAAGAAGAAGACGGCTCATTCCGCGCTCACTTCGGCGAAACCACAGCTGACGCAAACTACATCACCATCCACACCGGTAAAATGAATAACTGGACTGTAAGCAATGGCGTCCGCTACGGATCAGGCAACGCCGACGTTCCTGTTGATGAAACCTCAACACTCCACATGGAAGCAGGCAGCGAGAAATGCTGGATCCTCGGCCCGAGCGCTGAAGGTTGGACAATCAAAGTTGATCCCAAAAACCTCATGATCTCTTTCGACAAAGGCGCCACCACAGGTGTTGAAGGTGTTGAAGCCGACAACAACGAAGCCGTTGAATACTTCAACCTCCAGGGCGTTCGCGTTGAAAATCCTGCAAACGGTCTCTTCATCCGTCGTCAGGGCAACAAAGTGACTAAAGTGCTCGTGAAATAAGCATAACAAAACCCCATCAACAAAAGGTCGTGGCACGTCGGTGGCGCGGCCTTTTGTCGTATATCGCAGCCATCGGCGCCTCTTTAAATTCACATAACCGCATTTTTCGCTTCGGCACGGTGCAACTCTCATCTTTTTTTACTAACTTTGGCATGTAAAAAAACAAAAGCCACGGGCTATCGCGTGGGAACGCTATTCAAATCCCCGGTCCATGCCACCGCCCCGTCATCATGCCATAGCATCGGACGGGGACAGCGTCAGGCCACCCGCGGCAAAATGAACAGACAACAAAACAGTCACATAATTATGAACGATTACAGAGAACTGCGCGTCACCCCACAACCCTGCAATGAAATCATCACCGACATCCTCGCCGACTCACTGTGCGGCATAGGCTACGAATCATTCGTTCCCGACAGCGAAGGTGTCACAGCATATATCAAGGATGAGGACTTCTCGGAAGAGAACCTCAACGACATCCTGACCATGTTCCCCCTACCCGATGTGACATTCACATTCACCGAAACCAAGGTTGAGGGTCGCGACTGGAACAAAGAATGGGAGAAAAACTACTTCCAGCCTATTGTGGTGGATGACAAATGTGTCATACACTCATCGTTCCACCACGATTTCCCCGCTTGTGACTACGACATTGTCATAGACCCCAAAATGGCTTTCGGAACCGGACACCATTCCACAACCTCGCTGATAATCAAACAGCTGTTGCGCCTCGACTTGAACAACATTGCCGTAACCGACATGGGCACCGGCACCGGAATCCTGGCAATTCTGGCCGCCATGCGCGGTGCATCACCCGTGACCGCAATCGAAATCGACCCCATGGCGCAGGTCAACGCCGTGGAAAACGTGGCCCTGAACAACCATTCGGAAATCAACGTGCTGTTAGGCGACGCATCGTTGCTCAACTCCGTCCCCAAGGCCGACCTGTTCCTGGCCAACATCAACCGAAACATAATCATGGGCGACCTCCACAGATATGTCGAAGCCATGAATCCCGGGGCCACACTGCTCCTGAGCGGGTTCTACACCGAGGATGTGGATGTGATCATGCCGCTGGCCCAGTCGCTCGGACTAACCAAAATCGATGTGACATCCGATAAGAACTGGGCATGCCTGCGCCTCCAACTGTCATGAAACATCTGCTCGCCTCCATTATCCTGGCCCTTTCATGCATCATGACGGCCATGGCACAGTCACCAATGGTGACACCACAGTCGGGCTCGGGACATTTCGCATGGGGAGCCGATCTCGGCAGTTCCATCGACCTGACCGGCAACGCCATGACCAACATCAACATATGCGCCAACCTGGGCTACCGCAACAACTGGTTCCGACTGCTCGGCATAGGCGGATCTATCGACATCATGATGAGCAACGCCTCACGATCCATCCCCGTTTACGCCATTGCACAGACATCGTTCAGCTCACGCCCCAGGCTCTGTTTCATGGACCTCCGTGCCGGCATATCAATGAACAACATCGAGAACCAGAACACCCAGACCGGCGCTTACGGTTCGCTCGGATTAGGTGTCACCCTGGCCCACAGCCGAAAGTTCGCATCACATCTCATTCTGGCCTACTCTTTCATTCAACGCAAGGACTACAGCACCGAGGAAGGGATGACCACTCTGGATGACCTCCACATGGCCTCGCTAAGAATAGGTGTAACTTTCTGACACCACAATATTTCACCCACTTTCAACGTTACATAATCATGAAACGTTTCCTTTTACACCTACTCGTAATCGCCACCGCGGCAATCATTGTCACGGCCTGCGGAGGTCCAAAACTGGCCACCGCCAATGAGCAGTATGACCGTGGAGAATACTTCGACGCTCAGAAAACATATCGGAAAATCTACAACAAACTGACCAAAAAGGAGGAACGCCCGTTGCGTGGCGAAGTAGCCTTCCGCATGGGTCTTTGCTACGACAAACTGAGCCAGAGCGCACGCGCAACCGCCGCCTTCCAGAATGCCATGCGCTTCGGCTACCCCGACTCAACAGCCCTGCTGTTGCTCGGTAAAAACCTTCAGGCAGAAGGGAAATACACCCAGGCAATAAAAGCCTATGAGGATTACCTGGCCAAAGTGCCCGGAAACCATTTTGCCGAAACAGGTGTGATAGGATGCAAGCAGGCGATGGCCTCAAAAGGTAGACCCACGCGCTACGTGGTCCGTCAGTCGAAGCTGTTCAACTCCCGACGGTCAGACTTCGCCCCGATGTTTCTCGACAAAAGTTTCGACCGACTTTATTTCACTACCACCAACGAAAAAGCAACCGGAACAAAACGGAGCGAAATCACCGGAATGAAAAAAGGTGACATATGGGTGGCCAAAAAGAATGAGCAGGGACAATGGCAACGACCCGAACCAGCCGAAGGTGAACTCAACACCGAACTCGACGAAGGCATTGTGTCATTCACCCCCGACGGCAACACAATGTATCTGACCAAAGCCCGAAGAGAACTCAATGCCAACACAGCGACCGAAATTTTCACCTCGCAGCGGTCCGATGCCAAATGGAGCGCTCCCGTGAAATATGAAATCACCGCCGACACCCTCTCGAGCTACGGCCATCCGGCCGTGTCGCCCGATGGCAACTGGCTCTACTTCTCATCTGACATGCCCGGCGGTTCAGGTGGCAAAGACATTTGGCGCGTCAACCTCAAAGACCGTCAGGGATCACTCGAAAACTTAGGGGGATTCATCAACACCGACGGAGACGAAATGTTCCCCTACATGCGAACCGACTCCATCCTTTACTTCGCATCGAACGGTCACCCCGGATTCGGCGGGCTCGACCTGTTCAAAGCCACACTGACCAAATCGGGCGGATGGAAAGTGGAGAACATGGGACAGCCCATCAACTCCGCCGGCGATGACTTCGGAATCACTTTCGGCGAAGGTGAGAGCGGATTCTTCTCATCAAACCGCAACGACGGCCGCGGATGCGACCACATATATTCCTTCGAACTCCCCGACCTGAAGATAATGATCTCAGGATGGGTTCTGGACAAAGATGAAGAACCTGTGCCGGGAGCCGTGATACGCATCGTGGGCAACGACGGCAGCAACCAGAAAGAGGTGGCCCGCGACGACGGATCGTTCCGTTTCCCGCTGCAACGAGGTGTGAGCTACGTGATGCTCGCCGGTGCCAAAGGCTATCTCAACGCCAAGCAGGAATTCACCGCCGACAACGCCGAGGAAGACGCCGAATATGGGGTGGATTTCATATTAGCATCAATCAACAAGCCGGTGGTGATCGACAACATTTTCTATGACTACGACAAAGCCACCCTGCGTCCCGAATCAAAAACCGCTCTCGACGAAATGGCACAGGTGATGCGCGACAATCCCCACATCACCATCGAGATGGCTTCGCACACCGACCGCCACGGTGGCGAACAATACAACATTAACCTTTCGCAACGCCGCGCGCAGTCGGTCATTGACTATCTGATAAGCGTTGGAATAGCCGCCGACCGTCTGCAGGCTCAAGGCTACGGCAAAGCACGCCCGAAAACAATCACCAAGAAACTGGCACGCGAATATCCGCAATTCACCGAAGGGACAGCCCTGACCGAGGATTTCATCAACACCCTCTCACCCGAAGACCGCGACGTGGCCGACCAGATTAACCGCCGTACTGAATTCCAGGTGCTCTCCATAAACTATCAGATGTATTGATGAAGTTCCGCACGGAAATAGAACCGGGGAAATCAGCCCCCATAAGCCACGATGACACCCTGCTCATGCTGGGCAGCTGCTTCACGACCAACATCGGCGAGCAGTTGCTCATCGACGGCTTCAATGCGGTGGTCAACCCAACAGGCGTGCTCTATAACCCCGCCTCCATCGCCGCAATGCTGAACCGGGCTATGAAACGTAGCCACTACACCCCTGACGATCTATTCCTCGACAACGACGGCACATTCCATGCCCTGGACTTCCCTAACAACCGTCGTTCAACCGACGCCCCCACCCTGCTCCGGACCATCAACGAGGAACTCGACACCCTGTCGCAGGCATTGGAACGATGCACCACGCTGATAATAACATTCGGCACGGCCCACATTTTTGAACGCGCCGACAATGCACAGGTGGTGGGCAACTGCCACAAACTGCCCGCGGCCATGTTCAACCGCCGGCGAATGAGTGTTGACGAAATTGTGGAGCTATGGTCACCCATGACCAACAGCTGCAGAGTGATCTTCACCGTAAGCCCCATCAGGCATCTGGCCGACGGGCTGCATGGCAACACTCTGAGCAAGGCCACGCTGCTGTTAGCCACCGACACACTGTGTGGCCTGGGCGCCGAATATTTCCCGTCATACGAAATAATGATGGACGACCTCCGTGACTACCGTTTCTACGCCCCTGACATGAAACATCCCTCGGAAGTCGCCGTCAAATATATCTACGAATCATTCCGTTCACGCTACTTCAGCCCGTCGACTGAAAAAATAGCCGAGGAGAACAGAAAAAATCACATCCACTCACAACATCGACCGCTATTATGAAACTCAACAGTAAAGACCTTGCACAGGACTTGGGAGCCGACATCACACTCCGGTCACCTGAAACTGAGGAAGTTTCCACTCCACTCACCGACAGCCGTTCGCTGCTCTACCCTTCAACATCCATTTTTTTCGCACTCAAAACCGACACCAACGACGGCAGCCGCTACCTGATGGACCTCTACCACCGGGGTGTACGCAATTTCGTGGTCAACAAATCGGCCGCCGGACATCTGGCGCATCTCGACGTAAACATCATCACACCCTCCTCAGGCGATACCATGGACCTGCTGCGCCAATCAGCCGCCATTATCCGTGAATCAGTGAGCTGTCCTATTGTCGGCATCACCGGAAGCTGCGGAAAAACAGTGTTCAAGGAAATGCTCGCACAGGCAACCGCCGAGGGTAACATAATAGCAAAATCACCCCGCAGCTGGAACTCCCAGATAGGTGTGCCGCTGTCGGTGTGGCGGCTTTCGCATGACACCACATTGGGTATATTCGAAGCCGGCATATCACGCCCCGGCGAAATGGAGAAACTGCAACGGGTGATCCGCCCAGACATAGGCGTGTTCACCTCCCTGACCGACGAGCATAGCTCAGGTTTCGCATCGCTCGAAGAAAAAGCCGAAGAAAAAGCCCGTCTGTTCAGTGAATGCCGGGCGGTGATTTATCCGTCGCCCACCCTCTCGCCTAACAACATAATCATTGAAAAAGCACTGCGACTGGCCGCTCCCGAAGCCCGCCTGATCCCTGTTGAAGGGGGTGACACACGCGATCTCGTGGCAGCCACCATGGCCGAACTCGGCTATGACAGTCAGGCGATTGAATCACGCACGGTCAATCTCACCGCCACCAACACCCGCATCGACATCAACGAAGGGGTGGAGAACACAATCATCGCCTACGACCAATACTCCGACACCCTTGAAGGTGTTGAAACAGCGCTCGACATTGTGTCGCGCCGAAGCGGAGGCAACCGCCCCGTGACCCTCGTGACCGGCAACCTGCGCATAGAATCGGGCGACCGCGACAAAGAATACGCCCGGCTCGAAACGATGCTCACGGCTTCAGGCGTCAGCACCCTGATTATGGTGGGCGATGAGATCGACAACATATCGTTCCGCACAATCGACTGCCATCATGTGCCCGACGTTGCGACCTTCAACAACAGATTCAAACTCAGCGATCTGCACGACTCCGCCATAATAATAAAAGGTGGTGGCAACCCGGAATTCGCACGAATAAAGGAGGCACTGGAGTTCACGCGCCACAGCACTTATCTGGAGGTGAATCTGGATAATCTCATCCACAACTTCAACTACTACCGCTCACTGGTCAAACCTGAAACCGCCCTCTGCGCGATGGTCAAGGCCGACGCCTACGGTGCCGGAGCCGTGGAAGTGGCCTCGGCGCTGCAAGGGAAAGCCGACTATCTGGCCGTGGCCGTGGCCGATGAAGGCATCCAGCTTCGCAACGCCGGAATCTCAACGCCGGTGATAATTCTCAACCCCATCAGCAGCAACTACCGCGAGATTTTCGAAAAACACCTCGAGCCAACGGTTTTCGACATCCGCGAACTCTCCATACTGCTCGACCATCTCCCCGAAAACACCCGCGACTACCCCATCCACATAAAACTCGACACCGGAATGCACCGCTTCGGATTCACCGAAGAGCAGCTTCAGGAATTGGTTGACCGCCTGAACGAGATGCCACAATTCAAAGTGGCAAGCATATTCTCGCATCTGGCGGTGGCCGACTGCATCGACCAGGATGAGTACACCCTCCATCAGTTGCGCCTTTTCGACCGCATGAGCGACTATCTGATGCAGCGTCTCCCCTACAAAGTGCGCCGACACATTCTCAACACCGCCGGCATGATGCGCTTTCCCGCCTTTCAATACGACATGGTTCGCCTCGGCATAGGCCTCTACGGCATTGAACCGTCACAGGAAATGGCCTGCGGAGCGCTAAAACCGGTGTCGGCCCTGCGAACCCGCATCAGTTCCGTCCGGGCCCTGACAAAAGGCGAAACCGTGGGCTACGGCCGTAAAGGAGTAATAACCCAGCCATCCGTGATAGCCACGCTGCCAATAGGCTACGCCGACGGCATCGACCGCAGGTTAGGCTGCGGACAAGCCCTTTTCTATGTCGACAATGTGCCATGCCCAACCGTCGGAGTGATATGCATGGACCTGTGCATGATCGACATCTCAGGGCTGAAAAATCCAATGGAAGCCGCCGGATCGCCTGTTGAGATCTTCGGCAAGCTTTGCCCGGTAACAAACATATCCAACCGTCTCGACACAATTCCCTACGAAATATTAGTATCAATCTCACCTCGTGTCAAACGTCTTTATTACCGCGAATAATGGAAAAACTCAAACAACGCATCCTCCAGGACGGACGCGCTCTCAACGGAGGAATCCTAAAAGTGGACTCTTTCCTCAATCACCAGCTCGACCCTAATCTGATGATGGAGATAGCCCGGAACTTCGCCATCAGGCTCGACGGCAAACCTATCAACAAAATCGTCACCATTGAAGCCAGTGGCATCGCTCCCGCCATAATGCTGGGCTACGTGATGCAGCTGCCGGTGGTCTTCGTCAAGAAAAAAGCACCGAAAACAATGGAGAACATGCTTGTCCGCGATGTGAGGTCTTTCACCAAGGACAGGGTGTACACCGTCAGCATTTCGCAGAACTTCCTGACCGAAAAAGACCACATTGTTTTCATCGACGACTTCCTGGCCTATGGCAACGCCGCCCGGGGCATCATTGACCTGTGTGCCCAAAGCGGATCAACCATCGAGGCCCTCGGTTTCGTCATCGAGAAAGGTTTTCAGGGAGGTGGCGACGCACTCCGCGCCGAAGGCTACGACGTGATTTCACTCGCGATAGTTGACTCGCTCGACAACAACGAAATTAAATTCCGCCAAGAATGACTCAGAACCCCAAAAATATCGACATAAACCAATTTGACTATCCTCTGCCCGACGATCGCATTGCGGCTCATCCGCTGCAACAGCGCGACCGGTGCAAACTGCTGGTGCGACGTGGCGACGGCTCAATCAGTGAAACCATCTTCACCAGTCTGCCCGACCTGCTTCCCCGGGACTCAATGCTCATCTACAACAACACCCGTGTCATAAACGCACGGCTCCGGTTCCATAAAGGCGAAAATGCATCGGGAGCACTCATCGAGGTGTTTTGCCTGGAGCCCCATCAGCCGGCCGACTATGCCGTCAGCTTCGCCTCAACACACTCATGCTCATGGACTTGCATTGTAGGCAACTCCAAACGTTGGAAACAAGAGCCGCTGAAAATGCCGTTGACCATCGACGGTCATCAGGTTACCCTGCGGGCTGAACGCGAGGAGAATCTCGGTGGCACATCGCTGGTTAAATTCACCTGGGACGACCCCGCCGTGTCCTTTGCCGACATAATCAAAGAAGCCGGCGAAATCCCCATCCCACCCTACCTCAACCGTGGCACCGAAGAGTCTGACTCCACCGACTATCAGACGGTCTACTCCCACATTGACGGTTCAGTGGCCGCGCCGACCGCCGGACTGCATTTCACCGATACTCTGCTCGAAGAGATCTCACGCCGTGGCATACCCCGCCGCGAACTCACGTTGCATGTTGGCGCCGGCACTTTCAAACCGGTGAAATCCGACACCATCGGCGAGCATGAGATGCACTCGGAATTCATCGCCGTCAGCCGCGACCTTATCGCCGAACTGGCCCGGTCAACAAGGAAGGTGATAGCCGTGGGAACCACCTCGGTGCGAACCCTCGAATCGCTCTACCACATCGGCTGCCTAATTTCAACAGGCGATTTCAACGGCACACTGCCCCAATGGTATCCCTACAGCGAGAGCCATCCGGCCCTCTCAGCTACAGAAGCGCTGACCCATCTGCTCAACTATCTCGACAGCAACAACCTGCCGACGCTCATTGCCCAAACCCAGATTATCATCGCCCCTGGCTACACCTACAGGATAGTCAAGGGAATGGTGACCAACTTCCATCAGCCGCGGTCAACACTTCTGCTCCTGGTTTCGGCCTTCGCAGGGGGCGACTGGCTACCCATATATGAGTATGCCCTGAAGCATGACTTCCGCTTCCTCAGTTATGGCGACGCCTGCCTGCTGCTCAATGAATGAGTGAGGCGTGGGCCGTTGCCCTTGTTGAAATAACCATTTTTGAGTATTGACCCATTACTCAAATTTAAGTAATTTTGCATAAAAATTACCTGAACAAGAATTATGGAGGACAAGAACAAG
Organism: Muribaculaceae bacterium; assembly: GCA_036308365.1. GTDB lineage: Bacteria > Bacteroidota > Bacteroidia > Bacteroidales > Muribaculaceae > CAJUPY01. Next base: position 22,262 of record JAXJVW010000113.1, read on the forward strand.
CTGTCATATGCCATCACCGACAGAATGCGCGACATCATCAGTGACAACCACCTGATACTGATGGTGATGACCCGCTTCGGAATATCTCTCGGCTTCGGCGATAAAACCGTCGAGGAAATATGCGCCGAAACAGACACCCATCCCGACACGTTCATCACCGTGGCAAACTTCATTTCAGGAAGGCCATACTCAATTGACCGCGTCGACGTGTCGTCACTTATGGGTTACCTCAAACGGGCCCACACCTATTTTCTTGACTTCAACCTCCCGCACATACGCCGCAAACTGATAGAATCAATTGACTGCTCGGGTCGCGACCAAGTTGCGATGCTCATCCTCAAATTCTTCGACGAATATGTCACCGAGGTGCGCAACCACATGGAATATGAGAACTCAAACGTGTTCAGCTACGTGGAATCGCTGCTACAGGGTGAGAAAAACCCGGAATACAACATACGCATATTCGCCGGTAAGCACCACCACATCGACACCAAGCTCAAAGAGCTAAAGGACATCATCATCCGATATTATCCCCAGCAATCAAGCGACCGACTCAACTCAACTCTTTTCGACATCATAAATTGTGAACAAGATCTCAACTCACATTGCATGGTCGAGGACTAGATATTCGTGCCGGTGGTGGAAAAAGTGGAACTGTTGGCCCGCACCGTCCTCCAATATCGGACGGAAGGAAAAGATCAAGGCGGCGTAAATGAAGGAGAAGCCCTGTCACCGCGTGAAAAAGAGATTGTGGTTTGCGTTGCGCGTGGCATGGCCAACAAAGAAATCGCCGACGAACTTTGCGTGTCGATAAACACTGTCACCACCCATCGGCGTAACATCTCGGCCAAATTGGGCATCCACTCACCGGTGGGTCTGGCTATCTACGCCATTGTAAACAAACTGGTCGACCTCAACAACCTCAAACTGGAATAAGACGTGTTGGCGAACGCCGCATCATAGGCTTCCGTCACATGATTCCAACCCGGGCTGTTTCAATGTAAACTAACATCGGGCCATGGAATTCAATCATCTGAATCCATGGCCCGAAAATTACTTATGTTGTGTCATTCAGCCACTTATGGGTAAATAGACGGGAAGTGAATCCACTCCAGATCTGTTGCCCTGCGTGGCGAAGACAGTTCAATAGCAGGGTCACTTAGGCGTGGCGGCCGAAATGACGGGTTGGGCAGGTTCGTCGGCACAGAGCACCACTAACAGATTGCTCACCAGCGATGCCTTCCGGTCGTTATCAAGTTTCACAACACCCTCGTTTTCAAGTCCTTCCACAGCGAGTTTCACCATCGAAACCGCACCTTCCACTATTTTTTCACGTGCGGAAATTATAGCGGCGGCTTGCTGACGGCGGAGCATCACGGCGGCGATCTCTGGGGCGTAGGCCAGATAGTTTATGCGGGCCTCAACCACTTCTATACCGGCCATGTGGAGGCGCTCGTTGATTTTCTCAACAAGCATATGATTGATTTCAGCGCCACCGCCACGGAGGGTAATCTGGTCGGGGCTCTCATTATTGTCGTAGGCGAATCGTCCGGTCACCTCGCGCAGTGCGGCGTCGCTCTGTGTTCTGACAAAAGCCTCGAGAGTGATCGATGCGATGTCAAACATGGCCCGGTAGGTGTCCTTGACCATCCACACCAGCACCATACCAATCAGAACCGGGTTACCCATTTTGTCATTGACCTTTATAGGGGCGATGTCCATGTTGCTCAGGCGCACCGATATTTTTTTGGTGGTCATCAGAGGATTTATCCAATAGAAACCGTCGCCACGGAATGTGCCGCGGTATTTTCCGAAGAACAGCAACGTTCTGACTTCATTGGGTTCCTGCACGAAATAACCTCCGACGGTGCAAATCAAATAGACCACGGAGATGACCACCGCCGGTATGACAGTGTTTTCCGACAATCCACCCAGCGTAATGAACGCTAAAAATATAACTGCGATCAATATAAAGGAGGCTACCACCATCGTGAAACCGTTTATGACAAATCCGCCATAACTTCTCTCTTTATTTTCCATAATAATATATTTTAATCCGTTTGATTATTAACTCTTGTTAAATTTAGCTTTATATTAACACCATATCAGCAAAGATAGTGTATTTTTTTGTAATTTTACAAATTATGGAAAAGAAAACCATCTGGGATTTGCAACGTCCCTCAGTTGAAGAATACAAATCGCGGGAGAAACGACCCATTGCGGTTGTTCTTGACAACATCAGGTCGCTGAACAATGTAGGATCGGTGTTCCGTAGCAGTGACGCCATGGGAGTGGCGAAGATATGCTTGTGTGGCATAACAGCCACCCCACCCTCACCGGAGATTCATAAAACGGCTCTCGGCGCCGAGGATAGTGTGGAATGGAAATACTATCCTACCACGCTCGAAGCCTTCGATGAGTTGCGTAGCGAAGGCTACGTCATATGCACCCTGGAGCAGGTCAAACAAAGCACCCCGCTTCACAAGTTCAAGGCGGTGCCCGGCAAGCGTTACGCCATAGTGGTTGGACACGAAGTCAACGGTGTCGATCCTGAGGTAGTCAACAACAGCGACGTGTGGCTCGAGATTCCGCAGGAGGGCACGAAACATTCGCTCAATGTTTCGGTCAGCCTGGGAATGGCCCTTTGGCAAGTGTACTCATCAATTTTGAATCAAGACTGATCAATACTGTTCAACTCCTGACAGACTTGAATCAAGAGTGATCGTTCAACTCCTGGCCGGCAACGATGCCAGCAGTCAGCATAAACGCCGTGATCCGATGAGGAATCACGGCGTTGTTTCATATATCGCAGTGGAGCATCAACAACCGTCGCAGCGGGGAGCTCACCGCAGCGAGTCTGTGACTACCGCTGCCTTGCGGTTGACCTTGATGTTATGCTTGTTGAGAATTGATTCAGCCTGTTTCTCGAAAGCGTTGCATATTGATTTCCACTGAGGTCGGCATTGTTCAACGGGAACCACTTTATATTCTCTGACACCGTTGAGCGGTTGCTGACAGAACACCAGTGAATAGTCGGCGCATTTCAATGTGACCCGTCCGAGGAAGTCACGCTCGAGCGTCACCTCAACCATTGCCCCACCTTTAGTGTCGCGTTTCTGTTGGTTCGAGATGAAGTTGCCGAGTGAATAGACAATGAGGCAATCCTTGTTCCATTTGTCGTTGTGGCTAAGCTCCATCGGCTGTATCACATGGGGGTGTCCACCGATGATGAGATCTACTCCCTGGTCACACAGAAACTGGGCTATGCTTTTCTGCTCGGCATTAGGGAGCATGACATATTCCACCCCCCAATGGATCACCACCGTGATTATGTCGGCTCCGGCCTCACGGAGTGCCGCAATATCCTTGGCCATAACCTCACGGTCAATGTAGTCCACAACCACGTTTTTTTGCACCGGAATGCCGTTGGTGCCGTAAGTGTAGTTGAGAAACCCTACCTTCGCCCCGTTGATGTTTTTTACATAAGGGAGCTTATCCTTCCGGTCGGCAGCGTCGACATATGTTCCGAGATGGTCCAGCCCGAGAGTGTCGAGAACGGCTATGGTTCTCTTCAACCCCTTGTCGCGACGGTCAAGGGTGTGGTTGTTTGCGGTGACACACATGTCGAAGCCGGCATTTTTCAGTGCCTCGGCATAAGAGTCAGGCGCACAGAAACAGGGATAACCGCTATAAGGCTCACCGGCCAGAGGTGTCTCCAGATTGACCACGGCATAGTCGGCCGATGACACATAGGGGGCAACCTGGGCGAAACAGCTGTTGAAGTCATAGCTTCCGTCGGGCTGACGCGCCGCCGTGCACTGTGGCTTATGCTGCATGGCGTCACCGGCGAACAGAAGTTTCACCTCCTTCGGCAACAGGGCTTCAACAAGCGGAGTGCCCAGCAGCGACACCACCAATAGTGAGATTGCTGTTATCACTGTCGACGATTATTTATAGATTTCACCTGATGCGGCAAGCAGTGTGTTCTTCATCAGCGAGGTGATGGTCATGGGACCTACGCCTCCGGGAACAGGTGTGATGAAACTGCACAGAGGTGCCACATTTTCGAAATCGACATCGCCGGCCAGACGGAAACCTGATTTTTTCGTTGCGTCTGGAACTCTTGTTGTGCCGACATCAATGATCACGGCACCCGGTTTGACCATGTCGGCAGTCACGAATCCGGGCTGACCCAACGCGGCTATGATTATGTCGGCCTTGCGGCAGATCTCCTTGATGTCGCGAGTGGCGCTGTGACACACCGTGACGGTGGCGTTTCCGGGATAACCCTTCTGCATCAGCAGCGTGGCGACAGGTTTGCCTACGATGTTGCTACGTCCGAGCACCACCACATCGGCACCAGAAGTAGGTATTTCGTAACGTTCCAAAAGCATCATTATGCCAGCCGGAGTGGCCGACTTGAAACAAGGCAGGCCGATTGACATGCGTCCCACGTTGATAGGATGGAATCCGTCAACATCTTTTTTCACGTCGATAGCCTCGATCACCTTTTGCTCCGAGATATGTTTGGGCAACGGGAGCTGCACAATGAAACCGTCAACCTCAGGATCGTTGTTCAGATTACTGATGGCATCGAGCAGTTCATTTTCAGTCACGTCACTTTCAAAGCGGATCAGGCGGGAGTTGAAACCGCACTGCTCGCAAGCTTTAATTTTGTGGGCCACATAAGTTTCGCTTCCGCCGTCGTGACCAACGAGGATGGCAGCCAGGGTGGGACGTTTGCCCCCGTTTTCGATTATCGACCGCACTTCCCGCGCTATTTCATTTTTGATTTCTTCGGATATTTTCTTTCCGTCAATTAACTGCATGGTGAACGTTTTGGTTGTTGTTAAAGATGTGAAGTCACTTTGACTTCCGTGAAATATAAAAAAGAGCCGTCACCTTGCGATTGGCGACGACTCTGATTTTTCATAAGTTTATCTGCGACCTTTCATCTGTCGCATCATCTTCATTGGGTTACCCTTCATTTGAGTGGCGGCCTTGAGCATTTTGCGCGTCTGCTCGAACTGCGTCAACAAGCGGTTGACATCCTGTACGGTCGTTCCGGAGCCTTTCGCGATGCGCTGGCGGCGCGAGTTGTTGATGATGGCCGGATTAGAACGTTCAAGCGGGGTCATGGAGTAGATGATAGCCTCGATTCCTTTGAAAGCGTTGTCGTCGATATCGATATCCTTGATCATCTTGCCCACACCCGGAATCATTGAGGCGAGTTCCTTGATGTTACCCATCTTCTTTATCTGATGGATTTGATTGAGGAAGTCGTTGAAATCGAACTTGTTTTTCGCTATTCGGCTCTGCACCTGTTTGGCGTCGTCCTCGGAGATGATGCTCTGGGCGCGTTCAACCAACGACATGATGTCGCCCTGGCCGAGGATACGGGTGGCCATACGGTCGGGGTGGAAATAGTCGATAGCATCGAGTTTCTCACCCGTACCGATGAATTTGATAGGTTTGTTAACGACAGTTCGGATTGAGAGCGCGGCACCACCACGGGTGTCACCATCGAGTTTGGTGAGCACAACGCCGTCGAAATCCAACCGGTCATTGAAGGTCTTGGCGGTGTTCACCGCATCCTGACCGGTCATGGAGTCAACCACGAAGAGAATTTCCTGGGGGTTTACTGCCTTTTTGATGTTTTCTATCTCATTCATCATCTGCTCATCGACAGCCAGACGTCCGGCGGTGTCGATGATAACCAGGTCGTTGTAATGGGCTTTGGCGTGGGCGATGGCGTTTTTGGCTATCTCAACAGGATTATTGTTTCCTTCCTCCGTGTACACGGGCACCTCGATCTGCTCGGCAAGCACCTTGAGCTGCTCGATGGCAGCGGGGCGATAAACGTCACACGCCACGAGCAACGGACGTTTCCCCTTCTCGCTTTTGAGTTTGCGGGCGAGTTTACCTGAGAGGGTGGTTTTACCTGAACCCTGCAGACCCGACATGAGAATCACCGTGGGGTTACCCGACAGATTCACGGGCACCTGTTCGCCACCCATGAGCGAGGTCAATTCATCGTGCACGATCTTGAGCATCAGCTCTTTCGGCTTTAGCGCTGTGAGCACGTTCTGGCCCAACGCTTTCTGCTTGACGGTGTCGGTGAATTGTTTAGCCACTTTGTAGTTCACGTCGGCATCGATCAAAGCCCGTCGCACCTCCTTCAGAGTGTCCGCTACATTGATTTCCGTTATTTTGCCTTCACCTTTGAGGATTTGAAGACATTTTTCAAGTTTATCGCTAAGATTTTCAAACATAATCCAGTTGATAGTTATGGCCGGGAGTTGTCACACTCTCTATGTCAGCCGGTTAGTTGTTGTGTCGGGGAAAATGACTTTAGGTTGGAAAGCGGCGGCTTCATCCGGGGTCATCTGTGCATAGCTCATGATAATGACAATGTCACCGGGCTGCACCTTGCGAGCGGCGGCACCGTTGAGGCATATCACTCCTGAGCCACGTTCTCCTTTAATTACATATGTGTCCAATCGTTCGCCATTGTTGTTGTTAACGATGTAGACCCTTTCACCGGGAATGATTCCGGCAGCTTCTATGAGCGCCTCGTCGATGGTGATGCTGCCTATGTAGTCGAGGCGAGCTTCGGTCACCGTCACCCGGTGTATTTTTGATTTCAGTACTTCTATGGTCATTGTTTTAGTACTTTATATTATCTATTAGACGCACGTCACCGCAATAAACGGTAACACACCCCACGGGAGCGCCATTGACCGCTTCGTTCCAGTCGGCTATCGGCTGCATGGTCAGGGGGTCGACAATCTCATAGTATTCGACCTCCATTTCATCAACCTTGTTGATTGAATCGATCACAAATTGCTTCACCTGTGCAACACTGCTGTCACCCTTCATCGGCACACTATGTTTGAGCACTCGGTGAATTTCCGGAGCCACGGCACGTTGAGCCGGAGTCAGACGCACGTTTCGGCTGCTCATGGCCAGTCCGTCATCCTCACGCTTGATGGGACAATCGATTATTTCGATGTCAAATCCGCATATCTGCGCCATTTTTCTGATGACGGCGATCTGCTGGAAATCTTTCTCCCCGAAGTAGGCGCGATGAGGAAGCACCATGTCAAAAAGCTTGCTCACAATCTGGGCAACGCCGTTGAAATGGCCGGGACGCATGGCTCCCTCCATCACTTCGGCCACCGGGCCTAAATCGAACTGGCGGGTGTCAGGTTCGGGATACACCTCATTGACCGACGGGATAAACGCATAGTCAACCCCGGCTTTCTCGAGCAGGGCACAGTCGGCCTCCTCGGTGCGGGGATATGTCCGCAGGTCCTCGGGATTGTTAAACTGTGTGGGGTTCACGAAAACGCTCACAACCACAACATCGTTATCCTCGCGGGCACGGTCCACCAGCGAGATATGTCCCTGATGAAGCGCTCCCATAGTGGGTACGAGCCCCACTGATTTATTCTGAGCTTTCGCTTCAGCAATTTTCTGTTTCAGTTCCTTGATAGTTCTTACTACTTCCATTGTTTTCCAATAGATAAAACTTCAAATCAGGCCTTCAGCCCTCATATCCTTTTTTAATTAAGGCGTGACGATTACTGACACACCCGTAAAACCGGATGCAAAGGTATAAAATCTTTGACAATTATCCATAATTAAGAGTAATCTTTTGTTAATTTTTTTGGTCCGTGAGTCCAATGACAGTTATTTTTTCGTAACTTTGCAGAATATGGAACAAGAATTCGCATCACGATTGCTGGAGGATGCCGTGACGGAACTGTCGCGATTGCCGGGCATAGGGCGTAAAACAGCCCTGAGGCTGGCGTTGCACCTGCTGCGTCAGGACAAACAGGTGTCAGACTCGCTTGGCAACTCAATCATGAAACTGCGCCATGGGGTGGTGTATTGCAGCAAATGCCACAACATCTCGGAAAGTGAGATCTGCTCCATTTGCGGAAACCCCGCCCGCGACTCTTCCACGGTTTGCGTCGTTGAAAGTGTCAAGGATGTGATGAGCTTCGAGAACACCGGCAGCTACAAGGGGGTGTATCACGTGTTGGGAGGGGTGATCTCACCCATGGATGGTGTAGGTCCTGAAAAACTTGAGATAGCCTCGCTGATCGACCGCATCGACAAGGAAAACATCAAAGAGGTGATTCTGGCTCTGAGCGCCACCATGGAGGGCGACACCACCAACTTCTACATCTTCCGACGCCTGGCAGGCAAAAACGTGAAAGTCACACAGATAGCGCGTGGAGTATCGGTAGGCAACGAAATCGAATACACCGACGAGGTCACCCTGGGCCGCTCACTGATAAACCGCACACCTTTTTCCGACCAGTTCACACAATGATGACCCTGCTCACTGACCATCTGATCACCCTGCGCGTGCCGGAGCCCTACGACATCGACATGTTCCTGAAATGGGAAAACGACACCTCATTATGGGACACCGGCAGCACCTCGGCCCCATTCTCACGCCAGGTGATAAGCGACTACATAACAAACTACAACCCCGACATTTACACAGCACGCCAGCTCAGGCTCATGATCACACTGACCGAAACCGGCGAGTCCGTGGGTGCGGTTGACCTCTATGATTTCGACCCCGTGAACAACAGGGCCGGCATAGGGTTTGTTATAGATGTCGGGCACCGTGGCCAGGGATACGCGGAGCACGCCGTCAATCTGGTGGCCCGATACGCCATGGAACGGTTGCGCATCAACCAGCTCTACGCCCTGGCCGGGGTTGACAACGCCGCAAGCATAGCCACGCTTGAACGCTGCGGATTCACCCGCAGTGGCCTGTTGAGCCAATGGATCGCCACCGGCCGTAGCGGCTACACCGATGCGATAATCTTCCAGTTGCTCGCCAATCCCGGCCATGCTTGACTCCCGCGATTGAACGCGCACGTAAACTAAGTTGTGTAATTCAATGATTATTGTTAATTTTGCACTATAAAGAATCTTAACGAATCTTATTTTAGAAAACATGACAACACTTCCCAAAAATAGGATGACCCTGATTTTAGGGGTTGTAATCGCAGTGATAGTGGCGATAGCCGTAGCGCTGATAGCATTCCAAGGCTACAAACTGTCAAACGTGGCCACTGAAAACGAGCAGCTCAAGCTGACAAACGAGCAGCTGCAACTGGCCAACGAGTTCCAGTCGGTCAACAATGAGTTCGCCCAATACGAGAACCAGACCCAGGTGATGGTCAACGACTCGCTGACCGAACGCTACGCCGCAGCCAAAGCCAAAGTGGAAAAACTCATCGCCGAGCTCAACAGCGAGAAACGCAAAAGCGCCAAACGCATCAAGGAACTTCAGGATGAGATAGCGACACTCAAAGGCATTCTCCGCCACTACATTGCCAAAGTCGATTCCCTTTCGAAAGAAAACCAGGGATTGCGTGTGGAAAACGAGGAGATAAAGGATAAAAACCGTCAGCTCTCCGAACGTGTGGCCTCTGTTGCCAAGGACAACGAGAAGCTCAACGAACGTATGACCCTCGCTGAAAAGCTCAATGTCACCGGCATCAACATGGTGGCCTTGAAAAAGAACGGCAAAACCGAGAAAAACATCACCAAAGCCTATCAACTGATGGTGACATTCACCATTCCACAGAACAACTCGACCCCGGTTGGCGAAAAAACCATCTACATGCGCATAACCAACCCCGAAGGCGACCTTTTGGGCAACGGTGGCGTTTTCAACTTCGAAGGAGCATCGGTCAAATGCACTGGACGATTGTCTATAGAATATGCCGGTGAGGAAATCGGTGGCCTGAAAATATACTACGACGTCAACTCAACCCTCAACCCCGGTGAATACACCGTTGAGCTGTTTGCCGACAACTACAGGCTCGCCACCCGAAAATTCACAATGAAGAAATAACTCCAACACGGTAACCGTCACTTGCTGGATGAGCCGGCGGCAACAGCCACACATAGTTGAAACTCCACCCGCCACGACTCCTCAGCGACGCCACACCGGACATCCGACAGACCCCCACACATGCAGAACTACCTTGACATTATCAACAGCCAGGAAATAACGGCCTTGTCGTCAGTGTTCAAACTGATGCTGAGCATGCTGCTGGGCGCGATTGTCGGATTCGAGCGCAAAAGCAAAGGGCAAAACGCCGGCATACGCACGTTCGCACTGATTTCCATGGGTGCCACCATGGCTATGATTCTGTCGGTGTATGTGCTACAGGAATATTATGGAGGCGACCCGGGGCGCATGGCCGCCCAGGTGCTCTCAGGCATTGGTTTCTTAGGTGCGGGCGCAATCATCCAGATGAAAGGCTCGGTCAGAGGGTTGACCACCGCCGCCGGCATATGGATCGTAGCCACCATAGGTCTGGCCGTAGGCATCGGGCTATACTTCATTTCGATTTTCGCCACCGGAATGATCATCATAGTGCTGGTGCAGTTCGAACGCTTCGAACACAAAGCCAACATGGGCTCGCAAACACGCATCATCCGCATCAAGGTAGGCACCATACTGCAGGATTTCAGCGCCTACAAGCGAACGCTGGGCGACCACAACATACATTTGATAAATATCTACGTGGACTATGACTATGTTGACGACACAACATATCTCAACTTAGCCGTGCTCTCCAAGGAGAACACCAACTTCGTTGACCTGTTCAAAGAGTTGAGCGGTCTCAACCCCACCCTCTCCATCACATTGTCAAACCAAGTGAATATCTAACCTGATGATACTTCTGTCAGCCTTACCGGAATCCGTAGCCTCGATGAATGTGGAGAGCCTCATTCGCGACCTCGCTTTCATCCTTATTCTCGGCGCGCTGGTGACGGTCCTTTTCAAATGGATCAAGCAACCGGTGGTGTTGGGCTACATTGTGGCCGGATTTCTGGCCAGCCCCAACTTCGAGCCGCTTCCATCTGTCACCACCGAGGCCAACATTGAGTTCTGGGCCCAGATCGGCATAGTGGTACTTCTGTTTTCCTTAGGACTCGAGTTCAGTTTCAAGAAACTTGTGGGCGTTGGTGGCTCAGCCGTCGTCACGGCGCTGATCATTGTCATCGGCATGATGGTCACGGGCTTCTGCATAGGCCATCTGATGGGATTCTCACACATCAACAGTCTATTCCTGGGCGGCATGCTGTCAATGTCGTCAACCACCATTATCATCAAGGCGTTCAACGACTTAGGCCTGAAGCAACAGAAGTTCGCCGGACTGGTGTTCGCAGTGTTGATTGTTGAGGACCTGTTTGCCGTGCTCATGATGGTGATACTGTCATCAATAGCCATCAACAACTCCGTAGAAGGGAAAGAGCTGCTTCTCAGCGTTGCCAAACTGGCCTTTTTCCTCATCATATGGTTTATGGTGGGGGTCTACGCCCTACCATCGGCATTAGGTTCGGTTCGACGCTATCTGAACAACGAAACCCTGCTGATAGTCGCCATGGGTCTATGCCTGGGAATGGCCGTGTTTTCCGTGTTCTGCGGATTCTCGCTCGCCCTCGGGGCGTTTGTCATGGGTTCAATTCTGGCCGGCACAAGCTATGCCGAAAGAATTGAACGCGTGACCATGCCGGTCAAAGACCTTTTCGGCTCAGTGTTTTTCATTTCCGTGGGTATGATGGTTCAACCCACCGTCATCGTGGAGTACTGGGGGCCGATTCTGATTCTTTCATCAGTGGTGATAGTCGGCATGATAATCTTCGGCACCGCCGGCATGCTTGTCACAGGCCAGTCACTCAAAGTGGCCATAGAATCAGGCTTCGCCCTGACGCAGATAGGTGAGTTCGCATTCATCATCGCCTCGCTTGGCATGTCGTTGGGAGTGCTTGACCCCACTATCTATCCAATTGTGGTGGCGGTGTCGGTGCTGACCACCTTCACCACCCCCTATTTCATCAGGATGTCGCCCGGGGTCTACCGGTTTGTCGAGAAGCATCTTCCGGCCAAACTCAACTTCCTCATCAACCGTTACTGCGAACAGAACAATGAGAGCCACGACGGCATAGGGGCCGTTTGGATGGCCATCATCAGGCGCTATCTATGGCGAATTGTTCTCTACGCCATACTTCTGATTGCCATAACCCTTGTGGCCACTACCATTGTGCTCCCATGGGCCGAAGGTATAAACGAACAATTTGGCCGCGCAGCCGTGATGATAGCAACCCTGCTTGTCATGTCGCCGTTCCTGCTGGCCATGTCATTGCCCACTTCGCGCAAAGGAGAGCGCGAGTTGCTGGCCGAAAAACACCAGCACTACCGTGCGCCGCTCATCATTATGTCGGTATTCCGCATTCTGCTTGTGCTCGCCTTCGTGATCAACCTGCTGACCATACTCTACTCAATAAAAATAGGTATCATCGGAGGGGTGATTGTCATGACCCTGGTGCTCGGCGTGTTCACCCGTCAGTTGCGCGAGAGCATGCGCCGGATAGAAACAAAATTCATCAACAACCTCAATGAACGCGAGCTGCGCAAAACCGGGCGCAACAACAACCTGGTCAGCGACCTCCATCTCGCCTTCATGCATGTCGGTTTCGGATGTCCGTTCGTGGGCGAACAGCTGATGGACTCACCGCTACGCGCAACCTACGGAGTGTCAGTGGTGTTCATTCAACGAGGCAACAACACCATGCCTGTGCCTTCGGGCCACACCCGTCTGTTCCCCGGCGACGTGGTTGGCATAATCGGCAACGATGAGCAAATTCAGAACCTTCTGCCCGTTCTGGAGCGTGAACAAGAAGAGAACTTCACCCAGCAGATGACCGACTTCAAACTCCGTAGCATGGAAATTAGGGTCACCTCACCGCTTATCGGTCAAACCATCACCACAGCCGACATACGCAAGAACTACAGCGCCCACATTGTTGCCATACAGCGCCATGGCGAATATGTCCACGACATTCTCAACACCCCGTTTGAAACCGGTGACACACTTTGGGTAGTAGCTGACAAAGCCGCGATAAAAAAACTCAACAACGAATAACCCCTCTCTACAACTTCGGATGGCTCCATGAGCCATCCCCCCCTCTCACATTAGAATCATCAATAAACAAACAACATAAACCATGATTAAAAAAATCCTTTACACTTCAGCTCTCGTCGCTCTGGCCGCCTGCTCCAACGCCGGCAAAGAAGCCTCAACCGAGTACAATGTGACAATCAACTCCGATCAGGAGAATCAAATGGTGTTCCTGGTCAACTACGACACAAGTGAGAACATTGACAGTGCGGTGGTTACCGAAGGTGTGGCATCGTTCAAAGGATCGATCGAAAAACCGGTTCTGACACGTGTTATCGCCAATGGCAAACGCCAAGGCATGTTCATTCTCGAACCGGGCGAAATCACAATCTACAGCCGTGACTCAATCGTAGGCGGCGAACTCAACGGCAAATTCAAGGAAATATCAAAATCAATCGATAGCATTTCCGAAGAATACGCCCAACTCAACGACTCCCTGAAGGAAGCGCTGTCCGACGATTATTCACGTCGCTACGACTCCATCAGCAACGCTGCCATGGAGCAGAACATCGACAACGCCATAGGCTACTACTTCTTCATCAACAAGGCCTACGACATGTCGCTCGATGAACTCAAAGCAGCGATAGCCAAAACTCCTTCCCTTGGCGAATACAAGAGAATCTCCGATCTGCAACAGGCAAAAGTGAAAAAGGCGGAAACAAGCGAAGGCAAAATGTTCCGTGACTTTGAAATTCCCGGAGAAAACGGCGAAACCTTCCGTTTGAGCGATGTCGTTGGCAAAGGTGACTACGTGCTGGTCGACGTCTGGGCAAGCTGGTGCGGACCCTGCGTGAAAGAGATCGGCGTGATCAAGGACATCTACAAACAATATTCACCCAAAGGTCTCAAAGTGCTCGGCGTAGCCGTGTGGGATGAGCCCCAGGACACACAGATGGCTATCGAAAACCTCGAAATACCCTGGCAATGCGTTCTTAACGCACAGAAAATCCCAACCGACGCTTATGGCATCTCAGGCATACCCTGCATCATTCTCTTCGCTCCTGACGGCACCATCATCATGCGCGACAAATACGACGATGAACTCAAGGCTGCCGTGGCTGAAGCAATGAACAAATAACATGCCCACGCCACTCAAACACAAACGGATTTTACAATGAGTCGCCACTACATTGATCCAATAAGTGGTGACGCTCCACAATAAAAATGAGGTGATGACCGTTAATACTAATGGTCATCACCCGTTTAGTGGGTTTTATTTAACACACTCCCAATGACCCCGCCCATCTGTGAGCGACATTTTTGTATGAGCCAGCCAATCGTCACCCCCTGAAGCCACCACAAACGAGCCTTACGGAGGAGAAGATAAACGCAAGTGGCCAGCCATCGGAAAATCCGCACACAGAAAATATAACCGGAGGTGTTATCAGCGCAAACGCACTCATAATAATGAAACTACTCAAACCGACATTACTCTCATTGCTACTTCTGCCTGCCGCCATGATAGCCCAGGACGGAACAACCGCCTACAACTTCATGAACATCACCTCCTCGGCTCGCATATTCGGTCTGGGCGGGGTGAACATCACTACCGTCGAGGACAACATCACAACCGTCGACCAAAACCCCGGTCTGCTCGGCCCGGAAATGAGCAATCAGATCGCGGTCAACTACATGCGCTACGTTGGCGAAAGCAATTTTGCCGGTGTCACTTATTCCCATGCCGCAGGCGAAAGGGGTGCCTGGCAGGCATCAATCCAATATTTCGGCTACGGCTCCATGACCCACACCGACGAAACGGGAGCGGTGTTAGGCGATTTTTCGCCGCAGGACCTGTCGTTCGCCGCCGGCTACACACGTGATCTCGCCGACAAACTCCGCGGCGGATTCAAAGTGAAGATGCTCTACAGCAACTACGAACAATACAACGCCATGGCGCTCGCCACCGACCTCGGTATCAACTACTACGACCCTGACAAAGACCTGTCGCTGTCGTTCGTGGTGGCAAATCTCGGCGGACAGATAAAAAAATTCAACGAGAGCTACGACCGTCTGCCAATCGACGTCAGACTCGGCTGGGCACAGTCGTTCGGCACACTGCCAATCAGATTTTCAGTCACCGCATGGAACCTGACCAAATGGCATCTCCCCTATTACCACACCGGCGACGGCAGCACCGATGACGCTCCCGAGCTCAAGGACAGCTTCTCGAGCAATCTTTTCCGCCACCTTGTTTTCGGTGCCGACTTCATTCCGTCAGACAAATTCTACGTGTCGCTGGCCTATAACAACAAAACCCGCACCGACATGAGCACCTACAGCCGCAGTTTCCTGTCAGGATGGTCGTTAGGCGCCGGATTGAACGTGAAAAGTTTCAACGTGGGAATGGCTTTCGCTCAGCCCCACAAAAGCGCAACCACATTCATGCTCAACATCACTCTCAACATAAACGATTTCCTGAACTGAAATGAACAATAAGAATATCATAATCGCCATTGACGGATATTCATCGTCAGGCAAAAGCACCATGGCCCGCAATCTGGCCAAACAGATAGGCTACCGTTACATCGATTCAGGCGCCATGTATCGTGCCGTCACACTCTTCGCCATCCGGAACAACATGATTGGCCACGACGGAGAGATAACCGACAAAGAGAAGCTGATAGCGGCCCTGAACAACATAACCATCGACTTCAAAGTCGATGACGGCAAACAACTGACTATGCTTAACGGCGAGGTGGTGGAGGATGAAATCCGACGCATGGAGGTTTCAAGCCTCGTGTCGTTCATCGCCGCCATTCCCCAGGTGCGCCATGCCCTGGTTGCCCTCCAGCAGAAACTCGGACAATCGAAAGGGATAGTGATGGACGGACGTGACATTGGCACCACCGTGTTCCCCGACGCCGAAATGAAAATATTTGTTGACGCATCGCCCCAGACACGCGCCGAGCGCCGCTACAAGGAACTCGCCGAAAAAGGGGTGGCCACAACCTACGAGGAAGTTCTCGCCAACGTGGTCAAACGCGACCACATTGACCGCACCCGCGAAGAAAGCCCGCTTCGTTGCGCCGATGATGCCATCCGCCTTGACAACTCGGCGATGTCACGCGAGGAACAGAGCGCCATATTAATCGATATATTCAACAAAATCACCCGCAGTGGCTCCGAAAATTGAAATAGACCAGGCTTCGGGATTCTGCTTCGGTGTGGTCACCGCCATAACGAAAGCCGAGGAGGAACTCGCTAAAAGCGGACGCCTGTATTGTCTGGGCGACATTGTCCACAACAGCGACGAGGTGCAACGCCTGTGCGACAAAGGATTGGTTACCATAACCCATGCCGACCTCGAATCACTGAAAAATGTCAAAGTGCTGCTCAGGGCCCATGGCGAACCGCCGTCAACCTACGCCACAGCCATCCGTAACAACATTGAGATTATCGACGCCACATGCCCCGTGGTGCTCCAACTCCAAAAACGGATAAAAACCAAAGCCGGCGATTCTCAGAATCCCGCGCAGATCGTCATCTACGGCAAACATGGCCACGCCGAAGTCAACGGCCTGGTCGGGCAAACCGACGGCAAGGCAATCGTGGTTCAAAACCTCGACGAACTGAGCAAGATTGACTTCAACCGCGACATAGAATTCTACTCACAGACAACCAAATCGCTCGAAGGATTCCGGGAAATGATAAAAGAAATCAATCTCAGGAAAGCCCCCCACACCCAGTTCCACTACTACGACACCATATGCCGGCAAGTGTCGAACCGAGTGGCCCACCTGCGTGAATTCGCATCGCGCCACGACCTGGTTCTTTTCGTGAGCGGAAAGAAAAGCAGCAACGGAAAGGTGTTGTTCGAGGAATGCCGCAACGTCAACCCCGTCACCTATCTCATTTCAAACGCCAACGAAATCAATCCATCATGGCTCACCGGTGTCACCTCGATAGGAGTGTGCGGAGCCACCTCTACACCGCGCTGGCTGATGGAAGATGTTTCGAAACATGTCACCCAGCTCTGCGAAAATGGATAACTTCGTTGCAATAGATGTTGAAACCGCCAACTACAACCCCGAAAGCATATGCTCCATCGGTGCCGTAAAGGTGATCAACGGTGAAATCTGCGACAGATTCTATGAGCTGGTGAAACCCGAACCCGACTACTACATCCGCCGCTTCACCAATGAAATACATGGCATAGGCCCCGATGACACCGAAAATGCCGACACATTCAACAAAGTGTGGAGCCGTGTCGACCGCTTCATCGACGGTCTGCCACTGGTGGCCCACAACAAGGCGTTCGACGAAAAATGCATCCGCACGGCCCACCGGGTTTACCAGATGGACTATCCTGACTACACCTTTCTATGCACCCTGGCCGCGAGCCGACGGAGCATACCCCGTTCATTCTGCCGGTCATATTCCATCCCCTTCGTGTGCGAGGCGCTGGCCATTCCGTTCGACAATCACCACAATGCCTTGGCCGATGCCGAGGCATGCGCCAAAATAGCTATCACCATTCTATGACCTCATCACGTTTCATAACACATTTGATCGCTCCGGCAGCAATCATGCTCACCATGGCCGCATGCTCCGGAAACGCCACGGTCAAGTCGAGCCGCGCGGCCAGTGAAGGCGCCAAAGCCGCCGAACAGCTCATCAATGACATGCCCATGTCGGACATCGATCTGCAAAACCGCCTGCTGACAATCCGTGACAACGAGTACAGGATGCGACGCGACGGAAACGCCGAAGCCGCCGACCGCTACATTGAGAGCTTTGAACAGGTCATCAAACAGAATTCCGATTCTTTGACAACAATTCTTGGATATGAAAAAGCAACTGACTGATTTCTCAATTAAAAAAACAGGGGGCGTTTCACCAACCTGCGGCATCATCACCCTGGTGCCTGAAAACGGTGAGTCCCTGCCCGAAATTCTCCCGGGACAGTTTGTGGAGGTGAGCGCACCCGGCGTGATGCTGCGCCGGCCTATCTCCGTGTGCGACGTCGATTATGACAAAAATGAACTGACTCTGCTCGTTCGCAACGCCGGAAAAGGAACTGAAGCCTTGCTTCAACTGCCCGAAGGTTCGTCAATAAACATCCTTCTGCCGCTGGGCAACGGGTTCACCACCGACAACGCTTCAATCAAACCCGGAATGAAACTGCTCCTTGTTGGAGGAGGTGTCGGCACGGCGCCACTGTTCTACCTCGGCAAGAAACTGAAAGAAACAGGCGCGGAAATAACATTTCTCACCGGAGCGAAAAACAGCGGTGAACTTCTCTTTGTCAACGAGATGAAACAAATCGCCCCCGTGGCCGTGACCACCGACGACGGTTCAGAAGGTGAGAAAGGGTTCGTTGTCAACTCATCGGCATGGAACAGTCAGTGGGACTATATCTACTGCTGCGGACCGGCACCGATGATGAAAGCCGTGGCCGTCCTCGCCCGGGAAAAGAACATCCCCTGCGAAGTATCCCTGGAAAATATGATGGCCTGCGGACTGGGCGCCTGCCTGTGCTGCGTTGAAAAAACCGTCAAGGGAAATGTGTGTGTATGCTCCGAAGGTCCAGTATTTAACATAAATGATTTGACATGGTAAACTTGAATGTAAACATAGGCTCACTCAATCTCAAGAATCCGGTGATGACCGCCTCAGGCACTTTCGGCTATGGCACCGAGTTCGCCGACCTGATTGACCTTGAACGTCTCGGAGGCTTCGTGGTCAAAGGAACCACCCTTAACCACCGCGAAGGAAACGACTACCCCCGAATGGCCGAGACCCCGATGGGAATGCTTAACGCCGTGGGGCTGCAAAACAAAGGTGTCGACCACTTCATTGAGCACATATACCCTCAAATCAAAAACATCGGCTCACAGATTGTGGTCAATGTTTCCGGAGCATCCATCCCTGACTACGTGGCTGTGGCTGAGAAAATAGCTGCACTACCTGAAATCAACGCCATCGAGGTCAACATCTCATGCCCTAACGTGAAACAGGGTGGCATGGCTTTCGGCACCACAACAGCCGGAGCGGCCGAGGTGACACGGGCTATCCGCAAAGCCTACCCCAAAACGCTCATTGTCAAACTGTCGCCCAACGTGACCGACATCGCTGAAATAGCACGGGCCGTGGAAGCCGAGGGTGCCGACTCTGTCTCACTCATCAACACACTGCTCGGCATGGCCATCGATGTTGAACGCCGACGTCCCAAACTGTCAACCGTCACCGGTGGTCTCTCAGGTCCGGCTGTGAAACCGGTGGCAGTGCGCATGGTGTGGCAAGTGGCGAAAGCGGTCAACATACCCGTGATTGGTCTGGGAGGCATTGCCTCAGGGGCCGACGCTATGGAGTTCATCCTCGCCGGAGCCTCAGCGATTCAGGTGGGAACAGCTAACTTCATCAACCCTCACGTGACCATGGAGATTATCGATTACATGGAGGACTACTGCGCCCGCCACGGTGTTGCCGACATCAACGATCTAATCGGAGCTCTTCAGGTTTAAATATCTGACATCCACCCACATAAATATTCCCCGTGAACGTCTGGCCGACAGTCGTCCACGGGGATAATTCATGTATTATGTTGTTCTACATTACACCGAAGCCCGAATCCACAAGGAACGACTCGGAGTTATACAATCCATTGCGAAGAATGTCAGCGACAGTGATCTCAGGATGATTCTTGAGATATGAATCCACTATGAGATAACCCATGTAGCGGCCTGTCATTCCGGGGGCGTCGCCATGCAACAAGAAACTCTTCGGGGCCGGATAGAGCAGCCGTGCTGCGACATCGGGGTCGGTGGAATAAATCAACTGCTTCTCAATCAACGTTTTCCACACCTTTCCAGCGTTCTCCATCAACCATTCCCGCTCGCCGTCACCCAAATTGAACACCTCATCGAGAGTCGATCCGGGGACTATGTCTGACACCGTCCGGGCCACCGCGCCCCAGTAGATCATCCCTTTGAGCAGAGTCATGTCGCCATCATCCACCATTGGATAATCGGCCACGATTCTGGCTTCAGCCACATCATATGGCATGTGGGCGGCCCGGTTAGCACGCACTACATATCGGTCAAACCCCTGATAGCCGGCATAGTCAGCGCCAAGATAATGATTCAAACCGATGAATATGACCGAGTCACCCGTGATCACCTTCTCCCTGAACGGCATAATCACACCGTAGACCGTACCGAGACCGTCGCCCGTCAAACGCCGCATACGGCCATCGACCACACCAAGCACAGCCTCAATGGAGTCAGAGGAGGTGAAGCGCGACTCTACGTCAGGAGCGAAAACCTCGTAGGCCCTGCTGTGGCGGTAATCTTCCAGCCCGGTGAACTCCGATCCCGTCCGGGCCGACATGAATTTGAGCAACTCCACCGCGGGAGTCATGGAGTCAGGCACCTCTTCCCCGGCGTAATCACCGACATATCTGTCAAAACGGATTATCTCAATCGGAGCGTCATCATCAGCCGCACCGTCACCACCGTTATCTCTACACGACACCGACGTCAGCATTATGACAGCCAGCAATGCATAACAATATTTTTTCATACCGCAAATTTAGCTAAAACTTCCTTTATTATCTCTGTTTCCACCAAAATTAAACCTCCGAGGCTGATTTTTTACCCTGCCGATGCGGGTTATATTGATGTAAATTGTTAAATTTGCATCTCTATTGAGTTCCACGCCGTGATTCCATGGCGTCTCCCGACAATGAGCCTGCACGCTTCACCGCGGGAAAAGGCCCTACATCGTCGTAAACACCTGTCAGATGAACAACAGAACGAGCAAAACGGTTGCGATCATACTCGCCATACTGGTGCTGGCCGCGTCAAGCGTCCAAGCCCGTAACTTCGTGCTCATCCTCGACCCCGGACATGGCGGCAAAGACTATGGTGCTATCGGCAAAATCACCAACGAGAAGACAATCAACCTAAAAGTAGCCAAGCTCGTGGGAGAAAAAATAGCCCGTCACTACGACGATGTCGACATTGTGTACACCCGCAACACCGACAAATTCGTGTCGCTCAAAGACCGCGCGGCCATAGCCAATACAAACCAAGGCGACCTGTTCATCTCAATCCACGTCAACTCCATCAGCAAAAAAGCCCGCAACCGAACTACTATCAACGGTGCGTCGGTCTACACCCTGGGGCTCCACAAATCAGCCGACAACCTCGAAGTGGCCAAGCGCGAGAACGCCGTAATGGCCATGGAAGATGACTACAACAGCACCTACGAAGGATTCAACCCCGAATCGAGCGAAAGCTACATAATCTTCGAACTGAGCCAGAATCAGCACATGGAACAGAGTGTCAGATTCGCCGGCGACCTGCAAAACCAATTGACCACAACCGCCGGACGGGCCGACAAGGGGGTTCGTCAAGCCGGATTCTGGGTTCTGTGGAGCACAGGCATGCCTTCGGTGTTGATCGAGCTCGACTTCATCTGCAACCCCGAGCAGGAGAAATTCCTCGCATCGGAAGCAGGACAGAACAAGATGGCCGACGCCATAGTCAACGCCTTCGCCACCTACAAATCGACACGCGCCAATCTGCCTCTCGATGTCGCACTCTCTGAACCGTTCACAACCGGCACCCCCGAAGGTCATGGCTCATCACAGCTAAATGCGGAGGCCGACAACGCCATCACCCTGTCAGCCTACAGCGACGAAAACAATGTGGCTGAAAACGAAAACACCCTCATGGATGTTATAGCTTTAACACAATCGCGGTCAGACCAACCGGTCTACATGATCCAGTTCCTAACCGCGTCGCGCGAACTATCACAAAACAGTCCGGAACTGAAAGGGCTGCGCCCGGTGGGTTTCTACCTCGACAACGGGCTCTACAAATTCACCTTCGGCAGTTTCAACGAAATAAAAGAGGCAAAAAATAAATTAAACGAGATACAAAAACTGTTTCCTTCAGCATTCATCATCAGAATGCAGAATGGCAAAAGAATAAAATGATCATGAAAAAAAAGGAAATCACCATTGGCATTTGCGTCATCCTGGCTCTCTGCTTCCTGTTCGTAGGCATAGAATACCTCAAAGGAATCAATGTTTTCAAACCCGCCAACTACTATGAAGTGTCATACACCGACGTCAACGGACTCGCACTCTCAGCTCCCGTAACCCTCAACGGCTACAAGGTTGGACAGGTCAACAGCATTGAATATGAGTATGACAATCCGGGACATATCAGAGTTGAACTCAGCCTCGACAAAGCGCTGAAAGTGCCCACCGGCTCTGAAGCGATCATTGTCACCGACATGCTCGGCACCGCCACCGTCAACCTCAAACTCGCCGCAAACAACGAATATCACAATGTTGGCGACCAGCTCATAGGCAAAACAGACAAAGGACTTATGTCAAACGTTTCCGACGACATCATGCCGACTGTCATCAACATCATCCCCAAAGTCGACTCCCTGATAACAGCTATCAACACCTTGGTGGCCGACCCAGCCCTGCAGACATCGATCAAGCGACTCGACGGAATAACCTCGAACCTGGAGATGACCATGACCAAACTCAACAAATCGGTCAACACACTCCCCGTCATAATGACAAACGTTGAAGGAACAACCGGTAACCTCAACAAAATCACCGGAAACCTCGCAACCGTGTCAGACGACGTGGCCCAGATGCCTCTCGACTCAACAATGATGAACCTGAAGGTCACCACCGACAACCTCCGCCAACTCACCGAAGACCTCAAAAACCCCAATTCCTCACTGGGCCTGCTGATGAACGACCCCGCCCTCTACAACAACCTGAACTCAACCGTTTCCTCACTCGACTCCCTGTTCATCGACATCAAGAAAAACCCGAAGCGCTACATCAACATCAAACTGCTGTAATTTAGAACCATTCTAAATAAAACTTTTCAAGGGCTTAATCGCAACCACCTATGAGTCACCGCGATTAGGCCCTTCTCATACACCCCAATTAACAAATGTAAACTTATACGCACAATTTATATTTATAAAGCAAAACACTACAAACCAGACACTTACACCCTGCCAGGACCATCAACACTCATATCCAATCCACAACAACACATAAATCATTGATAATCAGGATAGTTGCAATAGTTAAATAAAAACCAAATAAAAAGCAATTTGTTTTAATGATTTTTTTTTAGGAATTTTGTATCGGAAAAAGTATCGCAACAACATAAACTGAATGGAAAAAGACCACATACAATTGTGGGAGGAATGTCTACGGATCATTAAAGATAATCTCTCTCCCGAGCAATATAAGACCTGGTTTGAGCCTATATCCTCATATAGCTTCGAACAAGGCCGGCTCACCCTCAATGTTCCTACTTCATATTATGTAGAGCACATCGAGGAACACTACCTCAAACTGCTGATCCCTATCCTTAAACGCGTCTACGGAGGCGTGGAAGGCCTGTTCTATAAATTCTATCAGGTTGACAAGGAACCGAGCACCGTTGTCGACATACGCAGCGAAAACCCCTCGCCGGCGATTAAAGCCGGATTGCCGCCTGCCAACCCGTTCACCGTCAACGTCGAACCTAACATCGACTCACAGCTCAACCCACGCTACACTTTCGAGAACTATTGCGGAAGCATCTCAAACAAAGTGGCACGCTCAATCGGTGAGACCATCGGCGACGACCCCAACTGCAAAACCTTCAACCCACTGTTCATCATAGGTCCGTCAGGTGTGGGCAAAACCCACCTCATGCACGCCATCGGCATTCGCCTGAAGGAGCGCAACCCCCATCTGCGCGTGCTCTATGTGACAGCCCGTCTGTTCGAAAGCCAGTTCACATCGGCCCTGCTCAATAAAAAAATAAACGACTTCATTTATTTCTACCAGAGCATCGACTGCCTCATAATCGACGACATTCAGGACCTCATTGGGAAAGACAAAACCCAGAACGCCTTTTTCCATATCTTCAACCATCTCCACCTGAACAACAAGCAGATCATCCTCTCAAGCGACTGCCCGCAATCACAAATGAAAGGGCTGCCCGAGCGAATGATGACACGCTTCAAGTGGGGCATGACCGTGAAACTCGACCGTCCCGACCTGGAACTCCGCCGCGAAGTTCTCTCGCTCAAGGCCCAGCGCGACGGACTGAAAATCAACGACGAAGTTCTGGAATATATCGCCGAGAACGTAACCGACAGCATCCGCGAGCTCGAAGGAGTGATGGTGTCACTGGTGGCACACGCAACCATCCTCAACATGGACATCACTGTTGATTTGGCCAAGAGCGTGCTCTCAAACGCCGTGAAAATCTCACAGCGTCAGATCAACTTCGAAATGGTGACCCAAGGTGTCAGCGCATACTACAACGTTGACCCCGACCAGATCTTCACCAAATCGCGCAAACGTGAAATCTCCGACGCCCGTCAAATGGTCATGTACATGGCTAAAAAACATGTCAAGATGCCACTGACCGCCATCGGAACGCGCCTGTCACGCACCCACGCCACAGTGCTCTACGCATGCAAAAACATCGAGGAGCGTCTGCCATTCGAAAAACAGCTTCAGGAAGACGTAGCCGCAATCGAAAAATCATTCACCACAGCCTGACCGCAGTCACATCAACCTCATAACAAACCACACCCTCCCTCACACCAATCATTCAAGCCATCACTCTCCCACTGCGACCCAAACAAACCTCAACCTCGGCATTTCCGGGGTTTTGTTTTAGCGGCATGGGGCAGAGCGAACAGCCGGCGCGCCGACCCTTCACCGAAGCGCCTTCCAATCATTCACGACAGCATCAACGATCATGACATCAAAAAGCAGACCATTGTCAATCGCAGCAAAACTGAAAGGGCTGATCAGCATGCCCACTTTCCCGATATTGATGGCATTATGCGCCGCGCACGGCCTGAACGACCTGCTGCAATCCGTGATCACCGCGGTTTACCCCATGTTGAAAACCGATCTCAACCTCGACTTCGCCCAGATCGGACTAATCACGCTGGTCTATCAGATAGCCGCATCGATATTCCAACCCCTGGTGGGCTACTTCTTCGACAAACGCCCGGTTGCCTGGAGCCTCCCCGCAGGAATGCTTTGCACAACCTGCGGCATAACCCTGTTCGCCTACTGCGACACCATGGCCGGCATACTCATCGCCGTGTTCATGGTCGGCATAGGATCTGCAACACTCCATCCTGAGGCATCACGCATCACATCGCTCGCCGGAAGAGCGCGCCGGGGGTTCGCCCAATCGGTGTTCCAGGTAGGGGGCAACTTCGGCGGTTCATTAGGCCCGCTGCTCGTGGCTGTGATCGTCGCTCCCCACGGACGTCACTACGTTGTGTGGTTCATCATCTTCGCCCTGCTATGCTTTGTGGCCATGCGCCCCATATGCCGATGGTACAAGACATATCTCACCCACCTCAAGGAACACCCCGAGGCCCACACCTCACACCTCAAACTCCCCCTGTCAAAAAGCCGCACGCTCTTCGCCATCGCCGTCATCTGCGTGCTCATATTCTCGAAATACATCTACATGGCTTCGCTGTCAAGCTACTACACATTCTATCTGATCGAGAAATTCAACATCAGCGTTTCAGCCTCGCAGGTGTTCCTGTTCATATTCGTCGTGTCGACAGCGGCAGGCACTCTGGTGGGCGGACCCATCGGCGACCGCTACGGCCGCAAACCCGTCATCTGGCTTTCCATCCTCGGCACCGCCCCCTTCTCGCTGCTCCTTCCTCACGTTTCGCTCCCCATGACCGCCGTGCTCAGCTTCTGCGCCGGATTCATGCTCTCATCGGCCTTTCCCGCCATACTGCTTTACGCCCAGGAACTGCTCCCCACCAAACTCGGCATGATTTCAGGATTGTTCTTCGGCTTCGCCTTCGGCGTGGGCGGAATAGCGTCGGCCGTACTCGGAAACTTCGCCGACACCTACGGTATCATCACCATCTACGACGTGTGTGCCTACATGCCCCTGCTTGGCTTCGTAGCACTCCTGCTGCCAAACCTCCGCAACTCCAAACTGCCTGAATAGGCGCCGTCTCCGGCGAAGCGGCAACTAACCCCTGCCACTTCATGCGCACCATCATCCATTTCATGACCGACATCGGTCATCTGCCTCCGCTTTTTCTTAAATTAATTAAAATAATCTGTGCGACGGAACCTCAAGCGTGTTAAATTTAATGTTAAATTTAAACACACTCCGGATGTTTTTTTGGTAAAAAGAATTGTATTGATTAAATTTGCATTTCAGAAAACAAAAAAAACACAGTTACCATGCAAATTCAACGCATTCAAACCCTCTACCTCATAATTTCCATTATCCTTCTCGGAATATTCTGCACATCCACCCTCGGATCAGCCACACTGGAAGAGAACATCACCTCAGTCATTGTCAAAGACTATCCCATGCTCCTGATAGTGGCGACAGCATCGGCAGTGCTCCTGCTCATAAACATATTCCTTTACAAAAACCTGCAGTTGCAAAAAAGAGTGGCCCTGATATCCATGCTGCTCATATCCGTGACCGCGGCCACAGCACTTTTCATCATCTACGGATCCGTGCCCGGCGGCCAGATAATGTGGTTCGGCGGAGTGCTGCTGCTTGTCGGAGCACTGATATTCACACTGATGGCCTACCGAGGCATGAAACGCGACGAAAAGAAACTCCGCGACTCCGATCGCATACGTTAACCCCCGACACACCGCAGAGCGCCACTCACGCCACACTAAAATGCATCATTTCATTGACATAGCCACCAGCGGCATCATCATAGGCATACTCATCTCAGCACCTATGGGGCCCATTGGAATGTTATGCATTCAGCGTACACTCAACAAAGGCCGGTGGCCCGCATTTTTCACCGGAATAGGCGCCGCCCTGTCCGACCTGATCTACTGCCTGCTGACAGGTCTGGGACTGTCGTTCGTCACCGATTTCATCCAGGCAAACCAAAGCATACTCCAGTTTTTAGGCAGCATGGTGCTCGCCGGCTTCGCCTTCTATCTATTCCGCAAAAACCCCGCCCGGCAGCTCAAACCCCAGGAGGAAATATCAAACAACTTTTTCGCCGACTTCGGAACAGGATTCCTGTTCACTTTCTCCAATCCGCTGATACTGTTCTTCATCATAGGCCTGTTCGCCCGGTTCAACTTCCTGTTGCCCGAATTCCGCTACTACCACTACATGGTTGGCTACGCCGGAATATTCGCCGGAGCACTCCTGTGGTGGTACATGATAACATTTTTCGTAAACAAAGTCCGCGCTCACTTCAACGTCAGGTCAATGTGGCTCTTCAACAGAATTATCGCTATAATCCTGTTCATAATGGCCATTGCCGGCTGCTACATGAGTGTGAAAGGCTACATCACCAACGCCAATGCATAACATCTCCGAATTAGAAATCCCCTACATACCCTCGCTCAAAGGCTTCAACCCCGACGAAGTAATCAACACACTTCAGGATCTGGGCAACAAAGCCTCGATTGAATCAGTCAACTGGCGCGACAAATACCCCTACCAGCCACTCACGGTGGTCAACGTGGCCCACAACGGCGAGATGATCTACATCGACTTCTTCGTTCGATGCAACTATCTCTGCGCCGTCAACTACACCAACAACTCACCCGTGGCAAGCGACTCATGCATTGAGTTCTTCGTGTCGCCAACCTGCGACAACCACTATTGGAACTTCGAGTTCAACTGCATCGGAACAATCAACGCCTCACACCGCTCCGAACGCCACAACCCCACCCGACTGACCGATCAGGAACTCGGACGGGTGCTCCGCTACGCATCGTGTGGCACACGCCCGTTCCAGGAAATTGAAGGACTGTTCACATGGAACGTGCTCATCGCCATTCCGTTAGACCTCATCGGCGTGCACTACAACGGTGAACCCATTGAAATGAGAGCCAACTTCAACAAATGCGCGTCAGGAACCTCTCAGCCCCACTTCATGTCGCTTTTCCCCATCGACACACCTGAACCCGATTTCCATCAACCACAATTTTTTGGAAAAATTATCCTCAAATAGTTTGTGTAATTCAAATTTTTGACCTACCTTTGCACTGTCAAAAGCGAATGACACGCAAGGCGATTTAGTGTAGTGGCCTAGCACGCCACCCTCTCACGGTGGAGACCCGGGTTCGATTCCCGGATTCGCTACAACCAACAGGCTGACTCAAATAGGGTTAGCCTGTTTTTTTCAATATAGAAACCGACAAACCATGCGTCAGTCGGCATCGTCCACAACCATCCAGAAACCGACAAACACCCCATCAGCCCAAGCCCCTAATAAAACCTATCAGCATGACACAATTCAACTCCATGCAAGCCGTAAAACGCAAATTCTTCGCACTACGCAACGGAATCATCGCCGACACAATAAGAAAAGCGGGTGCAAACTACAAAATCATTTTCGGCCTGAACATGCCTCAACTGATTGAAATTGCGGAATCGATCGGGCACAACCCGCAACTCGCCGACGATCTGTGGAACAACAAATCGACCCGCGAATCAATGCTGCTCGCACCAATGCTGATGGACCCCGCCACACTAAGCCGCGAAACAGCCTCGCTCTGGGCCACGCAAGCACCAACCACAGAGGTATCCGACATTCTGTGTCACAGACTTTTACGCCACACGCCCTATGCCCTCGAGCTCGCCAAAGAACTCGCATCACACCCCGACCCGGCAGTTAGATACACAGCCATACGCCTGCTTTTCAACCTTTTACCGACATCAAAAAACATCGCCCGCGACATATGCCAAAAAGAAATCGACCGGCAATCAAACCAAACAAAGGCAATTGCAACGCGGTTACTTGATGAATTGGATTTTTTTGAGTAATTTTGTAACTGGAATTACACCATTGATTCTAACCAGAAATGACCACTCAAAAAAGAATAGCAATACTCGGGTCAACCGGATCCATAGGAACACAGTCGCTCGACGTGATAGCCCAGTACCCCGACAGGTTCAAGGCCACCGTGCTCATCGCGGGCACACGTGTCGACACTTTAATCCAGCAAGCACTCCGTTTCAAACCGCAATGGGCGATTATAGCCGACAAATCACTCTACTGGAAACTGCGTGACGCCCTCGAACCACTCGGGATCAGAACCGCCGCCGGGCAGGACGCCATTAACGACGGCATGATGCTCGACTGCTTCGACACCGTCGTCACAGCCACCGTGGGCTACAGCGGCCTGACACCAACCCTCCGCGCTATCAACGCCGGTAAACAGATAGCCCTGGCCAACAAGGAAACCCTTGTGGTGGCAGGCGACATTGTGTGCGACGCCCTCGCCAACTCAACCTCAACCCTCCTGCCGGTTGATTCGGAACACTCCGCAATCTATCAATGTCTGCAAGGTGAAGACCCCAACCGTCTGCGCAAAGTCATAATCACCGCTTCAGGAGGTCCGTTCAGAACCTTCACTGCCCAACAAATCGAGTCAGTGACCGTTAACGACGCCCTGCGCCACCCAAACTGGAGCATGGGAGCAAAAATCACCATCGACTCAGCAACCATGCTCAACAAAGCCTTAGAAATAATCGAGGCACGCTGGCTCTTCAACCTCAAGCCCTCTCAAATCGAGCCTATTGTGCACCCACAGTCAATCATCCACTCAATGGTTGAATTCATGGACGGAGCCGTGAAGGCACAGTTGGGCATACCCGACATGAAGCTCCCGATCAGATATGCCTTGGGCGACACCTTCCGTCTGGACGCCCCCGAC